>DAIDHM010000180.1 GCA_027459705.1 Ktedonobacteria bacterium | reverse complement strand
ACATTGGTGCAGGTGATGAGGTCGTAGGGGGCGTGGTCGCGGATCAGGGGCGGTGGCGCGTGGTCGAGATCCCAGAGCGCGAGCTGCGCGCGCTCGTTGAGCCGCGTGCGCGCCTGGGCGAGCATCGCGTCGCTCGCATCCGTCCCATGGGCGCGCAGATCTGGCCGCGCGGCCAGGCTGGCTTGCAACAGCACTCCCGTGCCACATCCGACATCCAGGATGCGCGCTCCGGTGGGCAACCCCGCCAGGCCATAGGTAACCACCGGCTGCACCATGCGCGTGGTAAAGTCGCTCCAGACCCTGTCGTAGCGTCCGGCGGCCAGTCCATGGTAATGGTCGCGCATGTGCATGTGGGGAAACTCTCCTTCTGGCGTCATGGAAGAGACTGCGAGCGCCGCGATGCTGGCATGTCTTGCAGCAGATCCTTCAGATTATAACGCCACCAGGCCGCGCGTGACACCGTTGCCATCACCACTCGCCAACGTCAAGGCGCCAGCGCCGTCGTATAACGGCGCTGGCGCCTCGCTCTACCGCATCGTAATGGGGTTGTCACTCCTCGCTAGTTGTTATGTCGTCGAGGGTGGTCCCTGTCGTTCTAGCTCGGCGCGCATGCTCTGGTAGGTCGCGGTATCAATCTCACCGCGCGCGTAGCGCTGGCTCAGGATCTCCTGCGCGCCGGGCATGGGTGACGACGGTTGTACGTATGGCTGGTTGCGACCGGCACCAAGCCAGCGGAATATCCCCCAGATCAAAAGCGCCAGGATGGCGAACCAGAGGAGCATGCTGGCCAGCATCACCAGACCGCCCCACCAGCCCGCGCCACCTCCGAAATTCCACATCATGATATGTTACCTCTTCCACCCGATCTTCCGGCGGCACCGGACCATCCGGATTACTTCTCTAGATCATCAGCTAGTTCATTCCAACTGGCCGCTCTGGACGAGTGCAGATGTGACCGCCGTGAAATAGCTGAGCCGCGCCATCCACCGGCGACGCTCAGTTGTTGGTGACGATGACCCGCCCGACCATCCCCTGATGGTATGCGCAGAAATAGTTGTATATGCCCGCGCTGGTGAAGGTGTAGCTGAACGAGCTACCTCCAGGGATATGGGCGCTATTGATCATCATTGGCACGAAGGTCACCGTGTGCGCATCCGTGTCGCTGTTCGTCCAGGTCACGGTAGTGCCAACCCTCACGGTGATGACGGTGGGATCAAAAGTATCTTTGTTGGTCATCTGCACCTGGTTGGTCGCGACCGGGGAAACAGTGGCAAGTGCGCCCCAGCTATAGGCCATCATGCCGCCGGGACCATAGCCCGCGCCAGCTCCGCCCATCATGCCACCGGGGCCATAGCCCGCGCCAGCGCTACTCACCGTGCCGCCGGGACCAATTCCTGCTGATTGGTTATTGCCAAACTGCATCAAGGAGTGGCCGTATCGCGCGGCATAGGCTATATTGATGGCTCCCAGAACCAGGATCGCCACCAGGGCGGTACCAACGATACCGACGAGGATTTTTGTGGAACGTTGCATGGTTGTGCCTTTCTGTGTCCAAACGCTCATCGCACAGAAAGAGCATACGAGAGAAGTTTCACAAGAGCGTCACAGTGGAGTGAAACGTGATCACGAACGCGTGAATGATCCGCGCGCTTCCTGGATCTGGAATTTCCAGGGCAGGTGGCCCTGCATATGCACTCTGACGGAACGGAAACCAGCGGCATACGCGATCGCGGGGATATTTTGCCGGGTGTAGCTCCGGAAATCGGGTTCATGAAAAATAGTGGCGACCGCGCGGACACCGAGAGCATTGATCCAGGGAATCGGTATGGGACGCTGGATTGCGTCGAGGGTGAGGAAGGTGCCATTGGGCGTGAGGACGCGACGGGCCTCGGCGAAGAGCGCACGCGTCGCCGCGGGCGGCAATTCATGCAAAACCAGATTGGCGGTAACCAGATCACACGATGCGTCGGGGAGCGGAAGGTGCTCACCCGCCGCATGCAGCAGGCGCAAACCGTCTACCGCGTAACCCTGGCGAACCCAGCGGTGCCGCAGGGCCGCTAGCATCTGCGGTGAGAGATCCGCTGCCAGATATCGGGCATGCGGCATCAGAGCGCGCAGTTCCATGAGCCAGTCGCCGGTGCCCGCACCAATATCCAGTATGGTCGCTGCCGTTGGCGCCTGCTCCGCGACGCGGCGAGCCAGGCGCTCATACACAGGGCCCATACCATAGAACCGCGCGGCTACCGACCAGCCCAGTGCATGCCAACCCGTCAGAAATCCACCGTGCACCCAATGGCGATCGCAGATATAATAATCTGGATAGATGAAGGTGGGATCACGGAGTTCGTTCGTCGCCGCTTCCCAGTCCAGGTCGCCATAGGTCTGCGCCCAATCCCGCACCGTCAGTCGACCGATCAGCGCATAGAGCGCGGCGCGCCAGGGAGCTGATTCATTGGGTAAGTGCTCGACGCCCCGCGGAGCAATTCTTTGCGCGATGCTATGCATAGATCATGCCTCCTGAATGCCGGAGCGCGTACGAAATAATAACCAAATGCCAGACGCGAACGGAGATGCTGAAGCGCCACGGCTGAATGGGTAACGCTCAGCCAGAGTCCATGGAACTGTGTTGCCCAGGCTCGCGTCTCGATGACCAGCAGAGTCTGCGTGACCAGTAGCGTGACTACGAAGAAGAAGACGATCTCTTCGATAGGGACATTCCCCAACCCGATACCTGTCAGATCCGTCGTGGCGAACGACCAGAGTCCGGCATGCAGAGCCACGCTATCCGCCAGGGTGAACCATAGCGTGGTACTGAGCGCTACGAGCAGGATGACCGCCCGCCGACGCCAGAGGATGCTGCCACCCACCAACCATTGCAGGCCCACGAGTGGAAATGCCCAGAACACGAGATACGTCAGATAGTATGGATGGGAGCGAGCGGGTATCGATGCCAGCTGCCAGGCGCGGACACCGCACCACAGACCGCCACTGAGCAAAGCGACCAGCGCCACGTCCGCGCATCGCCGCACATTCCACGATAGGGGCGGCAGAGTCTGCATCCTCGCTGTCAGCAGCAGGACTAAGAGGACTAAGCAGCAGATGAAGGCGATCTCCTCGATAGGGAGATTCCACGGCATCCAGCCAGATCGGGAGAACATGAGAGCACGCCGCTCCCAATGCCAGAGACCCCAGCGGGCCGCCTGTTGATCCCAGCAGATCGCCGCCGGAATCGCGACGATACCAACCATCAGCCATGAAGCACGCATCCGTCCGCCTGACTCTCGACCAGCGATATACCAGCCTAGAAGCAGGACAAGTGGCAAGACCACAAACAGCGCGAGGAATTCCGCATAGGTTCGCATCAAACGCCCTCCCTCATCGCTTCTTTCCTGAGGATGCCAGTTGTGCATCCGCAATGTGCTGGTGCTGGCACGCGAAAGCGAAAAGCAGGAAATCGGAAGCTGCAAGCTAGAATCCGAAAGTCCGGTGCCAGTCTGTTGACACATGCGGCCCACACCAGACAAAACAGCGTCACAATGTGGGCCGCGTCACGCGATGCAGCAGGGGGACTGGCGCAAGGCGCACGCGCAGTTTCATGAGAGTGCGCCGGCACAGCAGACTAATGACCAGCCACGACGGTTTCCGCGGCCCGCGCAGGTGCGTTGGCTTGCTCAGCCTGGGTCTTGGCACGGGCAATCGCGTAGATCATCAGGCCATAACCACACTTGGCCAGAACATCGGCGATGCAGTAGCCGATCTGGACCGCGACCACCGAAGTCGCGCCCTTCACATCCCCCAGGAAGAGCGGGAGCATGAAGACGATCGGGTAGAATCCCCAGGTGCCCAGGAGCAAGAAGCGGATATTGCGCAATAAGATTTTAGGCTGTCCCACTTCCGCTTGAATGGCCGGGCCCAGGCCGACGAAGAGCTCGTAGACAATGTAGAGGAACGGAATGGTGCTCGCCGTGCCCCAGATCGCGCGGGTGGCGGTCGTGGTCGCGATCTCGCCTGGATAGCCCAGGGCGATCATCGCCGCCGCCGCCACCACGAGGCGAGCGGTGAGAGCGCCACGTTTGCCATTCGGAATCTTCATGACCGCGATCAATTCGGCGATGAGCAACGGCACGGTCAAGAACCAGTCGACATAGCGGTACGCATCATTGTAGAGCTGGCCGCTCGGCACGAAGACGCCGTTGCTGATGGTATAGGCGTCATTCCAGCTGTTGAAGATGCGAAAGTAGTGATAGCCCGCGATGGCGACCACCAGTGACGACATCACGAGCGCGGCGCGGTACTGCGGCGCGACGGAATCACGGCTCAGGACGAAGAAGATGAAGGATGCGAGCATAGCAGCGAGGGTGAAGGACAGCAGGTTGTACACCAAACTGAACTCGCCAGTTGTAAGTTGTGGCATGATCAGTTCTCCTTTGAACACGAGATGATCGGTAGGATGTGAAAGGGCACCCACACATTGACGCCTATTCGTTCATATTTTGTACGATGTTTGTCTAGTGTTTGGCCGTTCAGATCCTACATCACCGGGACATCCGGAAATGACCTGATCCGCATATCAGGTTCTTACCTGATATCGAATCAAAGTACCGCGATATCGTGAGGAACGCCGACCAGCCAAGGCGGAAGAGAAAACAACGACACACCAGAAGGCAGAGGGGCTCGCCACGGCGCGTGCTTTCAGGTATTCTTCATACGGACTTCAGCGGATCTTCATGCATGATCCGATACAGTAAGGGAGGACCATGATGACATGAAAGGAACCCAAGCGCGCATGCTGAATCCGACCATTACCAACACCTCCCCAGTGTGGGTCCGCGCGATTGCCTGGCTGCAAGCCACCTGGGAGCGCGTCCTGCTCGGCGGCATCTTACTGATCTCAGCCTTCCTGAACCTGTGGCAACTTGGTCAGAATGGCTATGGCAATGTCTACTATGCCGCGGCGGTGCGC
>DAIDHM010000170.1 GCA_027459705.1 Ktedonobacteria bacterium | reverse complement strand
TCAACGGTTTTCGTCGGCCCGCAGGCCGCTTAGACGGGGAATTGCATTCCCCGGCGACGGGGGCGACGGGGATGCCCCCCGCGACGCGCTCAACCCCGGCGACGGCGATGCCCCCGCGACGCACTCCCCCGGCGACGGGGGCGACGGCGATGCTCCCCGCGACGCGCTCAACCCCGGCGACGGGGGCGACGGCGATGCTCCCGCGACGCGCTCCCCCACCGCGCCATATCTCCCGCCGCGCAATCTTGCTATATATATTGCCCGCACTCCGCCGCCGTCAGGTGCGTTCATCCCCCGCCGCAATTTGAAAAAATTTTTCGCGCTTCGCGCGAGCGGGATATTCCCCAACGTGATCACGTTCCCCGAACATATCACCCCACCACCATAAAAGAAAGCAAGAAAACAAGAACCAAGATATTGATATCAAGCTAGTGAGAGCCAGCCCCCACCCCACGAACCAAGCGAAAACCACAGAGGTTGAGGTAGTAGGCTACGACGTTCCCGTTGCGGTACGCCGCGCGCGCGTCCCTGGAGTTGAGGTACCACGAACCGCCCCGCAGCACGTGTATATTTGTGTGATCAGCATTATCATCACATTTTTGCTTGTCGAATGGATAGGGCAGGTAAATGGAGTGGCACCATTCCAAGACATTGCCGATCATATCATGGCAGCCAGCCGGCGTCGTGTCGCGCGCCGCGTACGTCCCGATGCTGGTGGTCATCCCCGGGCTGCCCTGCTCTAAGATATTGGCCCGTCCGCGCTCCCATTTCGGCCCCCACGGATAGATGCGCCCATCCGTACCGCGCGCGGCCTTCTCCCATTCCGCCTCGGTCGGCAGGCGCCAGGGTTCGCCCGTCACCGCTGCCAGCCAGGCGGCGTAATCGCGCGCGTTCTGCCAGGTCACCAACACGACGGGGTGGTCGGCACGCTGCTGTTGCTGGATAGCCCAGGTCATGGTCTTCTTGCGCCAGTCTTTGTTGACCCGCTCGCTATCCGAGAACGTCGTATCCGGCGGGGCCTTGACCGCGGGATTGGCGGCGAGGTACTTGGCATACTCGGCGACGGTCACCGGATACGCCGCCATCTCATAGGCCGCGACATCGATGGCGTACTGTGGCTGTTCATCATCGTAGGCTTCCGGGTCCTGGGCTTTATTGCTGCCCATCAGGAACTCGCCCGCCGGGACGAAAACAGTCGGCGGGATGATCACCTCGACGCCGTTGCTGCGCCGCGCCTGGAACCCTAGCTGGCGCAGGCTGGCGAGCAGCGGGAAGGCCGGACCCGCGACGGGCGCCGGGGTGGGCGGTGGGGTGATAGGATATGCCGGGTCGACCACCAACGCCCGCGCGATCTCCGCTGCTACGTCTGCCACCGGTCGACCGATAGCATCGATATAATTCATCCCGTAGATCTTCGCCCAATTCGAGGCGGGAGTGATGGAGATATTTTCCAGCAAGACGGGCAAAATCAGTCGCGGCATGCCAGCGATCATCTGCGTCCGGTGATCATGGCTCAAGGCGATGTAGTTGCTCAATTCCAACGTGACCCACGGTGAGATATCAGAGGCGGCCGTGATCATAAAGATGAAGGCCGAGCGCTGTACCAACTGGCTTGTGATATCCGCCGACAGATCGTGCCCTTTCTGGGCATTGGTCAGGTCAATCCATAGATCGATACCGAAGGCGCGTAAGGCCGCGGCGTATTGGGTGCAGAGAACATTATTCGCATGCGCATGGCTCATAAATGCGGTTCGATAGGTAGACATCGACGGTCCCCTCCCATGACACTCACAGTCGTGGCCTATAGGCACTCACTCCAGATAAAGAATATCACGAGGCCGCCATGCTGTAAAAGGATCGCAGACCAGCAGATCAATGGGGCATGCTCCCACCCGGACTACAGTGGTAGCCGCGCGCGCTGGCGGAACGCCGCCAATCTGTCCCTCCCCGCCAGGTCATCCACCCGAGAGTTTCCGTTATTTCACGCCGCCCAAAGAACGGTGATATACTGAGAGAGTAAAAGCAACACTCTATAAGGAGCACCCGGTTGGACGCAGGCAAGATCCGGTCCGTCAGCATCGTCGACCAGATGCAGACGGCGTACCTCGATTACTCGATGAGCGTCATTGTCAGCCGCGCGCTGCCCGATGTGCGCGATGGCCTCAAGCCAGTGCACCGGCGCGTGCTGTATGCGATGGAGCGGATGGGCTTGCAGTCCAATCGCGGCTTCCGTAAGTGCGCCGGCATCGTCGGCGAAGTGCTGAAAGATTTCCATCCCCACGGCGACTCAGCAGTCTATGATACGCTCGTTCGGTTGGCGCAACCATGGAATCTGCGCTATCCATTAGTCCTAGGGCAGGGGAATTTTGGCTGTTTTACTGGCGATACCACCATCAGTTTACTTGATGGCACGGAGCGCACATTCGCTGAGCTCGCACAATTGCCCGCTTCCGAGCAATTTTTCGTTTACTCGGTGAACGCCGAAGGTGAGATTGTCGTCGGAGCAGGTCACCATGCCCGTGTCACACGACATGATGCTGACCTCGTCGCGGTGACACTCGATAATGGAGCGCGTATCCGTTGCACCCCTGATCATCGCTTCATGCTCCGCGATGGATCGTATCGAGAGGCCCAAGATCTGCGCGCCGGGGATAGCTTAATGGCTGGGTATTTTGATCAAATGCCCGTCAAGCCGGGGTTGAATGCATATCTGCGAATCAAACAACCCAAGACAGGCGAGTTTACCTTCGTACATCATCTCGCCGATGCCTACAACGATCGCACTGGAAAAGCGCGACCTACCTCAGGCGCTTTTGTGCGACATCATGTTAATTTTAACACAGTCGATCTTGCATCACAGTACAATCACTCAGTACTGAGTGTTGAACCACTCGCTGAGAAAGCGGATGTTTTCGACATTACTGTTGATGAGCACCATAACTTCCTGTTAGGAACCGGTGTCTTTGTGCATAACTCGATCGACGACGATCCCGCGGCGGCAATGCGCTACACTGAAGCCAAAATGTCGGCCATCGCCGCCGAATTGCTCGACGATTATGACAAAGAGACCGTCGATTTCCGCCCGAATTATGATGGGCGCGAACTGGAGCCGACGGTCTTGCCAGCGCGGCTCCCCAACTTACTGCTGAATGGCGCGGCGGGCATCGCCGTCGGCATGGCGACCAACATTCCACCGCATAATCTGCGCGAAGTCTGCGATGGCATCATCCACCTGGTGGACCATCCCGACGCGACGATCGAAGACCTCGCGAAATTCGTGCGCGGCCCGGATTTTCCGACCGGTGGCATCATCCATGGCGTCTCGGGTATCCGCGCGACGCAACAGAGTGGGCGCGGACGCATGGTATTGCGGGCGCGGGCGCACACTGAGGAGATGGAACGCGGCCGCCTGGCGATCATCGTCACCGAACTGCCTTACCAGGTCAATAAGGCCGAGATGGTGAAAAAGATCGCCGAGATGGCGCGCGATAAGAAGATCGAAGGCATCTCGGACATCCGCGATGAATCAGACCGGCAGGGTATGCGCATCGTGATCGAACTGCGCAAAGATGCCCGCCATATCTCGGTGCTGAACCAGCTCTTCAAATATTCCGCGATGCAGACGGCCTTCAATGCCAACGTCCTGGCGCTGGTCGATGGCCAGCCGCGCGTCTTGAATTTGAAGCAGATCCTGCAACACCACATTACCTATCGCGAACAGGTGATCACCCGACGCACCCAGTTCGATCTGCGCAAAGCGCAGGCCCGCGCCCATATTTTGGAAGGCCTGCAGATTGCCCTCGATAATCTCGACGAGGTGATCGAGACGATCCGGCGATCTCAGTCCTCTGATACCGCGCAGCGCAACTTGCAACAGCGCTTCAAGCTCTCCGAGGAACAGGCCAAGGCGATCCTGGACCTGCGGTTGGGCCGCCTGGCAGCGCTGGAGCGGCGCAAGGTCACCGAGGAGCTCGGGGAAGTGCGCACCGAGATCCATAGGTTAGAGGGTATCCTCGCGGACATCAACGAGGTCCGTCTACTCATCAAACAGGATCTGACCAATCTGAAAGAGAAGTATGGGGATCCGCGCCGCACGGAGATTCAGTTCGAAGAGGCCGGTGAGTTCAAAGAAGAAGACCTTATCCCCAATGATGAGATGGTCGTGACGATGACCGAGCAGAACTATATCAAACGCCTCGCCAGCAAGACGTACCGGGCACAACGCCGCGGCGGCAAGGGCAAAAACGGTATGACGACGCGCGAGGATGACACCGTCCTGCATCTGCTCATCACCCACGCCCATGATGGCCTGCTCTTCTTCACCGATCGCGGCCGGGTCTTTCAGCTGGCGACCTATGATCTGCCAGAGGTGGGTCGCCAGGCCAAGGGCGAGCATATTCGCAACTTGATCGGCATCGAGGCGCAGGAACGCGTCACGACGGTGATCGCCGTGCCCAAGTTCCAGGCGCGCGACTTCTTGATCATGGCCACGCACAGGGGCGAGGTCAAGAAGACCTCGCTGGATGAGTTCGCGGTGGTCCGACGGCTCGGCTTGATCGCGATGGACCTGGAAGAGGGCGATGAATTCATCGGGGCGCGTCTGGCGCACACCAACGACGATGTCTTGCTGGTGACAGCGCATGGCCAGGCCATCCGCTTCGCCGTACAGGATCTGCGCGCGGCGTCGCGCACCAGCGGCGGGGTCCGTGGCATCCGCCTGGACGAACAAGATAAGGTCATCGCCATCGAGGTCGCGCAGAATGGCTCGGAGATGTTGGTCGTGACGGAACGCGGCTATGGCAAGCGTACGGCGATGGAAGAATATCCGCAGCATGGCCGTGGCGGCAGCGGCGTCTTGACGGCCCGGCTCACGGACAAGACGGGCTTGATTGCGGGCGCGCGTATCCTCACCGAGCAGGATCGCGACCTGGTGGTGGTCTCTGGCAATGGCATGGTCATCAGGTCACCGATCGCCACGATCGCGCAGCTCAGCCGCGCGACCCAGGGCGTCCGGCTGATGCACCTGCCCGAAGGCGACCGCGTGCGCGCGCTGGCCACCACAATCGACAGCGAGGATGATGCGATCGAGGCGGACGTGCCCTTCGAGGGCGATGCGGACGGCGCGGAAGAGTCCGAATCCGACGGCAAATAGCTAGACGTCCGCCCAAACGCGGCCAGGACCATGGCGATAATGACACGCGCTCTGGCCCTGGCCGCTGTGTTGTGTGGGGGCGCGGGCACGAGCGCCTGACCAGGCCACCTATCAACCTGATTCGCGCGGTTGCGCTTGCCAATCGTAGTACCATAGAGCTGTTTCGCGCTCAGTTCAGGCCACCAGGCACCAGCCAGCCAGGCGGATCGCGCGCGGGCAGGCATGTGGTGGGTTTCGATGTGGGGAATCGCCGCGTTGTGCCAGAATCCCAGGCGCAGTGGCGACGCGGCAACCGGCTGCCAACGGGTGGATGACCGGTAGCAACAGCAATTGAGGGGTATCAGCCATGGTGGCACCAGCAGGCTCGGCGTTTGGCGTCTATCTCGGGCATGCCAGTCCCAGTGATGACGCAATCTGCCAGGAATTAGCGCGCGCGCTGCAGAGCGCCGGCGTCGCGCAACTGCATTATGAGATGATGCAGCAAGATCGCATGAACGTCATGATCGTCGGTGAGTTGCGCGGGCGCCCCATTCACCTCTATCTGCTCTCCAGCGCCGCGCTGCACAGTCAGATGGTCCGTAAGTTCGCCGATGCGATGGATGTCTTACTAGCCGAAGATCCCTTGCGCGGCATCCTTCCCATTACCGTTGCTCCCTATGACCCGGCCGAACTCTGGCCCAGCCTCCGCGCCTATCCCTGCATCGAGGCCGCGCCGGGCAAACCATGGCCCACGGCCGAGCTCATCCGGCGCACGCTGCAGACGCTGGCGCTGGCGCCGTTGCCCACGATTTCCGTCGTGGATCGGCTCCGTGGCGACCGTGGCGCGTCGCCCGACGCGGTCACCAGGGCGAAAGCGCTGCACTGGCAGGGAAAAGACGCCGAGGCGCGCGCCGTGCTGGAACGCGCGACCCGCGACCATCCTTCCTTCGCGGGCTGGTATACCCTGGGCGCGTTGAATGAACAACAACACCTGCTGCCGCTGGCGATCCTGGCCTATGAGAAAGCGCTGGGCATCGATCCGCGGCATCCCTGGTGCTGGACGAAGCGCGCGTTCGCGTTGGACCAGATGCGCCAATATGACGCTGCGTTGGACGCCACCGGACACGCGCTGGCGATCGATCCCGACCATGCCGGCGCGTGGTACACGCAAGGCTATATTCTGGACGACATGAACCGCCTGGATGAGGCGCTGGCGGCCTATCAACGTTCGCTGGAACTGGACCCGACGCGCGTCTCTGCCTGGTCCAATATGGGCATTACGCTGCGCAAAATGGAGCGGCTGGGCGAGGCCGAAGCCGCGCAACGGCGCGCGCTTGAGCTATCGCCAGACTTCGCCAGCGGCTGGGTGAACCTGGCGAACGTCTTGCTGGATCAGCAGCACTATGCCGCCGCGTTGGAGGCGACACAGAAGGCGTTGCAACTCGCCAGCGACAACCCGACGTTTCGCTACACCCAGGCGCGCGCGCTGATTGGTTTGCAGCGCTATCCCGCGGCCCTGGCGGAACTGCAGCGCTGCGGCAACTTTCCCCCGGCCACTGATCTGCGCGCGCGCCTCTTGCAGGCAATGGGCCAATAGCTACCGCCGCTGTTGCCCGATTGGCTCCGCGCTGCCCGGCCCCAGATCGTATGATGGAGATGATGCGCCAAATGGACGCAGTGTCGCGCCAGCATACGCGCGCAGCGGCACGCGCCACGGCCGGCCTGACGTCCGACTACGAAGGAGAATTTCACCATGACTGCACTCGCCAATCGACCGACGCCCGAACAATCGGTCACTTCCGAGTTCGTCAATACACCACTGTTGCCATACAACGACGCGGAGACCGCGCGTCAGCAGGCGGAAGCTATTGAGCGGGTCCGCGCGATGCTGGGCCAGACCTATCCCCTGATCATCGGCGGAGAGCGGATCGCGCGCGACGACACCTTCACCTCTATCAACCCGGCCCGACCGGATGAAGTCGTTGGGCGCTTCACCCGCGCCACGGCCGCCGATGCCCAGCGCGCGATCGACGCCGCCGCGACGGCCTTTACCACCTGGCAGACCATCGCGCCCGAACGCCGCGCCAACCTCTTGCTCGCGGCGGCCGATCTCCTCACCGCGCGGCGTATGGAATTCAACGCCTGGCTGATTTTCGAGACTGGCAAGAGCTGGCCAGAAGCCGACGCGGATGTCGCCGAAGGCATCGATTTTCTCAACTTCTACGCCCGTGAGATGTATCGCCTGGCGCAACCGCAACCCCTCACCAGGATACCAACCGAAGATAATGCGCTGCACTATATTCCCCTGGGCGTTGGCGTCGTGATCCCGCCCTGGAACTTCCCGCTGGCCATTATGGCCGGGATGACCACCGCCAGCATCGTGGCCGGGAACACCGTCGTCTTGAAACCCGCCAGCACGGCCGCGACGATCGCGGCGCGTTTTGTCGATCTGCTGCTTGAAGCGGGCTGCCCGGCTGGGGTCGTCAACTTCCTACCCGGCCCGGGTGGCGTCATCGGCGACACCCTGGTGGCGGATCCGCGCACGCGCTTCATCGCTTTTACCGGTTCGATGGAGGTTGGACTCCATATCAACTCGTTGGCGGCGCAGCAGCAACCAGGCCAGAAATGGATCAAGCGCACGATCCTGGAGATGGGCGGGAAAGACGCGATCGTCGTCGACGAGACCGCCGACCTGGACGCCGCGGCGCAGGCGATCGTCGCTTCGGCCTTTGGTTATCAGGGGCAAAAGTGTTCGGCTGGTTCGCGCGCCATCATCGTTGACGCCGTCTATGACGCGGTGGTCGCCAGGGTGGTCGAGCGGGCGCGCGCGCTGGTGATTGGCGATCCCGCCGATCAAGCCACCCAGGTCGGCCCGGTCATCGATGCCAGCGCGTTCAAGAAGATCCGCGAATACATCGAAGTCGGACGCGATGAAGGACGACTCGCGCTGGGTGGTGGCGATGTCGATCGGCCCGGTTACTACATCCCACCGACGATCATCCAGGACGTCAAACCCGACGCGCGCATCGCGGTGGAAGAGATCTTTGGCCCGGTGCTGGCGATTATCCGGGCGGCCGACTTCACGGAGGCGCTGCGCGTCGCCAACGCCACCGACTACGGCCTGACCGGATCGCTCTTCTCGCGCGATGCGCAGCGCATCGAGCGCGCGGCGCGTGAATTCCACGTCGGGAATCTGTATTTCAACCGCAAATGCACCGGCGCGCTCGTCGGCGTCCATCCCTTTGGCGGCTTCAATATGTCGGGTACCGACTCTAAAGCGGGCGGACGGGATTACCTGCTGCTCTTCACGCAGGCCAAAGTCATCTCGGCGCTCAAGGGGTGAGCTATGCCGCGCATTGGCATTGGCTATGATGTCCACGCGTTCGCCGCTGGCCGCCGACTGATCCTCGGCGGCGTGGAGATTCCCGCCGAAATCGGTCTGGCTGGCCACTCTGATGCGGATGCGGTCATCCATGCGATCGTGGACGCGCTGCTGGGCGCGGCGGCGCTGGGCGATATCGGCCAGCATTTCCCCAGCGGGGACGCGCGCTGGCACGACGCGCCCAGCCAGGCCTTTCTGGCCTACGCGCGCGACCTGCTGGCGGAACAGGGGTTCGCGGTCGTGAATATCGACGCGACGATCATCGCGGAGCAGCCCAGGATGGGGCCACATATCCCCGCGATGCGCGCGCGGATGGCGGAGATCTTGCGCGTCCCGACGGCCGACGTCAGCATCAAAGCGACGACGACCGACCGCCTGGGCTTCACCGGCCGTGGCGAAGGTCTCGCCTGCATGGCGATCGCGCTGATCGCGCCGCGGGATGGCCAGGCCGGGCAACCATGAGCCAGGCCGTGGGTCACCTGGCGATCGTATACTCTGTCATGGGAGTGGCTCACAACGAGCCACCGGGCCAGGTGTTGAGCCTCACCAGGGTGGTGAGGATGCCGGGTCCCACCGCGTCGCGCATCGCGGGAGATTGTCGCCACCGTGGGTGGCGATGGCATGCGCGGACTTCAATGGTACATTGCAATTGATCGGCATACCGGCCGGTCGGTTCGTCAGGAACAAAAGGAGCGACTACACATGGCGTTCGAACTACCCCCGCTGCCTTACGATTACAGCGCATTGGAACCGCACATCGATACCGAGACGATGCACCTCCATCATGACAAGCACCATGCCGCCTATGTCAATAATCTCAACGCGGCATTGCAGGGCCACGAATTCGCCAACCTGGCGGTCGAGGACGTCCTGAAGCGGATCAATGAAGTGCCGGAAAACGTCCGGACAGCGGTGCGCAACAATGGCGGCGGTCACGCCAACCATTCGATGTACTGGAGCATCATGGGCCCTAACGCTGGCGGCACACCGACTGGCGCGCTGGCTGATGCCATCAATGCCGCGTTTGGCTCGTTCGATCAATTCAAGGCGGCCTTCAATGACGCGGGCGCCAAGCGCTTCGGCTCCGGCTGGGCCTGGCTGGTGATGGATCCCAAACAGGGCAACAAACTCTCCGTCATCTCGTCCGCCAATCAGGATAGCCCATATATGGATGGGCTGTATCCCGTCATGGGGAACGATGTCTGGGAGCATGCCTACTATCTGAAATATCAGAACCGCCGCCCGGATTACCTCAACGCCTGGTGGAATGTCGTCAATTGGACCGCCGTGAGCCAGCGCTTCGCCGCGGGCCAGTAGCCGCATCCGGCTAGCGCTCGCGCATCGCGCTGCTTGATCACCCCGGGCAGGCGTCGCATATACACGCGTACGAACAGGCCGAAGCAGGCTGGCAACATATCGCCGCCACCCTGCTTCGGCCCGTATCGCATGGCCAACCCAACAGACACCGCGGCGCTATTCCCACCCCCATGGACAAACCGCGCATCCATGCACAACCATGTGCGGCGTCAACCGAATTCATTCGGTTTTGTATTATTAGCTCATGAATTCCATTCATGGGCGGCGTCGGGGGGACGACGGCGCTCCCCGCGCGCGAACTTCCATTCCCTGCGTCCCCGATCGGTCGTACCGATGCCGGGAAAACTCCTCTGCTACCCACCGATGGCGGTGATGCTTTCGATAAAGTCATTTGCTCGCTGATGCATATCGGGGAAGCCATCAGCAGTAAAGATAATGAGGGTCGACTGCATCTCAGTCAAAGCTTGGTGCAGCAACCTCTGACCCTGGGTAGTATCATTCTGCTCGAATGCCGACAGTGCCATCTGGGCATATAATAACGCAACATTGAAGGTTGTCTCCGCCCAGTCCACCGGGAAGGCCTGGCGGGTGGAGACCTCCAGGCTGGCGGTGAAGGCGGCGATGGCGGCTTCCAGGTTCTGCGCCCGGTCCCCGCGGATGCGGTCACTATAGGCGGCACCCAGGTGATATCTCGCCAATGATGTGTCCAGTTGAGTGGCATGATCAATGTGCCTCTCTAGACCCTCCCTTTTCGCGGTATGGATACAAGAGGGCTGTGTGGCAGACTCAGCTTGGTGGGTAGCTTTCTGGGGCAAGACGTGATATGCTGAGCACAAAAGGGCATCTTGCGTTGAGAGGAAGGGAGAATAAACGCCATGCCCATCCCGCCCTTGCAGGCGAATGGCACCCTTCCTCCCGGCGAGCATCACACCACTGTTGCTGAGATCATCGCTGTCTTTCCGGCAACGACTATCGAGCGGCAAGAACTTAATCAGGCGCTTCAGGATATTCAGCCTGCGCTGACGAAGCTGAAAACGCTGGCACCGGACATGATCGCCTACGTCGATGGGAGTTACGTGACGAGTAAGCCCTCGCCCAATGACATTGACCTCTTAGTGCTGACGGATGCGATGGACGAGATCTAGATACAGGTGTTTTTCAATCAGGAGTGTCCCATCCCAGCCACCTACCTGGATGTGCATGCCGATCCTCTGCACCGTCGGCACCTGGTTAACGTGTTCACCTACACCCGCTCGAACCGCCCCAAAGGGGTGCTGGTCCTGGATGTGTGACCGTGCGTGGCATCCACGAAGAGAGGAGCAACAATGAAAGAGACACAATCTCCGATCACCAGTGCTGACGAGTACGATGGATACAAACGGGCGCTCGGCGATATCAATGCCGAGTGTTTGGAACGGGAACAGGACGTCTTCCAGGCTCGCAATGATCCTGCCAAGTTGGATCGTGCCAGAGCAGCGCTGTTCCGCATGTATCGCATCCGACAGGGGATCATCGATGCCATCACCGACTACGAACGCCAACTCGCACCTTCACAGCGCAAGAGCGGATAAGTGAGCATCCTAGACCATCGTATCGTCCCAGAGCGGTAGTTGTTGTGCACCGACCCGGCGGTGTTTTCGGCGCGGTAGCGGATCGCGGTAATATGCAGGGTCTTTTCATGCTGAAGGAGAGAGGGTAGACTGAGCGGCATGAACAAGAAAGATGGGCGCCAGACGGCGCCCCCAGGATCATTACGGGCGGCGCTGCAGACGCTACCGGATGTGCGGCGCGGCCAAGGCAGGGTACATCCGCTCGATGGGATGCTGGCCCTGACGGTCTGCGCTCTGTTGTGTGGGTGACGCAGCTTGTATGCGATCAGCCAATGGGGTAGTGAATGTGAGCCGGAGATTCGCGTGGCACTGGGACTGCGCGCCGAGCGAGGGCCCAGTGTGGCGACCTTGCACCGCGCCATGCGCTGCCTGGATCATGAGGCGTTCGAGCGGGTATTGGGTCAGTGGTTTGCCGAGCAAGGGCTGGAGCCCGACGAGGCGCTGGCGATTGACGGCAAGACCCTGCGCGGGATCCATGGGGAGGAGATCCCCGGCGTCCATTTGGTCGCCGCGTACGCCCACCAAACGCGGGTGGTGCTGGCGCAAGTCGAGACGGTGGGCATGGGGCACGAACTGGCTGGGGTGCAGGCGGTGCTGGAGGCGCTGCCGGAGCGGCTACTCAGTGGACGCATCGTCATGGGGGATGCGCTCTTGGCCACGCGGGCCTTGTGCCAGCAGATCGAGCAAAAAGGGGGCACTATTTCGTTGTCCTGAAAGCGAATCAGCCCCTGACCTTGGACGCGGTGGCGCGGAGTTTTGCCGACCCCTGGACGCCGCGCACCCGGGTGGTCGCCAGCGACCGGCATGGCGACCACCCGGGCGCTCCGCTATGCACCCCCGCGTGCATCGCACCCCCGCCCATGAATACAATTCATGGGCTAATTATACGAAACCGTTTAAAAACGGTTATACCATTGCCATTGCACCATACCTCGCGGCGACTCCCCCACCCCCATGGTCACAACCGCGCATCCATGCACAACCATGTGCGGCGTCAACCGAATTCATTCGGTTTTGTATTATTAGCCCATGAATTCCATTCATGGGCGGCGTCGGAGGGCGACGGCGCTCCCCCCGCGCGAACTTCCATTCCCTGCGTCCCCGATCGGTCTTACCTATGCCGGGAGAACCCCTCTGCTACCCAACGATGGCGGTGATACGCGCAATCTGAGCATTTACTCGCTGATGCATATCGGGGAAACCTTCAGCGGTAAAGATAATGAGGGTCGACCGCATCTCAGTCAAGGCTTGGTGTCGCAACCTCTGACCCTGGGTAGTATCATTCTGCTCGAATGCCGACTGTGCCATCTGAGCATACAATAACGCAACATTGAAGGTTGTCTCCGCCCACTGGATCGGGAAGTCCTGGCGGGTGCAGACCTCCAGGCTGGCGGTGTAGGCGGCGATGGCGTCTTCCAGGTTCTGCGCCCGGTCCCCTCGGATGCGTTGCCGTAACGCCTCCCCCAGGTTGTTCTGGGTGGTTGCCCACTGGATCGGGAAGTCCTGGCGGGTGTACACCTCCAGGCTGGCGGTGAAGGCGGCGATGGCGTCTTCCAGGTTCTGCGCCCGGTCCCCTCGGATGCGGTCACTATAGGCGTTCCCCAGCGTATGTTGGCCCGCGGCCCAACGCTGAGGATCGAGCGCGCGATCCAGGGCCACCAAACCAGCCTGGGCCGCTTCCAGCGCCAGTTCGTTCTGCGCGGCTTTGTTGCCGAGGGGATCCTGCGTTAAGGCCCAGGCGAGATCGAAGAGGGCATCGGCGTCGACGGGCGCCTGGCGCAGAGCCTGGCAGAGCGCAGCGAAGTCATCCTGGACACGGCGCGGGGCCAGCGGATAGAGGGCAGCCTGCGGCAGGCAGCGCTCCAGGTAGGCATCGCTGGGGAGGCCGATGGGGGTGGCGTCGGTGTCGTCGGCCACGCCGAGCGTGAGCCATTCGTTGCGGACCAGGTACTCCAGCGCGGCTTGCCACCCGGTGGGGGGGAGCGCGAAGATCGCGCTGGCGACGCGGCGCGCGCGGCCGACGCTCCGTGGTGTGATGTCGGCGGCGCGGAGCAGCGCCAGCGCTTTCAGGATGGCTTTGGCGGCAGCGGGGAAGTCGGGGCTACGCAGTTGCACGGTGCGGCGCGCCAGACCGAGCAGGACGGAGCCGGGGGTGCCATCGAACTCGTCGCGGTGCAGCGCCGCTTGCCCCGTGGCGGTGGCGTCCGCGGCGAAGGCCAGGAAGGCGCGCGCGGCCTCGTCCGTCAGCGGAGCCAGGCGGATCGCGCGCAGGTCGAGCGTCTCGAAGAGGCTGGCGAAGGTCTGCATGGCAAGATCTTCGTCGTCGCCGACGCGGACCGTGGCGACGATGACGCAGCGGCGCGCGGCGGCTTGTAGCGCGCGGACGCCGGTGATAAGCTTCTGGGCATCCTCGGGGCGGCGCGCGGTGAATTGGAGGTCGTCCAGCAGTAGCGCGAGGTCCTGCCCGGCGAAGTGGGGCGCCAGCGCCAGCAGGTCTGGCAGGCTCCGGTCGGGATTGAAGTAGAGCAGGGTGAAGTCCGGCGTCGTGGCCCGCAGCGCCTCCAGCGCCATGCGCGTCTTGCCCAGCATCGGCCGGCCCGCCAGCACGATGCCGCTGCCCTGCCCGTCCAGCGCGGCCTGGAGGCCCGCGCGCGCCTCGTCGTAGCCAGCGATCGGGAAATACTTCTCGACAGGTCGGGAACCCTGGCGGTAATTCACCAGCCGCAGGTCGCGGACGCGGACCGGCTGCAGGGTCCGCAGCGCGAGGTCCTGCCCGGCGGCGATGGTCGCCTCGGCGATGAGCGCGGGAGCATGTTTCGCCAGGATGTCGGGGACATGCTGATCGAGCTGCTGGCGCAGTTCGTGGCGCTGCAACCGTCCGGAGACGATCGGCCCGGCGATGCCGATGGCGATGAGTGCGGCGGCCAGCGGGAAGAAGGCGGCGGGATGATTGGTCGCGAAGACGCCAATGTACGTGGCCTGCAGGTCGCGCCAGCTGGGGATGCCGCCGGCCGCCAGGAAGGCCTGGATGGCGCCCGCGACCACATTGCTCCCCAGAAAGAGATAGACGAAGCCGTATAAGAGCTGGATGATGCGATAGAGGAAGAGCCGCCCCCCGGCGAGGGGCGCGGCGGTCGCGGTGGTCATGCTCGGGCCTCCTGAAGGATTGCGAGGTCGCGTGCTCGCGCCCACCGCCAGCGGCGACCGCGCCCACTCACGGCAATGGCAGTGCTGGCGGGCAAGGAACGACTCAATACGATCAGGCTATCTGCGGGTCCGCACGGGGCGGATCAGGGTTGAGTATACAGGGCAGGCAGTCATGGCGTCAAGGGCCCGGCAGTGGGAATTGTTCACACGCGTGGCAGGTCATGGACCTGCGCATCCGTGATCCTCACGTCCTGGAGTGTGAGCTGCGCGTGTCCCCAGATTGCACGAGAGACGCAGCGCGGGTGAGGTCAGCAGGAACGCGCCGCGACGTGGAGGATGCCTTGCTATGCCGCGCGGCTATCTGAAAGGGGCGAGTCAGCGCGCGCTAGCTGAAGTCTGCTGGCAAACGCGAACGCTGGCGTCGTTACGAGCTCGCGTCCAGATCCAGCTGGACTTCCGACGCGCCAGAAAGTTGACGAAATGGCTGACATTGCGCGCAGATCACGAAGACCGTGCCCGTGAAGGAGAGCGCGCGCCTGGTAAACAGAGCGCCCTGAGGAATGGTCATGCCGCATATCGTACAGTGTTGTTCCGACATGCTGTGGAAGACGAAACCAATGGTGCCTGAATTGAGATAGGCGACCGGTATCCGTTGATCTCGTTGCCACATGTTGACATTCCTTTCGCTATCGCCGAAACCGTGTCGCGGCCGTGAAGATGCGTAGCGTGCAGCAATGGCCCGCTCAGCGGCGCTCCACTCGTACCACATGATACACTACAGGTGGCGCACCGCGCGAGCATAGCTTCGCGGCCAATCATCACATGAGGAGTTCATAAGCAATTACCATGACAAACATACAACCAGGCGATGGGACGGCGCTGATGCCAGCGACGGATGGTGAAATCTACGATCTGGTCGTCGTCGGTTCTGGCCCCGGTGGCTATGTCGCCGCGATCCGCGCCGCGCAGCTTGGCGGCAAAGTTGCCATCGTCGAAAAACAGTATATCGGCGGCACCTGCCTGAATGTTGGCTGCATCCCATCCAAAGCATTGTTGCATGTCGCTGAAGAATACCACAAGTTCGCGGGGTTGCGCACCCTGGGGATCATGGCTGACCAACCGTCCTTTGATATGCCGACCGCGATTGAGTATAAAGCCAGGGTCGTCAAACGCCTCACCGGTGGTGTCGCCCAACTCCTCAAAGCCAACGGGGTCACCATCATCAACGGGCGTGGCCAGGTGGACGAGCCCGGCGTCGTGACAGTGGATGAACCAGGGGGAACACGGCGCATCGTGCGCGCCCAGCACATCATCCTGGCGATGGGGTCGGTCACCATTCGTCCACCATTTCCGGGGCTGGATGGCCACCACGTCATCTTCAGCACCGAGGCGCTGGAACTGCCAGCGGTCCCGCGGAGCGTCGTCTGCATTGGCGGCGGCGTCATCGCTGTCGAGTTTGCCTGCCTCTTCAACGCTCTCGGCGCGAAAGTCACCATCGTCGAGATGCTCCCCAGTATGCTGGCCTATGAAGAACCAGAGATCGTCAAAGAATTGGAGAAAGTCTTCAAGAAACGCGGCATCGATATCCATCTGAATACACGGGTGGAGCGCATCGAAGACGCCGCCAATGGCGAAAAAGTCGTCATCGCCACCGGCCCCGGACCTTCCGGCGGCTCCGATGGACAAGAGGTGCGGCTGGCAGGCGAATACGTCCTCTGTGCCGTGGGGCGAGTCGCGAACCCCGATGGCATCAGCGGATTGATCGATCGCGGCCTGGCGATGGATCGGGCGAAGGTCGTCGTTGATGACCGCATGGCGACCAACCTTCCTGGCGTCTATGCCATCGGCGATCTGTCTGGCAAGACCCAGCTCGCGCATGTCGCCATGACGGAGGGCGAAGTGGCGGCGGAGAACATCATGGGCCACGACGCTCACATGCGCTATGATAGCTTCCCCCGCCCCGTCTACACCTTTCCAGAGATCGCCTCGGTGGGCATGACGGAGGCGCAGGCCAAAGCCATGGATCCCGGCGCTCACGCCGGAACGTTTCCCTGGGCCGCCAATGGCAAGGCGCTGGCTTCGGATAGCGCCGAAGGTCTGGTCAAAGTCGTGCTTGGATCGTATGGCGATATCCTCGGGGCCGCGATCATCGGGCCGGAAGCGACGAATCTCATCACCGAGTATGTGCTGGCGATGAGCAGCGAGTTGACCGCTACCGAGATCATCAACACCATCCACCCCCACCCCACGTTCAGCGAAGCCCTGCGCGAGGCCGTCCTGGCGGCTGAGAAGCGGGCGGTGCATATCTATCAGCGCCAGCGCTGATCGCCAGTGTTCCTCATGCGCAATCGGGCCGAAACCGCGCGGATCGGCCCGATTGCGCGTGGTCAGGCGGCAAGCCTAATGGTTTGCTAAGAAGTGGTCGTTCCGCCGCGCAAAGTGGCGCAATTTCAGCTTTCTTTCATCCGGTGACGCGATGGTATTCAGGTGTGAGCCGCATGATATACGCAGACGTTCGGCCCGCCATAAATTGCCCCTGAGACACGTGGGGCAGTCGCGGCCCGCCACCTGAAAGCAACAGCGGCAATGAGAGATTATCCCTCGCGTCGCGCGGGGATTTGTCGAGAGATGCACCGCCAGAAAGAGAGTCGCTCATGTCTGAACCATATGCAACCGGCACCGGACCGGCAGCGGACCTTCCGCCTTCCGGCGCCCCACAGGATGAGGCGCCCACACCCAATCCGTATACCCCCATGCCAGACAATGCCGCTGGCTCACCACTTCCGCCAGCCGCGGACCTCAGCCCGACGCTGCCACAGGGTCCACGCTTCGCGCCAGCCAATAGCCCATACCCGCCCTATAGTGTGCCAGCGACGCCTGCCGGTCCGAATGGCGACGCGCGGCCCTGGTCGGGCACCGCGCTGCAGCCACCCTGGTCCACGAGCGGCGGGTCGGCCAACCCGGCGATGTCGCCCGTGTATCCAGCGCCATATGGCGCGCCGCCCGCCCAGTACATGACGCCGTATCAGGGCAACCCCGATCCCCATGCGCCCGCCTATGCGTTTCCGCCACCGATCGGTTCCACGGGAGGCGGATCGACTCCACCCACGGGCGCGGTCCGGCGCAATCGCGTCCTCTGGCCGACGCTCATCAGCATCGCCCTGATCTTCGTGTTTTTGCTCGGCATGGGCGGCAGTTTTCTGCTCATGCGCGCTGCCCCGGCCGGACCAGCCGTGACGATCGGATCAACCAGTGGTACATCGAACCAGATCACCTCGAACGCTACCAGCTTGCAAGGGACCGTGCAGGCCGTCGCCGCGGCCGTCCAGCCAGCGGTGGTCGCCATCACCAGCACCAGCGGCAATCGGCAAATCGTGGGTTCCGGCGACATCCTCACGCAGAATGGCTACATCGTCACGAATGACCGCCTCATCAGTAGCGCCAGCGCCGTGATGGTCACGCTCGCCAATCAACACACCGCGCAGGCACAGCTGGTGGGCGAGGCCTCACAGGAAGACCTGGCGGTCATCAAGATTGCCGCGACCGGACTGCAGACCGTCTCGCTGGCGGATTCTTCCACGCTGAAAGTGGGCGAGTTTGCCATCGCCATTGGCAACCCATTGGCACAGCAATCTACCAGCAATTTTGGCATTGTCAGCGCGCTGAATCGGACCGCCAGTGAAGCGCCTTCCGGCCCGGCGGGCACCTTGATTGGCCTGGTGCAGACCAGCACGGAACTCACCAACAACAACCTCGGTGGAGCGCTGGTGGACCTGCAGGGGCAGCTCATCGGCATTCCCACCCTCGGTGAGATCAATACCGATACAGGATCCAATGCCAATGGCATCACTTATGCCATCTCATCCAATCGCATCGCCTATGTCACCAAGCAACTGATCGCCACCGGACATCTGACCAACACCGGCGAGGGCTTCCTGGGCATCGCTGGCCAGGATGTGACACCCGCCCTGGCGACACAGGATAATCTCGCTGTCCAGAGCGGCGTCCTGGTCGCTGATTTCGCCAACGACGCGGCGGGGGTCAGCCCTGCCCAACAAGGCGGCATGCAAAAAGGCGATGTCATCATCGCGCTCGGTGGCACTATGATCAACGCGAGCAGCGACCTCTCGGGCGCGCTCCTCAATGACGCGCCGGGCACCAAAGTGACCATGACGGTCATGCGCGGCACGCAACAACTCAGTATCACCGTGACGCTGGGCGAACGGCCCACCAACCTGAACGGTTAAACCGGGGCGGTTGGCGCGCGCGGCAGACCGCCGCAGGCTCTCAAGGGAGCCTGCGGCGGTCCTGTTCACTGGCAGATTCCCTCACGGCGCGCGGCGCAACACAGGCATCCCCGTCGCGATGGCTGCCAGCAGCAACTCAGGGATCATGATGATGCCGATCGTGGCGAGAGGACCCAGCCAGGTGAGCAGCACCCCCGCCAGCGCCACGCCTATTGGCTGACTGCCAAACGCGATCAGGCGATAGACACTATTGACGCGTCCCTGCAACACATCGGGAGTATGCTGCAGGCGATAGCTGAACTGTGTCGTCATGTAGATGGGCACCACAATGTACCCGATCAGATTCGCCAGACCCAGTATGTAGACATTTGGCGCAAAGGGATAGAGCAACCAGGACAGCGCCCAGATCCAGGACGACGCGATCAGGAGTGGGCCGGTACCAAAGCGGCGGCGCAACGGCGCGACGCTGGCAGACCCGATCAGCGTGCCGATTCCGCTGGTGCCGAACAACAGGCCGATCACCGCCGCGGACGCGTGCAGCCGTTGGCTCAGGGCGATCAGGATGAGGGGAAAGCCAGCGCCAAATGAGGCCAGTGCCCAGGTCAGCACGGCCAGAAACCGCAACACCGGCTGTCCCCACAACCAGCGAATGCCTTCACCGATCTCCGCCCACATGGGACGGCGCGCCACGGCGCGATCCTCCTGAAATGGCGTACGGATGAAAAAGAGTGAGCAGACGGAGACAGCATACGAGACGGCATCCGCCAGGAACGGGAGGACGCGGCTGACGGCGAAGAGCGCGCCGCTCAAGATTGGCCCCAACAATTGGGAAGTGGCGTCAGTCGTGTTCATCGCGGCGACCGCATTGGGGATCTGCGCGTGCGCGACGATGCGCGGCAGACTGGCCGTGCCGGCGAGGTCGAAGAAGACAAAGAGCGTCCCTTCGATCAGCGCGACCAACAAGACCTGGGGCATGCTCAAGACGCCGAACGCGTAAGCCAATGGGATGCTCCCCAACGCCAGCGCGCGTCCGGTGTCGCACCATAGCATCAGGCGCTTGCGATTCCAGCGATCCACCAGCGCGCCAACGGGGAGTGAGATGAGGGTGTAGGGCAGGGCGCGGACCGCGCCAACCAGGCCAGCCTGGACCAGCGAGTGGGTCATCGCCAGCGTCAGGAGCGGAAAGGCGATCAGCGATGCCTGCGAACCGGTGCCAGAGATGACCTGGCCCCAGAGCAGAATCTGAAAATCGCGCAGTCGCCAGAGTGATTTCGCTGGCGGTGGGGTGAGGGTGGGTGTATCCGTTGGTTCAGAGATTGATGAGGACATTGCCAAACTCCTGCACGGGACAGCCGCATCCCGCTCTCTATGAGACGGATAAGCGGGATCAGATGGACACCCCGCCGCGCGTCTGGTCAGCACGTGGCGACTGGCGAGCGGTTGCCCACCCCAGCACCGCCCATGCCAACCCGCTGCATGGGCGGTGTGCGCGGCCCGGTAGCGGTGGTTAGGCCTCTGGGCGTGGCGCGGGCAGCGGCAGAGGTCGCGGAGGCAGCGGAAGAAACATCGAGACGCGCCGTTGATACTCGCGATAGTGGGGATGTTCCGCCAGGAGGTGGCGTTCCATGATCGGGATGCTCAAACCCAGGAAGAGCAGCACCATCGCGATCGGACCGATGATGATCCAGCGCCACCCAACGTAGGTGAAGGGGACGAAGAGATAGAGCCCCCACCAGAAGAGCACTTCGCCGAAGTAATTGGGATGGCGTGTGACGGACCAGAGACCGGGCGGTGTGTCGCCTTCCGCCCGATTGGCGCGCTGGCGAAAATGCCGCATCTGCCGGTCCGCCAGCGTCTCGATGGCGATCGCCGCGAAGGTGACCAGCGCCGCGAACGCGTCCCCCAGCGTGATGATCTGATGGCGATCGCTCAATGTCGGCCAGAGCGCCAGGCTCCCCAGGAAGACGAGCACCGTCGGCATCAGATGAATGCCGATCGCGCTGACCGGCCAGTAGAAGACGCCGGTCTGCTGCTGAATGTCCCGGTAGCGCCAATCCTCGTGCCGCAAGCCATGCCATTGTATCGCCCAGTTCGTGGTCAGTCGCACGGCCCAGAGGCAGAGCAGGGCGAAGATCAACAGGTGGCGCGGATTCGCCAGCCCATCCGATCCGGTGCGCGTCAACCAATAGATGGCGATCGGCACCGGCGCGACACTCCAGTACGGATCATACATGCTGGAATTGCGGAGCAAGAGGCTCCAGAGGAAGATAACGATCGTCGCGGCTACGTCAGCGAAGCCGACAATGAGGAGCGGCGCCTGGTGTTGGAACACGATGCCCGTTCCGATGGCCGCGGCCAACGCGACCAGGTAGGCGACGAAGACGATGCCCAGCGCGCGATATGGGGCCACCCGACCGAAAGCTTGCGTGCGACGTTGCATATGGTCCCCTTATCGTTCGGCCGACGCGGTGCGCCGGGTGAAGGGATGATCGCTCATCCCCATGCGGATCAGCAGAATGACCGGAAAGATGATCCAGGATGCGTTAGCGCCAACGACCAGCGCCAGGTGACTGGTGCGATATACCCCAAAAGCTTCTTCGCTGAGGATCATGATGACGCCGGATATCATCGAGACCGCATAGATCACACTGGGGATGCGGATCCACTCCTTCCCCTTGAGGAACGCGTAGATCGCCACCACGTAGAATGGCCCATACAACAGGTTATCCAACCAGATCGTCACCTTGAAGAACGGTGGTCGCGCCATGAGGAGCGGATCAAACGATCGTCCCCACCAATGCACGGCGTCGATCACCGGGCGGGGCGGCCAGATCGGGTAGGTGAAGTGGTAAGGATTGGCGATCACCAATTGCTCGGTATCGATGAAATACGAGACAAAGAGCAGGTTGATCACGAAAAAGATGAGTATGATGATATCTATGCGCCGCTGTGCGAGGGGAATCGTTTCGACCATCTGCGGTGCGCTCCTTTGTTGCCGTCAGCGGAGTGGCGGCTATGCGGTGAACACTCAAAAAAACCCAGGTCTTGCGGCGAACGGTGCCTGATTCCGCGCCGCGCGAGGGGTGAGCAGATCCTGTGCGGCGACTCGCCGCCGTGACTGCGGTCAATCCGCGACCACGGTGGGGTGTGTGGACACCGACGCCCCCACGCTGCTGGCCGCTGGTTCAGCGATGCTCGTCGCCCGACGGCGCGCCTGCCAGATGTGCAACCCGATGCCAATGATGGTCATAGCGCCCGCGATGGTCGCGAGGTAGGGCAGTTGCGCGGGCAATGCGGCCACCATGTCGGCGCGCGGGATGAGTGACGGATCGATCGCGATGGTGGCGAGCATCGCCAGAAAAAAGAGATGAAAAAAGAGGGGCACGGCGATCACCGCGGGCAAGCCATGGACCGCCGCCGGATCGCGCACGCGCGCCGCCGCGAAGCCCGACACGGCCTGGCTCCGCGCCAGCGCCGCGATCAATACCAGGCTACCGACAACCTCGACGATCACGGGCCAGCTACTCCCGTTGAAATAATCCGTATAGATCTGATCCAGCAGCGTCAGGACGATGACCGAGCCGAGGAGGGTCAGAACGCACTTACCTACCAGCGCGATGATCGTGCGCGACTCGCCCGGTTTCAGCCAGCGGAACAACGCCGCGCAGGAAGTGAGCACGATGAACCAGGCATAGAAATTGCCATAGGGAACGCCAAACCACTGCACGGTGGGTGCCGCCAGCGCGTACTGTGAGGTGCCGGGGATGAGGACATAGGTACTCCGGGCGAAATTCCACTGGTGCCAGTTCCACATGCCCAGGCGAATGGCGACGGTATCCATCGTGACATCGATATTCAACCCCAACAGCCCAACGACGACCGCCCAGGCGGCTGGCGCCAGGCGCAATGCATCAGCGAAGGCGATGGAGCTATATAAGATGATTCCCCAGCCCACGCCGATGCAGAGCGGGACCTGCCCGAAGAACATGACCAGGAACTGACCATAGTGATAGGCGTGGAGCTGGTAGATCGTCAGCGTTTCGAGTGTGACGCCATACGCTGTGCCAGTGAGGAGAATGGCGACGCGTTCGCGCCGCCTGGCTCCCTGGCCCCACGCATGCGCCAGACAGAGAATCCAGATAGCATAGCTGATGCCTTCAAATGTCAATAATGGCCAGGTGACGCCCAAGAACATGGTATGATTCCTCCAGATCGATGCCGGGAACGGCCTGGTGAGCAACGGGTAGGGAGCGCCAACACAGCGGTGTAGCATGCAGCATGCGAACTTCCCTACACTCAGTTGGCCGATTGCATCGACGATTGCGTCGAAATATACCACATATCACTGGCGCTTGCCAGATGCTTTGCCCGCTCACACGGCGCGATACAGCGATTGCCGCCACCACTTCACCTGCATCAATGCGCGGTGGCGTTATCCGACTCATCCCATACGTTTGCGCATCCACGTGGACATCAGGCATTATGATCAGGGTGACGATGCTGTCGCACCGCCTCATGGCCGCACCAATCCCACTGAGGGCATGGCGCCAGCTGGATGGTACGGCGCCGTGTGCCACCCTGGCGTTGCGTGCCAGCGCAACCAAACCTATCACTGCAGGCGAACACTGAAGCCAAACCGCAGAAAGAAAGAGTCGATCATGTCAGAGCCACAAGATCCACAGTCCCTGGTACACGTCCAGATTATCGTGGGAAGCACCCGCGAGACGCGCAATGCCGATCTGGTCACCCCATGGGTGACCCACAGGGCCGCCCACCGCGACAGTTTAGCGATCGAGGTCCTCGACCTGCGCGATTGGTCGCTCCCGCTCTTCGCGGAACACCGCGGCACCGTGGGGAACCCTGCTGACCCTACGTACTCTGACCCGATCGTCAAGCAGTGGAATCAGAAGATCGCCGCCGGCGATGCGTACCTGTTCATCACACCGGAATATACGCACAGTATTCCTGGCGTGCTGAAAAACGCGATTGATAATGTCTTCGCGAGCTTCGCCTTTCGCAATAAGCCCGCGGCCTTCATCGGCTATAGCTCAGGAATTGGCGCCGGTACCCGGGCAGTGGAACATCTGGCGATGATCGCGATTGAAGCCGAGTTAGTTCCATTGCGCAACACCGTTTTGCTGCCAAAAGTCCAACAAGCCTTCGTCAACGGGAGCCCGGTTGATCCCGATGCTGAAGTGGCGTTAGACATTCTGCTGGATGATCTGATCTGGTGGGGGACGGTGCTCAAGCGTGCCCGCGCCGCTGGCGAAGTGCCGCCCGCCATGGCGCGTCGCCTGGCCGCGGCGCAACGCCAGCGCTGAAGCTGACCGATACAGGATCACGAGAACGGATGGACACAATACCTGTTGACCATCCGTTCACATTCATCAGCGGCATTACATGGATCTGTCTGATTGGCTGCCTGGTGTTGCGCCAGCTTGCGCCCGCGCGATGATCGCTTCCACAACGGCGGTCTTCGCATCAGCATAATGCTGGACGTATTGCCAGTGGCGTCCCGCGAGATCGCGTTTGGCCTGCGCGTACAGATAGCGATCTTCTGGATGCGCGCGCAACCAATCGCGAAACAGCAGCATACGATCGATCTCCGGGCAACCGGGCGAGAAAGTATGCAGATTGATATCGGTATCTGGCCCCTTGAAGAGGCGATGCGCATACCAGTCCGGTTCGCGGATCGTGAGCCGATAGCCCCTGACCTCCAGGTCGGGTACATACGCTGCCTCATCAGCAGTGTCCGCCACGACGAGCAGCATATCAATACGCGGCTTGGCGAGCAAACCAGGCACCGAGGTCGAGCCGACATGCTCGATGCGCAACGCTCGCTCGCCCAGGATCCCGCGGACACGCTGCTCCTCGCGCGCAAACAGTATCGGCCAGGCGGCATCATACTCCACCAGTTCGATGGGGCCATTGTGTGGCACTTGTGGCACAACCCATGCCGCCACGATCTCCGCCATGCGCTGTCGTTGCTGCTCGTCTGTCGTCGACTGTGGCGGTTGAGCCACATCTCCGTCGTGAGAGTTCATACGTTTACGTCTCCTCCGTTCAGCACTGCAGGTCTATGTTGCGGGAGTGATTGCAACAATCGCTCACGATGGGTGCCCACTCACGTTAGCACGTTCCTCATGGGCTCGTTGCTGGCGCCTGGTCGCTATGATTGACCTGGCGCGCTGCACATGAAGCATTATGCGCATAGATGTCCATGCACATGCAGCGAAGTGGCCACCTCGCACCGGCCAACCTGTCATGGCTCGCCAGGCGCGTGATCTGCCTGGTCACGCACTGGCATCGCGGCTTCAATGGATCTCACTTTCGGAGGGTTGCAAAGTATGCGATGCTGGCGTGGTCTTGCTCGACCGGGTCAGGCTGAAGAGCAGCAACGCGATGCTACTTAAGAGTGCCACGAGGGTGATGGCGCCTACCTGGAAAGGTTCGACTTGTGTAATTCTGAGGAAAATTACCGCTGCATTGAGCGCCACCAGCGATAAGGTGAAAAATGCCAGACTCAGTGCCAGGGTCTGCCCAGCATCGTACAGCATGTGTAGAGCCTGGCGAATCGTGCTCAACCGAGCGGTGAACGTAATCGAGGAAAGAATGGTGGTACAAACAGCGGCTAATCCCAGGCCAAGTGTATACAGCGCCTGGGGGTAATGAGTGATACTTCTCGCGCTGAAAGGATTGAACAGGTCTATGATCTGTGCCGAGGTCTGCGACACCTGCAGATAATCGTTGACACTCCGCATAGGCTGAAGCCATAGCGGATTCTTGGTTCAACCAGAGGACTTAACCGGATGATTTGCACCATCAGGCCAGTGGCCCAACTGTCCCCAAGCGTTTCTCCATGTTCCCAGACATGGCCGTTTCCCTGTG
>DAIDHM010000169.1 GCA_027459705.1 Ktedonobacteria bacterium | reverse complement strand
GCGGACTTGGCCGGGTAACATTTTCATTTGAGGGATCGATCCTCATTCGGTAACATTATCATTTGATTTGACACGGCGGATGAAGGATCCGCCTCGCGTATAAAAAAATTGCGGATTGGCCCGGGTAGTGGATGGGCCAATCCGTGTGTTTGCGTCACGAGGTGGTGATGTGAATTACACTTGGTGGATGCCGGAAGCATCGAAGGGTTCACCTTGTCGGAGTGATTGAGGAATGGTCACGCTGAGGATACGTTCGACTGCCATCGTATGGGCACAGAAATGATCTTCATGAAAGCCTTTGCACGTGCAATCCCAGACTCCCTCCTGGAAGGTCACGGTGTGGGTATCATTATCCCCACGGACTGTCAACGCGAAACTGTGGAACTGCAGCCGCTCGGGTTCAGCCGCGTACATCTTTGCTTTCGCCACTTTGCTGATCAAGCTCGATGCCATGTGCATGGGTGTTCCTCCTGCATGGGCGTTCGTTACGAGCGCCTCTCTGCTCATCGCCGCCTTGGCGACGGTTTCAGCGGACGGCGTGCGCGGGAGACCGTGTCCTTGTTTACGGCCCGAACCCGCCACCATCATGACAACCCTACATCTTTGCCTGTGGATCCATCGGGCGAGGAACAAAAAAACGCACCGAATTCGCCTGAATGTAGGCGGCGGTGCGTTGTTCGCGGCGCGTGGTCGCGGCGTGCTGTTCCTCGCGCATTGCATTGCCTCGTTTCTGTCACTGGCGCTTATCATTGAGCGCGGCCTTCAATACTTAACGCTACTATAACATAACACCTCGCTCTTGTCGAGAGACATAAAGGCGGGGATAAGGCGTGCTGGTTGCTGTCAGCCCGCTCCCCGCCTGGGTTAATTGAATTATCACAATCGAATCAAGATCATCCGAGGTCATCACTACCCCACATCAACGTGGCAGAAAGGAGAGAGTCGGCGGCTCTTTCAATTGGCGCGCCACCTGTTCTGTCCATTGCATGAGGGTCACGCCATCAACCAGATGCAGGGGACGTGTTCTTGCCCACTCACGCGCCGGATCGGTGAAAGTCCCTGTCGTCACCAGATAACCTTCGCTGGCGCGTTCGGCGAAACTGCCATAGAATTCACGCACAATCGGTTGCCCGACAGACCCGCGATAGCGCTTACATTGCGCAACAATCCGACGGTTCTCCAGTTCATGACGATGTCGCAGTTCAATATCGATGCCCTCGTCGCCACTGTGTCCAACAACTTTGGCTTCATAGCCCATCTGCTGAAAGAGGAAGCCAACAAATTCTTCGAATTGGCCTGGCGAGAGGGCGTAGATATCATTGATCGAATGGATCCCCAGGACCTGCGCGGCCCAGTGCGAGCGCGTTCCTCTTGCCAGGCGCCAACCAAGAATGCCCAGGCCGATGACAATGGCGATCGCGCCAAAGATGAGTCCAGTCTGATCGCCTGGTTGGCCAATGTGCCAACTAGAGAGATCGAGAAAGCCTAGATATTGGTTGGCGACGCTGGCGCCTCCACTGACGATAAAAGTGAAGACGAGCGCGGCGATGATAATTTGTCCGGCGATGCCGATATTACCCTGCCGCGATCTGTGTTTCGTGTGCCGAGTGCGACCCTTTGCCATGTGATTCCGTTTCCTGCTGAAGTGAATTCAATGTGTCCTTATATTACCTGACTCACGCAAGCGGGGATCATTCAGCTACCCGGCGACGCGGATAGACTGTCGAGGGGAGGATGAATCTGGTGGCTACTACGGAATCGCGGATGCATTCGCCATGCGGTATGATAGTAATCGCCGAATGCCCCACTAACCTATACCATTGCGGCAATATCCCGATCACGCTCCCTATTGTCCACGGTCACAGGCCGCTGACCGATGCTGCTAACGTCAGCCTGAGACCAACCGCATCACCACCTTGGCCGCTGACCAATCACCGCGAAGAATGTGAAGCTCGCTGGTGCCTCTTCTTCAATTTCTCGCGGCCAATCGCGCAATGCATGGTCATAAATGGCGGCTGTCGTGATGCCTTGCATGACGTTGTAGACGATCGCATAAGACGACTCAGGCCAGGGTGCCTGTTCGCCATGAGCAGAGCAGAGCTCAGCAACCAGAACAATGTGAGGCAAGGGGAGATGGGTGGGGGAACGAAGAAGAGAGTGTCGTGAGGTGGGTGATAAGGGACTCGAACCCCTGACCTCATCGGTGTGAACGATGCGCTCTAACCAGCTGAGCTAATCACCCAGGAACGTATTTGAGTATATCACACTTGGGGGCGGTGTCAAGGTGCGGTACACCAACCCCATGCCCTCACGCAGATCATCCAGACTCAGCACATCGTGGCGGAGAATCGGCGCGGGTAAGGCTTCGCGGGGATCGAGGCCCGGCTTCTCCAGATTCTCCAGGATGTCCCGCAGTGTCGGAACACCGACGCCGATCCGGCGCGCAACCTCCTCTTGACACTCCGCATAGGCTGAAGCCATAGCGGATTCTTGGTTCAACCAGAGGACTTAACCGGATGATTTGCACCATCAGGCCAGTGGCCCAACTGTCCCCAAGCGTTTCTCCATGTTCCCAGACATGGCCGTTTCCCTGTG
>DAIDHM010000168.1 GCA_027459705.1 Ktedonobacteria bacterium | reverse complement strand
ACGGGTGGGAAACCTGTCGATTGATCCGTGAAGTGTCGCATGTCCCCATAATATTTTTGACAGCGCACGATGATGAGGCCGATACAGCGCGCGGCCTGGACCTGGGCGCGGATGACTATCTGGCTAAACCGTTCAGTTTCATTGAATTATTGGCGCGCATCCGCGCGGTATTGCGGCGAGCGGAGATGCCCGCCAATGGAACCCCAATGGAGCGTCAGGTTTACGTGCTTGGCAATGTGACGGTAGATATCGGGGCGCACCAAATAGAACGTGAGGGCAATACAATCCCCATCACTCCGACCGAATTTCGGTTGCTGGCCTATCTGCTGACCAATGTCGGGCAGGCTCTCACCCATGAGCAGATGCTCTATGCCGTGTGGGGGAGCGGGTATAACGATGCGACCGAATTGATCAAGCCCGTCATCAGCCGTCTTCGTCAAAAAGTCGAGGCAGATCCGGCACATCCCGCGATCATCCAGACCGTCCATGGTGTGGGCTATCGCCTGGTGCTCCCTGCGCCCCCGACAGATGGCTGAACACGGGGGTGCAATAGGGAAAGAAATGAGCGTTTTCACAGACCAGATTTGGGACGCAAATGGGTAGTGCAATTGAGGCAACGAATGATCGTCTCGTCGGTGGTCAACTCGACCTCCGTTAGGGCGCAGTTCGCAATCCGAAACAGATTCCAGCGAACCAGGTCGATATCCAGTAAAGTGCAGAGTAAGATCCGAATTGTCATATTGTGGCTGACCCAGAGAATTTCCCCGCGTGGATCAATCGCCAGATATCGATCCAAAACCGCGCGTACGCGTGTTTGCGCCGCGCGCAAGGTCTCGCCGTTGGGTGGGGCGACCTGTGCTGGATCACGTTGCCATGCGGCATAGGTGGCCGGGTCACGTGCTTGGGCCATGGAATGGTCGAGTCCATCCCAGTCTCCCATATGCAGTTCACTCAGATCGGGCTCGATCTGCACTGTCTGCGGCGTTATTTGCCGCTCTGCGATGATCGCAGCGGTATCCCGGGCGCGGAGTAAATCAGATGCACAGATCGCCGTGAAGTGGCGGCGACGTAGTTCGTCGCCTGTAACTTCGGCCTGGCGTCGCCCCTCGTCGCTCAAGGGGAGATCAGCCCGACCGACGAATTGTTTGGAACCTGCCGCGGTGGTGGCGCCATGCCGCACAATCCATAATCGCATCGGCTCATATCGCTTTCGGATGAGCGCGAACACTCCGCCGCGCCGGGGGGTAGCCAGGTGACTCAGCCACCAGACAACACCCCGGCAACGACGCCTGGTTCAATCTCGTAACTCGTTCTGCCGCGCACGCAGCTTCGCAGCGGCCTCTTCCTGCGCGGCCAGTCGCTGACGTTCAGACTCAACGACATCGGGCCGTGCCCGACTGATAAATTGCTCATTACCGAGGCGCTCTCGCAAGCGGCCGATATTGTCCTCCAATTTGGCGATCTCTTCGTCGAGACGCGTCAACTCTTTCGCGATATCGATCATCCCAGCCAGCGGGAGATAGATCTCGATATCTTCGACCAGGAGACTCATCGACTGAGCTGGTTTCTGGGTCAACTCCGCTTTGACCTGTGGGACCTCGGTATTCGCGAGCCGTTGAAAGAGGGCAACCTGGTTTTTGAGCGCACGCGCTCGCTTGCCAGCGGCAATGATGACCGGGATGAGCCGACCCGGCTCAAGGTGCATCTGATTACGGGCATCGCGGATGCGCGTAATCATCTCGCGTATCGCGCCAAAAAGGTCCTCAGCATCAGCGTCAAATTGCCGTGCATCCACTTCGGGCCACGGCGCGACAATCAACGCCGGACGCGGTGGGGCACCCGTCGGCCACGCTGGCAGGTCATGCGTCCCAATCAGGTATTGCCAGAGTTCCTCAGTGACGAACGGCATCGCCGGATGCAGCAACCGTAACGCGCGGTCCAATACGCCGCGCAAGATGGCCGCGGTGGTCGCCCGCAGAGGGGTTGCGCCTTCGCCCGCCATCTGGATCTTGGCAACCTCCAGATACCAGTCGCAATAGTCCGACCAGAAGAACTCGTATATTTGGCGGTAGGCTTCCCCAAACTGGCAGGTATCGATGAGCCGTGTCGCTTCGGCGGTCACCCGTTGCGCCCGCGCCAGAATCCAGCGATCCGCCAGTGTACGTGGTTTGATCGCCCCCAGATCCACCAATGGGCCGGCGAATTCTGTCGTCTGCAGCAAGACAAAGCGCGCGGCGTTCCAGATCTTATTAGCGAAGTTGCGGTTACCCTCGATTCGTTTGGGGTCCAGTTTCATGTCATTGCCTGGCGTGGATCCGGTGATGAGCGTGAAACGCAATGCATCCGCGCCAAATTGGTCGATGGTCTCGATCGGATCTAGCCCGTTCCCCAGCGACTTACTGACCTTGCGGCCTTCTTTATCGCGGATCAACCCATGCAGATAGATGGTGTGAAACGGAATGGTGCCCATGAAATGGATGCCAGCCATCACCATACGGGCAACCCAGAAAAAGATAATGTCATACCCGGTCTCCATGACTGCTGTCGGGTAGAAGCGGCGGAGGTCTGGTGTATCATCCGGCCAGCCCAGGGTGCTGAATGGCCAGAGCCACGAACTGAACCAGGTATCCAGGACATCGGGATCCTGCTCCAGATCCGTCGCGTCGCAGTGTGGGCAGCTGGCTGGGTCTTCCTGGCTGACGATCGTCGCCCCACAACTGGCACAATACCAGGCGGGAATGCGATGTCCCCACCAGAGCTGGCGCGAAATATTCCAGTCGCGAATATTCTCTAGCCAGGTCGTGTAGGTTTTCTCGAAGCGCTCTGGGACGATCTTGATCTGCCCGTATTTCACGGCATTCAAGGCGGGCGTCGCCAACGGCGCCATCTTGACGAACCACTGCTTGGAGATCAGCGGCTCGATGATGGTATCGCAGCGCTCGCAATGGCCGATCGGGATGGTGTATGGCTCGCGATTGACAATATTGCCGCGCTCTTCCAGATCCGCCAGGATGCGTCGGCGCGCTTCGAAACGGTCGAGCCCAGCATAATTACCCGCATGTTCCGTCATCTTGGCATCGAAACCGATGACCTGAATCTGCGGCAAATCATGGCGTAAACCAATCTCGAAATCGGTCGCGTCATGAGCAGGCGTGACCTTCACAGCGCCAGTGCCAAACCCCAACTCAACCGCTTCATCGGCGATAATGGGGATGGGCCGTCCCATCAACGGCAAGATCGCCGTTCTGCCGATGAGATCCCTATAGCGTTCGTCGGCGGGATGGACCGCGATAGCGGTATCACCAAGCATGGTCTCGGGTCGGGTCGTTGCGACGACTATCTGGCGGCCCTCGGGTGGGTCGCTCTCCAGCGGATCGAGCGGATAGCTTATCGACACCAACTCACCCGGCGTATCTTGATTGATGACCTCAAGATCCGAGATAGCGCTATGACAACGCGGACACCAGTTGATGATGCGTTCACCCCGATAGATCAGGCCCTCTTCATAGAGGCGAACGAAGACTGTACGAACCGCTTTAGAGAGCCCCGCATCGAGCGTGAAACGTTCGTGTTCCCAATCCGATGAGACGCCAAAACGGCGGTGTTGATACTGAATACGCTGTTTATACTGCCCGACCCACTCCCAGACACGTTCGATAAACTGCTCACGACCTAGCATATGACGGGTGAGCCGTTCTTTTGCCAGGTGTTTCTCGACGACCGCCTGAGTGGCAATACCCGCATGATCTTCGCCCGGGACGAAGAGCGTTGGATCGCCCCGCATGCGGTGATAGCGGATCATGAGATCTTCCAACGTCCCGGCCAGGACATGTCCCGTATGGAGCGCGCCGGTGACATTGGGTGGTGGTTGACTGATGACGAACGGGGTTCGGTCGGGGATATCGCGCGGCTTGAAGTAGCCACCCTCTTCCCAGAACTGATAGATACGTTCTTCGACTTTGCCTGGCTCGTAGCCTTTGGGCAGATCTGGTGCCTGGACTGGTTCGGTCGCGGTCATGAATGGTACCTCCTGTGGCAGCGGACCTTCCGCCTTTCCCACGTGCCAGCGTGATACACGTGGGCACAACATACACGACCCCGCTCGTCCAAGGGCGAGCGGGGTCGTCGCGGTACCACCTTGTTCGCGCGGCACACCTGCAAACTTTTCAGCAGAAGCATGCCACGCCTCGTACGCGCATAACGAGCGCAGGATCGCCGACAGGATTGTCGGGGCAAGAGCGGGCCACATTCACCGGGCACTGCCGGAAGCGACTTGCAGCACGAGATCGCTTCTCTCTGACGGCGCACTCGCGGTTACTCATCCCGCATGCCATGAAGTATTGGTATTGTGGAGAATGTCTTATGGGTGCCGACTTTCATTGAAATCTTCGGTTCAATGGAGAGTCGATGGGAATCGCCATCGGCACATCGGTCAGACACGTTCAGTATAACACCTGGTGGTGACTTCGGCAAGGCAAGCAGAAAGAAATCAGTACAGCTTTCGATTGAAGAGATTCTGGGATTGGCTTTGATAGGAGACGAACTGCAGGGTGGCGGCCAAATTGGCGGACGGCACCCCGCTGCACTGCAAGCATGATGAACGGCTTGTCGAGAGCGTCAGCTCGCCGGCTTCTCGGTCGCGTTGAGCCCGTCGGCAGTCGGGATACGTTGGGCCACCTGGTAGGACCTGCCACTCCACTCGACCCCTTTTCCCGTGAGTTGGCGGCAGGCGACCTGGCCGAGCAAGGCCGCGATGACCGCGCCACCAACCGGATGCGTCAGTCCCCAGGCAGGTGATTGATCCAGATTCGTATCGAGGAGCCAGCGATATCCCAGAATAGCCGCTACCTGCAATCCACCAGCCACGATCCACGACCGGCGTCGCAACAGCAAGCCGACGAGCAACACCAGGAAGGGGACGATCGTTCCTATCGGCAACCCCAGCGCCATCCCGGCAAAGACCAGCGGGCCGCCGCGACTGCCCGCATACGCATTTTTGCCCCAACCGCGCCAGGCTTCATCCAGCGAACGATACATACAGACACTGACCTGATCGCGGCCATCCAGTAGCGCGACACAGCCTCCCTGTGCCTTCACCGCATAGGCCAGGTCACGGTCATCCAGCACAGTGGACCTCAACGCGGGTGAGGCGTAACCACCAATCTGATTGTACATCGCCTGACTGATGAGCAGGTATTGCCCATTGGCGATCGCCACATGACGCTCTGGGTTAGCAACCTGAGCGGGCGGATATTGCGCAGTAATGCCCATCATCACGATAGGCATGATGATGTGGCCCCAGGGCTCGACAAATTGCTGGCGGCTCAACAGCGATATGAGGTCTCCGCCCATTGCTTTGCCATGCATGACCGCCCAGCGCAACGCACCAGGGCGGTGTACGGTGTCGGCATCGGTGAAGAGCAACCAGTGCTCGGCATGGCCATTCTGTCCGGTTGTTTTTGCTACCGCAGCCGCACCGACCGCCAGCGCGTGTGGTTTGCCCGCCCAACCTGCCGGTAGCGGACCTGCTGGAATAACAGTCAACCGGTCACCTTGTGGATCATGCCGCATTTGTGCCAGGATGGTACTGGTGCCGTCAGTCGAACCATCATCGACAACAATGACATCGAAATGTGGGTAGTCCTGACCAAGCAAAGAGGCAACACAGCGTCGAATATTGCGGCGCTCATTACGGGCGGGCACAATGATAGTCACATGCGGCAATGGCGTGGGGAGTGTTTCTGCCGCATCAAAGCGCTTCCGCGCGACGAAGATCCCCAGCCGTGTCTCCCAGATCTGCCGCAAATAGAACGCGACAACGCCCACCGTCATCGCCCACAGTCCCCATTGCCACCATCGTCCACGCATCATCTCACCCCACCAACCCATCAGATCAACTCTGCCTCAACCACGCCGCATCGCGCGCGCCATATCGCGCTCCGCGTCGCGGCGCGCGACATCCTCGCGTTTATCATACAGCTTTTTGCCGCGGCAAAGCCCTAGTTCAATCTTAGCATGATCGCCTTTCAGGTAGAGACGCAGGGGAATCAACGTCAGTCCTTTCTGTTGAATCGCTCCGATAAGATGATTGATCTGCCGCCGATGGAGCAGCAACTTGCGGATGCGCTCCGGATCATGATTCATATACGTACCCTGTTCATAGGGCGCGATATACATCCCCTCCAGCCAGATCTCCCCACTTCGGACGCGCGCGAAGGCCCCGCGTAATTGGACGCGATGCTCACGGACCGATTTAATCTCCGTGCCAGTCAAAACAATACCAGCTTCTAGGCGTTCATCCACGAAATAATCATGGAAGGCCTGGCGGTTTACGGCAACATCCTGGGTTTCCTCGGTGTTGCCAGTTTTACCAGCCATCATCACACCTCCTAATGCCTCTTGATCGGGTACGTCTTCACGAAGTACAACCTCCAGAGGGCAGATCATGCGGATCGACTGGCTGCGGACCTTTCACCTTCGCCAGCGATAATGCGTCTCTGTATCATATGCTATCCACCCCGGGCATGGCAAGTCAGCGGCGAAGCATTGGGAGAAGGACATGAGGATATCCAGGGATCTACAGGTATCAAATTTTGCGCGGATTGGTCGGTTCGCCGCGCGGCATCGCTACGTGATCATGGGACTCTGGCTGATTGCCGTGCTTGCTTGTATGCCATTCGCACCTCAGATCGCCACCGCCCTAAAACCAGGCGGATTCGGCAGCAATACGATGGAATCCGTCATCGCGGGCAATCTGCTGCAAAATAAATTGAACGCGAAATTCACCTCGGTAGATATTTTCTTCAGCAGCCCCACCCGCAGTATCCTTGATCCCTGTCTTCCCAATCAGCCGCCTTGCTTTGCTCAGGAAGCATTGAATACCGTCGCCCCGCTGAGCCAATGGAGCGCCGTCGGCAAAGTGGTAACCTTCTTCGATGATCCGCACCAGATCTCGCGTGATGGCCACGCGGCCTATATCGCAGTCTATCTGAACACCGATGCCGACAGCGCGCCAAACTATCTACCCGGGCTCAAAGCACGCCTCCACCCACCTGCCGATGTGACCATGAGTATCGGCGGTGGTCCGGTTTTCTATGCGGATATTCAGACGGTCAGCGAATCCGATCTGCGCCGCGCCGAAGAGATCTCGTTCCCCTTCGCCTTGATTGCTCTCTTATTGGTATTTGGCTCGGTGGTCGCGGCGGCCGTGCCCGCCGTGATCGGTGGGTGCAGCGTTGTCGTCTCGCTGGCATTGGTCTATTTCCTGGCATTACATACGACCATCTCGGTCTTCGCGCTGAACATCACCACTCTTTTTGGCCTGGGGTTAGGCGTCGATTATTCACTCTTTATGGTGAACCGCTATCGTGAAGAATTGCGCAAAGGGCGCACCGTCGAAGAAGCCATCATGCGGACCATGGAGACGGCTGGTCGCGCTGTCACCGTCTCGGGGACGGCGGTCTCGATCGGGTTGTTAGGTCTCTTGCTCTTTAACTTCTCTGTCCTGCGGTCGATCGGCCTGGGGGGAGTGCTGGTTGTCGTTATCTCGATCCTGGCGGCAACCACTCTTCTTCCGGCCGTTCTCAGTCTCGTCGGCACACGTATCAATGCCTGGCCCGTTCGTTTGCCCTGGCACAAGCCCTCTGTGGACGGAGTGGCGCATGCCGAGGAAAAAGGCTTTTGGCACCGACTCTCGTTGATTGTCATGCGTCGGCCCTGGGCCTTCCTGTTGCCAGTTCTGGCTTTCTTGATCCTGCTCGGCACGCCCTTTTTGAATGTACGCCTCGGTGCGCCCGACGCATCGATTTTACCCAAAAGCGTCCCATCCCGCGCGGCCTATGACCTGCTCAATGCGCGCTTTGATGCGAACGAGACCGAGCCGGTTATCCTCGCCGTCCAGACAGCCGATGGCGGGCAGATCACTGATCCCGCGAACCTCCAGGCGTTGAGCGCACTGGTCGTACGGCTCCAGTCTGACGCCAGCGTGCGGCGCGTCGACTCAATCGTCTCGATCGATCCGCGCATTACCCTGGCACAATATACAACGATCTACGCGCACCCCAATCTGATCGGCGACGCGACTATTAAGACAGCTCTTGCCAGCCTGGCCAATGGCGATACCACACTGGTCAGCATTATCAGCAACTATAGTATGATCGATCCGCGCTCGCTGGCCCTGGTTCAAGACATCCGTTCGACGCATTTTCCCGGACTCAAGGTGCTGGTGACAGGCGGTTCGGCGGGCGTTGTAGATTATGTCAATGTCTTGTATAGCGAGTTCCCTTGGGCGATCCTGGCAGTGGCAATTACAACCTATCTGGTGTTGATGCTGCTCTTCCAATCAGTCGTCTTGCCGTTGAAAGCGCTGGCGATGAATACGCTCTCGATCCTCTCGGCGTATGGGGCCTTGGTCTTCGTTTTCCAGGAGGGCCATTTGAGTGGTTTGCTGAATTTCGCGCCGTTAGGTTTCGTCGAAGCATCAGCGCCAATCCTCATGTTTTGCGCGCTCTTTGGCCTCTCGATGGACTATGAGGTCTTCTTGCTCTCACGGGTCCGTGAAGAATACCTGGTGACGGGTGACAACACGCGCAGTGTGGCACTGGGCATGGAACGCAGCGGGGCAATCATCACGAGCGCGGCGGCGATCGTCGTGATCGTCTCGGGCGCTTTCATCACGGCGGACATGATCCTCGTCAAGGAAGTTGGCGTCGGTATGGCGCTGGCGGTGCTGATGGACGCGACGCTGGTGCGCGGACTGCTCGTCCCGGCGACCATGCGCCTCCTGGGCGACTGGAACTGGTGGTGGCCCTTCCGGCCTCGCCATAACGTACCGCCCAGCGCGTCACTCGACAATATGACGCCGCGGCCATCGGTCGGCGCGGGTAGCGCGGAGTGAGCCTGGATGGGCCGGTACGGGGGGATGATGGCGAGTCGCTGATGGTCAAATGAATCTGCGCAGTGGGGTGAAATTGCGATATCGAGTTCATCCCCACTGCTCTTGGATACTCTTCCCTTTATGGTATATAATTGTAACTGTAAGAGCTTCACTTGTTGAAGTAATGCGATAAATTGACAGTGACACCAAGGGAGTCAAAGACAATGGGAGACGCTTCCAACGCTATCCTGCGCCAGGTCCGCCAGGAAGTTCCGGAGATCCGGCCCAGCGAGGCCCAACGGCGCATCCAGACCGGCGACGCAGTGCGCGTAGTGGATGTGCGTGAGCGAATGGAATGGAATGATGGCCATTTGCCGGGGGCAGTGCATGTGCCGCGTGGATTCCTGGAATTGCAAATAGAAGAGAGCATACCAGATAAAGATTCGCCAGTGATTTTGTACTGCGCGGGCGGGGTACGTTCCTTGCTGGCGGGGGCGACCTTGCGTCAGATGGGATATACCAATGTCACCTCAATGGCGGGTGGTTACAATGCCTGGGCCGCGTCAGGCTTGCCAACCGAGAAGCCGGTCGTCCTGACCACCGACCAACGCCGCCGCTATAGTCGGCATCTGCTGGTGCCCGAGGTTGGCGAAGATGGTCAGTCAAAACTGCTGCAATCCAAAGTTTTGCTGGTCGGCGCGGGTGGCCTGGGTGCGCCAGCTGCGTATTATCTGGCGGCGGCGGGCGTTGGCACGCTGGGAATCATCGACAGCGATATCGTTGAAGAGAGCAACTTGCAGCGCCAGATCCTGCACAATACCAAGCGAGTTGGTATGCCCAAAGTAGAGTCTGCGCGCATGACTTTGACGGAACTCAACCCCGATATCAAAGTCGTCGCGATCAACGATCGGCTGACGAAAGAGAATGTCCGCGATCTTATCTGGGATTACGATGTCATTCTTGATGGCACGGACAATTTCCCGACCCGCTATCTCCTCAATGACGCGTCGATTCTGGCGGGTAAGCCGGTTGTACATGGCAGCGTCTTCCGCTTCGAGGGTCAGGTGACGGTATTCAAACCATTCGACGGGCCGTGCTACCGTTGCCTCTTCCCATTGCCACCACCCCCCGAACTGGCGCCAAACTGCGCTGAGGCGGGTGTGCTGGGCGTGCTTCCTGGGACGATTGGCATGCTCCAGGCGACCGAAGTCATCAAGCTATTGCTGGGCATCGGTGATCCGCTGGTCGGTCGACTGCTCACCTATGATGCGTTGACGGAAACCTTCGACGAATTGCGATTGAGCCGCAATCCCCAATGCCCTGCCTGTGGGATCGATGCCCATCCTGAGGACTTACCAACCTATGAGGAGATCTGCGCTATTGCTTGATGGCGCACCAGGCGAATCTCACACCATCAGTTTTTGATGGCGCAGTTGGTGGCAGCGGACTTTCCGCCGCCGCGCAACGGCGCCAGGAAATTACTCAGGGGGAATGCCACCTGAGCTACGAAGGACAACCAATGAGCACCATTCGCATCCCACCCGTCTTGCGCGGCAACGCCGGTGGCAACAAACAGGTCGCCGCTCAGGGCACAACGCTCCGTGAGGCCTTGGCCGATCTCTTCGAGCGCTATCCAGCGCTCCAAACCCAGATTTTGACGGACGACGGCGCGCTGAACCAATATGTGAATGTCTTTGTCGATGAACAGGACATCCGCTACCAATTGGGCCTCGAGACTCCCATCACTCCAACCTCAACGATCATCCTGCTCCCGGCAATGGCAGGTGGCCGCTGAGTGGCATGACGATGATGCGGCGAGTTACGTCTATTCGCTCGCGAACATCAGCGGGAAAACGTGGCTCCGAACCTTCCGGCGGCACCGGACGATAGGAATTGACATGCGCTACACATCGATTCTCGATCTGATCGGCAATACGCCACTGGTCGAACTGCAGCACCTCAGCCCTGGCCCCACCACACGTATCTATGCCAAATTGGAGGGGCAGAATCCTACTGGCAGCATCAAGGATCGCATCGCCAAGGCGATGATTGAGCAGGCGGAGGCCGAAGGACGACTCCGTCCGGGCAGCGTCATCCTGGAGCCGACCAGCGGTAACACGGGCATTGGTCTGGCGATGATCGCGCGTGTCAAAGGCTATCGCTTCATCGCGGTTCTGCCCGACAACGTCAGCCAGGAGCGGCGGCAGATGCTCTCGCTCTACGGTGCAGAGATTATTACCTCTGATGGGCGCACGGGGAGCAATGGAGCAGTGGCGCTCGCCAAACAGATCGCGGCCGAGCATCCTGACTATGTCTTGTTGTATCAATATGGCAACCTGGCCAACCCTGGCGCCCACGAGCGCACGACCGCCGAAGAAATTATCCGCGACCTCCCAGACCTGGATGTCTTCGTCGCTGGGCTTGGGACTGGCGGAACGCTCACCGGGACCGGGCATCGCCTGAAAGCCTATAATCCCAACATTCGCGTGGTAGCCGCCGAACCACTCCAGGGTGAAGGGGTACAGGGCTTACGCAGCCTTGAAGATGGCTTCGTGCCGCCAGTTTTCGATCCGTCCGTGCTGGACGCGAAGCTGTTGGTGACGGCCATCGACGCGATCCGCGCGATGCGCGCGTTGGCCGACAAAGAAGGTATCTTCGCCGGACCAAGTTGTGGGGCGGCCCTGCACGCGGCCCTGCGCGTGGCGCGGTCGATGGACCATGGCAAGATCGTCGTGATCCTCGCGGATGGCGGCTGGAAATATCTCAGCGAGAACCTCTGGACTCAGGATCTGGGGACGCTGGAGGACGCGCTGGAGGAGAAATTATTGTGGTGACACTGCCTCGCGCGGTCTATGACGCGATGGTCGCCCATGTCAAAGCTGGCTATCCCAATGAAGCGTGCGGCATCCTGGCGGGCGATGATACCACTGAACAGGTCCATAAGCACTACGCGACGCGGAATGCCGCCGCTGACCTCGGCGGCGATCCGCGGACATTCTCGCAGATCGCTCCCAACGAACTGCTGGCCATCTGGAACGAGATCGATGCCAATGATTGGGCATTGCTGGCCTACTATCATTCGCATCCCGAGACGCAAGCGTACCCGTCGCCGCGTGATATCAAATATTCCCAGGGCTGGCCAGGCACATACTACCTCATTTTCACACTGATCGATCCCGAGCATCCGCACTTGCGGGCCTACATGATCGAAGGCGAACGCGTACGCGAGGAAGCCATCACGATTGTGGAATAGCGCGATGTGCGGGCGGACCCTGTCTGCTATAGCGGACGAGGCGGAAGGTCCGCCACTTGTCGTGTTGTCCGGAGTGGAGTGCCATCCCCCACCGCTGCCGTTCATGCATGAGTTTCGCGGTCTAGAGGCAGGGATTTCAGTCACGCTGTAACAATGGCTTCGTGCGCTCTTTCTCTATATCTTCAAAATCACTTGAAGCCGATTATGAACGATGCGGCCTTCAGCGGTCCTCGTGATCTTTCTTCAGAAAGGCCCGTACGAAACGGATCTCTTCATAGGAGAAATCTTCGCCCAGCGCCTCGCGGATTGGCGTAAGCCGCTCATCCCCGACCTGGCGCATGGCGGCGACGATCCTGGTGAAGCGCGCTGGCGTGACCAACCGGTCGCGTTCCGTCAACTCGCCCAATTCGATAGCTTTTTCGAGATGGCCTGCGATAGTCGAAGTGGCATAACCGCGTTGACGCGCGATCTCTGCGATGTCGAGGCCAGCGCGCCACAGGGCCACCGTCTGCTGATACGGCGGGATCGCGTCGCCATGGGCGGCGCGGGTCCGGCGCTCTGGCGGAATGTCAGTGTCGCCGGAAAGGCCGGAAACCTCGGGATCTTGCAACGCGATGTGATATTCGACGCAGTAGCGACTGATGGCGCTGAGGAATATTTCACCATACTGCTCAGCTTTGCGTTGCCCGACGCCCGAGATCTGCATGAATTGCGCGATGGACGCCGGTCGTTGGTTGACCATCGCTCGCAGACTACTGTCAGAGAAGATCACAAATGGAGGCACGGCCCGCTCGTCGGCCAACGCTTTGCGCAGCACGCGCAATGCGCCAAAGAGTCCGGTCAGTGTATCGTCCCAGATCTGGCTCTCCGTTGGCATCAGCCCTACCGGCGTTCTCCGCGTAGGCGCTGGCGCTGGGGTGGGCTCGGGACGGTGGGTGAGGCGGAGCAAGACAGGCCGTTGGCCGCGCAACACCTCCCAGGCCGCGGGCGTCAGTGCCAGGGTGGTGAAACTCCGACCTTCCCGGCTCGCGCCGGTCACTTCGCGCAGCACCTGCTGCGCCAGGAGCCCACTGGCCAGGGTGCGCCAGGCATCCTCGCTCTGATCGCGACCCACGCCATAGGTTGAAAGCTGATCATGGCCGAGTTCGAGAATGCGTTGGCTCCGGGAACCGCGCAGGATCGCGATGATATGCGCCAGGCCGAAGCGCTCACCCGTACGTCCGATGCACGAGAGGAGCTTCTGCGCGTCTACCGTACGGTCTTCCGGTGGACCGGCATTGCGGCAATTGTCGCAATTGTCGCACGTTGCGGGCAAACTGTGTTCACCGAAATAGCCTACAAGCGCGCGACGGCGACAGGAAGAATCTTGCAGCCAATTGATAACCGCGCGCAACTGCTCGTGACCCAGCGCCCGTTGATCTTCCGCTTCTTGCTGATCGATCATATGCGCGATCTTCATCCGATCTCCATAGCTGAAATAGACCCGGCAGAGCGCTGGAAGGCCATCGCGACCGGCGCGACCCGATTCCTGGTAATAGCCCTCCAGGCTTTTCGGCAGATCGTAATGCATAACGCGACGCACATCGGGCTTGGCAATGCCCATGCCAAAGGCAATCGTCGCCACCAACACCGGCACATCGTCACGCACGAAGCGTTGCTGATGATCGCGCCGATCCTCGGTGGACATACCCGCGTGGTAAGGCAACGCGTTGATGTGCGCATCACGTAATGACGCGCTCAGGTCATCGACACCGCGTCGCGACTGGCAATAGATAATCGTCGAAGCCTCGCGATCTTCGCGCAGCGTCTTTACAAGATCAGCGAAACTGGTTTTATCTTTCGCGCGCACCTCGTAATAGAGATTCGGACGATTGAAGCTGGCGATGTGCACCAATGGATCATGTAGGCCAAGTTGGGCGAGGATATCCTGGCGAACCCGCGGTGTGGCTGTCGCCGTCAACGCCACCGTCGGTACGTTGTCGAAGCGCCCACGTACCTCGCCAATCTGGCGATATTCCGGGCGAAACTCATGCCCCCACTCACTGACACAGTGCGCCTCATCGATCGCCAGCAAGGCCAGTCCATTCCTCTGCTGGAGAGCATCCAACCAGGCTAGCGTCGTGGGCGTCATCAGCCGCTCTGGCGCCAGATAGATCAGCTTGATCTCCCCGCGCAACGTGGCCGCCTCGCGAGCCTGCCGCTCCGCTGGGCTGATCGTGCTGTTGATGAAGGCAGCGGTGATGCCATTCGCGTTGAGGCGTTCCACCTGATCTTGCATAAGCGCGATCAGCGGTGAGATGACAATGCCAGTGCCAGCGCGTAGGAGCGCCGCCAGTTGATACATCAGCGACTTGCCAGCGCCGGTGGGCATGAGCGCAAAGACATCGCGCCCTTCAACCAGCGCACTGATGAGTTCGCGTTGGCCTGGATGAAATACGTCATACCCAAATACGCGTTTGAGCGTCGTCTCTAACGTGGCACTGGACTGGGACAGGACTATCTGACTTCCGGAGGCTCCGGAATATCTGGTTGGGTCTGTGTGATCCATCTCATTACCCGCGGCGGACTGGCGCCAGACCATCTGGCATCTGGCCCCCTGCTGAAGGGGTGCTCGAGCGTGAGCGTACGATGATCAGCAAGACAGCAAAATATTTTCAGCGAGCGCGTTCTAGATTATCGCACACACGGGGGCGGATTGCTTCACACTACCAGCATATCCACGAAATCTGGCACGGGCATAGTCAACAATGTGGCCAGATCATTGGTGCGTTGCAGGAAGGTATCCACACGCCGCGCCGTCAGACAGGTCGCCAGATTGTCTCGCAGCTTCCGCTCCAACAATGGCAGGGCCTCCGCGCGCCGCCGCCGATGTCCGAGGGGATACTCAACAGCCACCACATCGGTCGCTGAGCCATCGACAAACCAGATCTGGATAGCGTTGGCGATTGAACGTTTCTCGGGATCCAGGTAGTCGCGGCTGTAGCGCGGTTCCTCCACCACCTCCATCCGAGCGCGTAAGGCGTCGATGCGCGGGTCGGCGGCGAAAGCGTCTTCATACATCGTGGCGTCGAGCGCGCCATGCAGCAGACTGACCGCCGTGATGTATTGTAGCGAGTGATCGCGATCTGCGGGATTATGCAACGGACCGTCCTTAGCAATGATGCGGATCGCCGATTCTTGCGTCGAGATACGGATACGCGCCACCTGTCGCCACCAGTCCTCCGGAAACCCCATGGACTGGTGCCCGTTCGTTGCCACCAGTTGTGCATGCAACTGAATCGCCGCTTCGACGGCGGTCTGGGCATGGAACTCCGCCGGATAGGCGACTTTGAAGAGAATATTCTCCATCACATAGCTGCCAAATGGCCGCGCCAGTCGCAGAGGCTGGCCCCCAAAAAAGACTGCCTCCCAACCCCATGTTGGTGTCGTGAGCACTGCCGGATAGCCCATCTCACCGCGCATCGCCATCATTGCCAGCGCGACGCCGCGGCTGGCCGCGTCACCCGCCGCCCAGGACTTACGCGACCCGGTGTTCGGCGCATGACGATAGGCCCGCAACGTCCCGCCATCCATCCAGGCATTGCTCACCGCGCTCAATATCTCGCCGCGGCCCCCGCCCAACATCCGCGTGACCACCGCCGCGGTCGCCACCTTCACCAGCAACACGTGATCCAGGCCAACGCCATTGAACCGGTTCTCCAAAGCGAAGACACCCTGGATCTCATAAGCCTGGATCATGGCGGTGCATACATCCCGCATCGTCAGCGGTCCCATACCTGGGGATAGTCGGCCTTCCGCTCGCCGCGTCTGGCTCAGATAATCCGCCACGGCCAGGATGCCTGCCGCGTTATCTGATGGATGGCCCCACTCCGCCGCCAGCCAGGTGTCGTTGTAGTCCAACCAGCGATTCATACAGCCGATCTGCGCCGCTGCGGTGATCGGGTCCAGCACATAGGGGGTTCCAGGGACGCGCGCGCCATGCGGTACGATCGTCCCCGGCACGGTTGGTCCCATTGACACTCCGCATAGGCTGAAGCCATAGCGGATTCTTGGTTCAACCAGAGGACTTAACCGGATGATTTGCACCATCAGGCCAGTGGCCCAACTGTCCCCAAGCGTTTCTCCATGTTCCCAGACATGGCCGTTTCCCTGTG
>DAIDHM010000098.1 GCA_027459705.1 Ktedonobacteria bacterium | reverse complement strand
AAGATCTTCGCGCGTAGCATCACGCATGACGCGTCAGACGACCCAGCAACCGTCGCGCCTCTGGCGCGGTGGGAAAGGAACGTGACGCTTATGGGAACAACGCCATGGCCTGCGGAAGGCCCATCGCCTGGGGAACCCTGGGATGGCGATGCGCCTGGTAGAGATGTGCCGGATGCGGAAGGTCCACTGCCGGAAGAAGAGATGCTAAATCTCTTACTTCCTCCAGATACATCCTTTGCCGATCAACTCGCACTGGAGCACCTGGTGGATACTGGCTTTACCTGGACACAAGCGGTCTTGTTGCTGGATGTACGCCAGCGCATGACCACGACAGCGACGACTCCCCAGGGAGTCGCACGGTCGATGTCTCGGCCAAGCGATGATCACCATGGAACTGAGTGAGGAGTATTCACATCCCGCAGTTTCTCATTCACGCCGGGGCCGTGTACATCCAGTAAGATGGGCACGGCCCCGCCCTATAGGCACGGCGGGCAGACGCCTTAGCTCGTGAAGGCGCCGCGCTGATAGAGCCAGCGGACGAAGCCGATATGCGGGTCAGCCTCCAGGCGTTCGCGGGTCTCGGGATGTTCGTAATAATGTTCGCGCATCGCCAGCAAGCGCATGCCTTCTTCCCAGGTGAACCCCTCGTCGAAGAGCTTATCGAGCGCCAGGTGTGTCTCCAACGGCAGATCCGATGGCAAGATCGCCGAGAGGGCATCATCATCATCGGGCAAGTCGAGCAAGAAATCCCAGTCAAACTCGTCGTCCGAAGGCTCAGGCTCTGATCGATACATAGCACTCATAATATGGGTTCCTTTCCGGGGCGGAAGGTCCGCTCCCCGCGGTGGCGGCGCCACGCGCTTCTTGTGGTACACCTCATGAAATCGGCATTCTCTGTTGCACAGGTACGGCCAAAGGTCCCAGAATCCCCCGCGCCATCCTGGCCAGTCCTGTGCACCGTGCATTGCCGGTGAGATATATGTATAGTGAGCAGAGGTACATACGGAGTGCGATACGCGCAACAGCCCCGCGCGGATATGGGGATGTTACCCGGTTGACCGCGCCGTGTCAGCGAAGGAGGCCAGACCCGCGTGGGACAGCAGCATACGGATGCGCCAACATCGGCATATTCGACCAACCCGGTCATACGGCCCATCGGCACGATCGTCAACTCTGACACCCACATTCACTATTGGTGCCAGATCTATGGACCCCAGGATATCGCCAACCCACCCGCGCCGGGCGACTACAGCTTCGGGCGCTTCGTGCGAGTCGACTTGCCTGGCGATAGTCACGATACTTCCATACGCCATGCATTGATCGGCGTGCTCTATGATACGGTGCTGGAAAATCCAGCTTTTGGTTCGTTAGGGCCACGCCTCTCGGCTGATAATGCGCAACGCGCGGTCTTCACCCCCGACTATCTGACGGAGCAGGCTACCCTGGTCCGTTTGCTGGCTCTGGGAACAGCCACCAGTGCCGCCGATGGGTCAGTGCGCTATCAACATGGCATTCCCCCACTGGCGCTGGCGCTGGGCGCGGTGGTCTCGCCCATCGATGACGCGGTAGTGCGAGCGTTTCACTGTTTTGCCGATGAGAGCGCGGCGACGGGTCCGTTGCCGATGGATGGCGCGCCATATCTGCACATGGGCTACTTGCCACAACTCATCGCGCAGCCGAACGGTCTGTTGCCACAGGTCGCCCTTCGCATCCTGGATCAACTGCAGACCATCTTTCCCGAATACACGCGCCTGCTGGCGATCGTTCGGCGCAATTTGGCATGGAAACTGGCGGTTGAGACGGCCGGCTAACGGCGTCCTTGAAGGGAGCATTGCATGGCGGCATCCACTCCGGTTGGCATCACCAAGGGGCCTGGTGAGACTCCGCACGAATTTACCTTCATCTCACGGGACACGCACCACATCCTGCGCACTGGCGAGTATGTTTGGTACGCGCTGGACGACGGTCCGGCGGCGCGGACTGTGCTGGGGCGCATCGTCGAGCGGCGCGCCGTGCGGCAATACCCCGATTCGTTCCTGGCCGAGCCAGAGGTGCCCCCCGCGACGGTCGCCGCACTGGTTGGCTTCGATGATAGCAATAATGACCTCTTCGAACTTACCGTGGCGATTATGGGCTACTATGACACGGCGATGAGCACTTTCGTCAATCCCTGGATTCCGCCGCTCTCGGGTCGACCAATCTATCTGGCCGACGATACCCTGTTGGCGCAGGTCCTCAGCAAAAAGACCGTGGGAACGGTCGGCAGCGCGCATATCGGCGATCTGCTGACGCGCGATCCGGGAGCCGTGCCGATCGTGGTCGATGTCAAAGAGATGGTCAGTACGCATCTGGCGATCATCGCCAGCACGGGGTCCGGCAAGAGCTACCTGGCGGGTGTCTTGATCGAGGAATTGATGCGCCCATACAATCGGGCGGCCGTCCTGATCATCGATCCTCATGGCGAATATAACACGCTCGAGACGCTGCCAAACCATGCCGCCTTCGCGGCAGCGCCCGGTGGAAGAACCGCCAGTGGCGGCGAATTAGGCCCATATCGCGCCGCCGCGCGCGTCTTCTTGCACGATCAGGTGAAGGTCCGACTCAATACACTGGAACTGAGCGATCTGCGGACCTTGCTGCCGGACATGACGGAGAAGCAGCATAACCTGCTGACCCAGGGCTTCCGGCTGATGAAAGATCGCAAACACACGGCGCCGTGGTCGGCCAGCGATCTGGTCAAGGCCATCAAAGACAGTGCTGGCGGCGAGGATGGGACGCGCGACGACAGCGGGACGGTCGGAGCGCTGGAATGGAAGATTCAATCGCGTTTCGGCGACAACGAGATGGTCTTCAGCGCGACGCAACATCTGGATCTGCACGAACTCTTCCAGCCGGGCCAGTGCACGATCTTACAGATCAACGAGATCGATGACCGCGATCAGCAAGTGATCGTCGCGACGATCCTGCGGCGGCTCTATAAAGCGCGGATGGATACGGATCGCGGCAAGACGCATCCCGGCGATGAGTATCATCTTCCCTACCCTGTCTTTGTACTGGTGGAGGAGGCGCACCATTTTGCCCCCGCCAACGCGCAGGTGCTCTCCACGACGATCCTGAAGCAAGTGCTGGCGGAGGGACGCAAATTTGGCCTGGGCATCGGGCTGATCAGCCAGCGACCGGGGAAGCTGGACCCCGATGTGCTGAGCCAGTGCCAGACCCAATGCATAATGCGCATCGTCAACGAAGTGGATCAGAAGACTGTGGCGACCGCGATCGAGGGCGTCGGCCATGAGTTGCTGCGCAACCTGCCAGCGCTCTCCAAAGGCCAGGTGATTATCGCGGGGAGCGCCGTCAACACGCCCGTGCTTTGCCGGGTGCGGACGCGCCTGACACCGCACGGCGGCGAGAGCCACAATGCGCCCGCGCGCTGGCAGGAGCATTTCGCGGCGGATTCCCTGGCGGACCGCGCGCGCGACGCGGCGATTATGTCGCGCAAGGACAACACGGGGCCGCGCATCTTCCGCTGAGACGGCAGGCGGCGCGGCTCACCCGCCACCGGTCATGCGGGTATTCGCTCTCGCCGTCGGGATCATCTGGATTAGGCAACCGTGCCCACAGGCCTCCATCCGGATTTTGTACCATATTGCGGCGGCTGACGATCGGCCGCCCGGCTTGTTCTTCCAGTTCGCGGCGAGCGTTTGCCGCGATACGGGCAGCATCATCGACATCGCGCGAGATGGTGTCATGGCCGCGTGAATCGCGCGCAATATGCAGCTCGCGTGCGGCGATGCTGGCCAGCGTGTTCAGCGCCAGTTCCGTCATGGTCATCGCTGGCGGCAGATCACCTCGATACGTCAGCCGCTTGCCGCGTTTGACGATAGGAAAGTCCTTCAGCGCTTTATGCTCGGCGACACTCAGCCCAAACGTTCCCATATGCAACTGGTCGGTGAGGATCGCATATTCATCTTCTCTGATATCGCGCACATACCACTCATGCGTGAGGGCGTTGCGCGCCAAAATATCCTTGACCCGCGTCTGGGCCCATTCCAGCGAATAGCCTTTGGCGATGTAAGATCGGATCGCGCGTTGCTGCCACTCAGCGATATCAGCCTCTTCAGCGGCATCGACCATATCACTGAAATATGTGCGCGCCAGGGCCGCCACATCGCCCCCGACGCGCGATGCCATGACCACCAGGCGGCAGGCATAGCGCGTCAGGCGATAGTCTGTCTGTGGTCGCCCACCCTTCGGCGAGGGGTTTTTAACCAAAAGGTTAAAATGCTCATCTACGGGGCGGCCAGCTTTCTCGCAATCCTCCATCGCGCGCTGAAGGACTTCTGAAAACTTCTGCCATGTGCTGTATTCCAGAAGTGGCATGAGCTCGCGCGCTGTCCAGTACGCCCCACGTTCATCCTCATGACGGATAGTATCGAACGGGGTGTTGGTCGGCCGCATAGGTAGAGAGTTATCCGACATACGCAAGGTGCCCCCTTCAGTCTGAGCAATGGACAAACCTGTTGGACATCACAGCAAGTTGGGGATGGCCTGACGCTGATCGATGGCACTGCGATGCGATCCGTTCGCAACTCCTCCTGGTTGCGCTAGACGAGATCCTCGCGTGGATTTTCAAGTACTTCAGCCAGTATACGCATGAGCAGGAAATGCACGGTGTGCGCACGTCGGTTTCCGACTATGCTATACTGGTTTCATGCTCAGTATCTCCGCGCTGAACCGCCGCCGCTGCGCCCCAACCTTTAAGGCCGACGGTTGTTTGCGCGTCCACGGAACATGGAAAACGGGCACCCTCGCCGCGTGAGCCTGGCGCTGACGCGCACGCGGCGAGACACGGCGCCACATGAAGATCGCCTCGCTCAATCGCTGAGCGAGCGACGGTGGCTGCCTGTCGATCGCCTCGCCTGACGTCTGCCCCAGGCACTGCTCCTCCCACGTTCAACGCTGTCTCGCCGCTCGCGGCGACCTGTGTCTCAAGAGGATTGTGCCCACCATGTTCGCCAAACACCCAACCGCATCGCACGGTGCTCATCGCCGTCAGCTCGTCCGCTTTGGCCTCTACAACACGCTGAGCTTTCTGAGCCTGACCAACGCCGTCTGGGTCATCTATCTCGTGCAGCGCGGTCAGAGTCCCTTCGCCATTGGCATGTACGAGATGATCTTCCACATCGCGAAATTCATCGCCGAGGTGCCGACCGGCGCCTTCGCTGATCTCGCCGGGCGGCGCCGTAGCCTGATCATCGCCAATCTGCTCAATGCGCTGAGTTTAGTGCTCTTCCTGGTGCCGACTCCGCCATTGATCGCGCTGAATTTCGTGATTTCCGGGGTCGCCTATGCTTTCCGCGGTGGCGCGGGCGAAGCCCTGCTCTGGTCCATTACCGTCGACCCGCAGGACCCGAAGGCCCATACTCGGCACTACGGCGCCATCTATAGCGCGCTCTTCGTCATCTCGACCGTTGGTGAGTCGCTGGGGGTAGCAGCAGGTGGATTTTTGAGCAAGATCTTCCTGGCATTGCCATTCCTCGCCCAGCTCGTCGTGATTCTCCTCGGCACCTGGTCGCTGCTCGGCGTGCCAGAGACAGCGCCGGAGCACACCACCCCATCCACACGCTGGTGGAGCGGCGATCCCTGGCGGCATATCTGGTTGGGCCTGCACGTCGCCTGGGCCGATCCCATCCTGCTGGCATTGCTCACGATCAGCGCGATTGCCGAGAGCTATTGGCAGACGATCTTCTATTATGCCCAGTTAGGTTTCCACGTGTTGGGCTTCGATATCCCCACCATCGGCATCATCACCGCCGCCGCACTGGCGATCAGCGCGGCCAGCACGGCCGCCGCGCCGATGTGCATGCGGCACTGGCGCACCCCGACCATCTTGATCGGCTGTCTGGCCAGCGAGATGGGGGGGATTGCCATGTTGGGCAGCATCCATCCAATAGCCAATATCATCGGCTACCTCATACCGTTGCAGGTTGCCGTAGCCGTACTCAACCCGGTCATCAGCACGACACTCAACGCGCGGGTTCCTGAAGCACAGCGCGCGACGATACTCTCTTTTCAGTCGGGGCTATTCAGCCTGGCGATGATCGTTTTCTTCCCTGGTTTCGGCCTGGCGGCAACGCTGGCCTCGTATGCCGTCGTGTATCGGGTCGCGTTTGTGATCTTTGCGCTGGCCATGGCGACCATCGCCATCTTCATTCGGATCCGCCAGCGCGCGGCGGGACGACCATGACCTTCGCTGCCGTACGATGGAGTTTAGCCGAGTGAGACGGCATCATCGATGGCATCGTAAGTCGGCATGTTTGCCCCATCGTGTTCCCACATGCTCGTCTGCCAGTCATCGTGGCTACCTTCTTCGGGCAACCAGGGAGGCAGATCCATATCTAATTCACCGCTCAAGGCCTGGGCATAGGGCTCATACATACCACGCAGGTACGTGAGTTTCTGGCGCCCCTCCGCGGTATCATTGATGGCAATGCCAGTGGATCGCAAGACCTGCAGTACGCGATCCAGATCGCTTGGTGGCAGACGGTCTGGCATCCCATCAACGGCTGTCGCGAAGATCTGACTGAGATCTACCATCGCGTGGCGTGCCATAGCAAAGGTATAGAGGGCCGGTTTGATGGGCTTCGCGATGAGGCCAGATTGAACCAGGGCGGTGGCATCCAGGATCATGGTCAACGCGCCTACCCACGACTGTCGGTCATGCTGTGATCGGAAGAAACCCAGGGAAGGATAGGAAAGATGGCTCTCCAGCAATTCCGCCGCCCAGCGTTCCCAGTCGCGCAGGAAGGCGATCATATCATCTTTGTGTTCCTGGTCATGGCGACGGAGAAGCTCGGTGGCAACCGGCGGCGAACCTGCCCGAGCATCCAACAAGGAGATATTCGTCTCGCGGCGCGAGAAAGCCTGATAAATGACTGGCAAATATCCAATCACCATCGCCAGGATGCCGAAACCCGTGCCGCCCTCCAGCACCAGGGCTAACCGCGCCAGGGGGGTCTGCGGCGAGATATCACCCAGGCCAAGCGTAAAGATCGTCGTCCCGCTGAGATAGAGATCGGTGCCAAAGGTCGGCCGATAATGATCTGGCGTGTTGAGATGTGATCCCAGCGCCCACTGGATGACACCGAAACAGAGCAACAAAATGATGACCCACGAGGCCAATAGGACGATCAGCGAAAGCGGACCGTAGAGACTCAGAAAAAATTCGCGGCGTTGCACCTGGCGTATCTTGCGCGCGATACCGCGCCAGGGCTTCCATGTCAAACGGTAGACAATCGAGGTGACGCGAATGCCTCTCCGGATACGGCGCGGCAAAACAACCGTCTCGAAGACATCCCAGAGCACGAAGCCATAGACCAACAGGGCTAGAACGCCAGCAAGAACAGGTAGCATCATTCACTCCAAGGAGGCTTCAACCGTGACTGGTGATGAGAAGACCAGCCTGCACGGCGGCGGAATAGCGCGGGTAGTTTTCACGTGAGGCGCATGCTGGTGCGAGAGAGCGCTTCACCCATGCTCTCTCGCCCGTTCCCCAGAGTATTTTACACTTATACCTTGAGCGCTTACCACAAAGTCCGCAATGGTTCAGGGCTTTGCGACCCCGCAATGGTAAGGGCCTGGTCAGCTTGAACGAGCGCCATGGCCTTTGGCAAGCACATCGCGGTAATTTTCTCGGCATCATTCCACGTCAGGCGGAGGACCACTGAGGAATATGGCGTAGCCCTATGGCCCTCTTTTGTATAACATGGTACAATACACAGGGCCGGATGAGCGCCCTCCCGTCGGATTGCCCGATGTCGTGCCGCCCTGGGGATTGAGTCGCGAGTCTGGTTGTAATGGGGGAAACACGCCATGATGCCCTTCCTGCGCGAGCCGCCCATAATCTTAATTGTGGAAAATGATCAGGCCAATCGGATCCTGGCAGAGCGCGTCCTTGAACTCGTCCAATATCAATCGATCGCGGTCTCCAATGGACGCGAAGCGCTGGATCTGCTGGCGGAACGCCTGGCACAGTGGACGCGATCGCTGCTACCTGGTCAGGCGGCGACGCCCGCTTTTCCGGTGGACTTTATCTTGACCGACCTCTCCATGCCTGTCCTGGACGGGATGACCATGATTCGCTTGATCCGCTCCCAGAGCGTGTACGATCATATCCCGATCGTCGCGCTGACCGCCAGTGCCAGTCGGATGGAGCGGCAACGCGTCTTGCGGATGGGGTGTGTCGATGTCCTGACCAAACCCTACCATCCCAAAGAGTTACTCGATATCATCGCGCGCCATTTACCACGCGCGCCCGAGGAACAGCATGCCAATCACTCTACGCTACTTCGCGGCGCTCCGCGAGATCACGGGTCGGACCTCTGAACTGGTCGAATTCGCGCCAGATGCCACGATGGCCGATGCCCGCGCCTGGCTGATCCAGCGCTATCCCGCGTTGGTGCCTGTCCTGGATCGCTGTGTCGCGGCGCGCAATCGCACATTCGTCGATGCGACAACCCCCCTCGCCGCGGGCGACGAGATTGCGTTTTTACCACCGATGGCTGGTGGCAAATGATCATTGCCAGATATCGCTGATCGGCTGAACAGAAGCGGCGGATCCGGATGGGAGCACCCCCATCAAGGCTTCGATCGTGCGCAGGACGGTGTAGTGGGTGACCAGTTCACCATACTGCCCTGGACGAATATGCGCGCCTACCACGATCGTCGGGATCTGGTTAGCGGCCGAGCCATCATCCTCATCCCAGGTGATCAGCAACAGGCTATCGTGCTGCGCCGCCCAGCGAGCATAGGCATCCAGGTGCGTTCGTAACCACTGATCGCCCGTCGCGACCGAGCCAGAATGCATGTCGTTTTGTTGATTGGGGATGACGTAAGCGACGGCTGGCAGCCTGGTAAAATCGCTGGGAAACTGGCTGAACGGCTGATTGATGCTGGCCGGAAGCGCCGCGAAGTCCACCCACGGATTATGCTTGCGGGCATAGTCCGCGACGAAGAAATTGCCGCCCGCGCTACACCCCGTAAAGCCCATACTGGGCAGGTTCTCCGAATAGCCAATAAAGCTCTTCCCAACAGCGTTCAACCCGCTGGCCAGATTCGCTCCGCTGTAATGCTGGGGACAGGCATCACTGGTTAACCCGAAAGTCGTGCCCGCGAAGAGCGCCAGATAATTCGGCTCGCTGGGGTGCGCGACGCCGTGCGCGTCGGTAAATGTTGCTCCCTGTCCAGCCAGTTGGTTGATATATGGCGCGTCACCGTTCCCATAGATCGCGCTGGCGCTATGGTTTTCCTCGATCACCACGACGATATGCGCGAACTGGGGGAGTCCGCCTGTACCATCTCCAGAACCAGGCGCACCAGCCACTGGGGTGGTGGTGCCGCCACTGGTCGAGGTATTTCCACAAGCAGCCAACAACCATATGAGGGCAAAGATCAGCGTGATCTCACGTCTGTTGTGTGTGTACCGTTGCATGTTTTCCTCCGCAATATGCTCCCGCGCACTGGGCGATGGCCACCGGAACATCTGTCAGTCAATCTGAAGAAGTCGCATGCCCGCCTCGACGAAATGACTACCAGCGGGTACATTATCGCCCAGTTCCTCCGTTAGATCGACTTTCTCGCTCACAGCGGTACGGTCAATTCCAGACGAGTGATGTGTTGGTCAGTTCTCTATAAAAGAATAGCAAAGTCCAGGCGCGGACGCTTGTCGATTTCCGTCAACAATACCCCACTCCTGGATGAAATGCCAGCGCGAGCCAGACTGGGGTGCAATCCTTTCGCGACTACGCGGTTTTCTCAAGAGTCGATACCCGGGCCCAGGAATGATTAGTTTTTGATTAAATTATTCAACGTTATTGAATAATTTGCTTCGACGCGCTATAATAGACGGCGAACGGCAGGAGGCTGCGAGGATTCTGCCGCACATTGGATCTGGACAAGAAAGAGAACCGATGCAGAAGATATTCGTCGGAATTGGCCGCTTTGCGGTGCGATTTCGCTGGTTTGTGCTGATCGCCTGGCTGGTGATCACGGTCGCAGGTGTGCGGCTCTTCCCGGGACTGGATAGTATCACCCAGAGTGGCAATAGTGGATTTTTACCTGATAGCGCGCCCAGCATTCAAGCTTCAAAACTCGCGGCCCCTTTTGAGATCACGAAAGAGGCATCAGCGACCTTGATTGCCGCGCGCAACAATGGGCCGCTGACCGTTGCTGATCAAGCCGCAATTGACCAGGCAGAAGCGACCATTCGCACGCTGCCCAATGTGACGGTCGTGCGCGATCTCGGCGTCTCAAAGGATGGCCAGGCGCGCGAGGCGACCATTCAAGCCACCGTGCCCGCCAACGGCAGCGGCACCGCCGCGACGCTGGTGCAAAATATCCGCACGACGTTCACGCAGGTCGGCGCTCCCGCTGGCCTGGAGATACACCTGACCGGTCAGGTCGCGCAAAATGTCGATAACGCGGCCAATACAAGTTCCTCGAAGCGCGACACGACGCGCTATACCTACATCTTTATTATCGTGCTCTTGCTGGCGGTCTTCCGCGCCCCGCTCGCGCCGCTGGTGACGTTGATTCCGGCAGGGATGGTGCTGGTGCTCTCAGGTCCGGTCATCACCGGCGCCGCTAACCATCTCAATGTCTCGGTCTCCAGCATTACCCAGGTCATCCTGATTGTCTTAATCCTGGGGGCGGGAACAGACTACGCGCTCTTCCTGATCTATCGTATGCGCGAGGAATTGCGGCGTGGACTGGCGCCGCCTGACGCGGTGGTGAAGGCGGTGAGCACTGTTGGCGAAACGATCACCTTCTCGGCCTTCACGGTCATCGCCGCGCTACTCAGCCTCGTCATCGCGCAGTTTGGCCTCTATCAGAGCCTGGGTCCGGCGCTGGCAATCGGCATCTTCCTGATGTTGCTGGCTGGCCTGACACTACTGCCCGCCCTGCTGGCGATACTGGGGCGTGCGGTCTTCTGGCCAACCTCGACCAAGCCTGTGGAACAGGAGGATGCCGGTCTCTGGGGCCGCCTGACCAGCGGAATGATCCAGCGTCCGGTGATCACGCTGATTATTGGCGCGGTGTTCTTCGGCGGTCTGGCGCTGGGGTCGATCAATAGCCCAACGACTGGCTTTGCGGATCAGGGTGGTGGACCGACCGGGGCGGATTCCACCCTGGGGACGAACCTGATTGCGCTGCACTATCCTGGGACGAGCACCTCGCTCACGGAGGCGATTTTCCACTATCCCCAGCCGATCTGGTCATCGCCACAGTCGCTCGCCACTGCCCAACAGCAGCTGGGCGCGATTGCCGCCGTCAAGGCGGTGCTGGGTCCGCTCACGCCAAATGGCATTCCGCTGACTGTGGCGCAGTTGACACAGTTGCATCAATTCTTGCCTCCTCCTCAGCAATTGCCCGCCGAGGAACCAGCGGTCTATGCCGCCACCGTGCCCGTCCAGGCGTATAACGCCTACCGCGCGACCTCGCAATATATCAGCGCGGATGGCCAGACAGTGGTGTTCATCACCATCCTCAAAGACACTGGCAGCGGACCGACAGAATTAAACGCTGTCCCCGCCTTGCGAAATTCGGTGAGCCAGGCCGCCACCGCATCGGGCGCGGACCAGAACGGCATCTTCGGCATCAATGAATTCGCCTACGATGTCAATACCATCTCGGCCAACGACCTGAGCCATATCATCCCGCTGGTGGCGCTGCTGATCGCCCTGTTGCTCGCGGGGGTGATGCGCAGTTTGACGGCGCCAATCTACCTGGTCGCCAGTGTGGTACTCTCGTATCTGGCGGCGCTCGGCCTGGTAGCGATCCTCTTCGTACACATCATTGGACAGGCGGGTGTCAACTTCGTCTTGCCGTTCCTGATGTTCGTCTTCCTGATGGCGCTTGGCTCGGATTATAACATCCTGGTGATGACGCGCATCCGCGAGGAAGCACTGCACAAACCTTTGCGCATCGCGGTCCGTGATGCGGTCGCGATCACCGGGACGACGGTTACTACCGCCGGGGTCATTCTGGCGGGCACCTTTGCCATCCTGGGCATCGCCGCGGGCAATGGCCCTGGTTCAGCGCAGATCCAACAAATTGGGTTTGGTATCGCCGCGGGCGTCATAATGGATACCTTCCTGGTACGGACGTTGTTGGTGCCCTCCATCGTGGTGTTGCTGGGTCGTTGGAATTGGTGGCCATCGCCGCTCTTCCGCGCCACCACACGTCCGCTCCCCACTCGACCTGCCTCTGCGGGCCTGCCCGCTCCTGGCGAGTAGTTGACTCCCGCCAGGATCAGGAGATGCCGCTGGTCTGGCAAGCGACCGAGGCACAGCAAGCACGCGATACATCGAACAATCACTGCCCTCGTCGATATCGTAGTGTTTCCTGTGGATACTTCTCAACAAAGTTCAGTTGAGGAGTATCCACAGGCAGTGTGCATAAGGAAATGAGGAATGCTATGGAGGCACGTGAGGCATTGATCGCCGCCGCGCTTCGCGCTCAGAACCGTATTATGCAACGCATCATGGCGGAGACTGAGACCGACTGGCTGACGCTGGATATCACCTTCACCCAACTGAAGACGCTGATCGTTTTGATCCGCGATGATGGTATCTCCTTGCATGGCCTGGCGGATATCTTGAAGCTGGGACGGCCAGCGACAAGCATGCTGGTAGATCACCTCGTGCGAGCCGGGTTGGTGGAACGCGACGAAGATCCTACGGATCGACGGCGATCACAACTCCATCTCTCACCGGATGGGCGGGAATTGGTGCGGCGTTTACGGTTGGGCCGCGAGGATCGGCTGCGTGATCTGCTGTACCAATTGACCGATGAGGACCTCAGCGCGCTCGAGCGAGGGCTCCAGGCGCTGGCCCATATTGCTGAAGTATCGTGAGCGCGCCACTAGCATAGCGCTGTTTGTCGCGCATCAGATCATCGGCAGCATGATAGCGGACAAGACAAGACTCATGTTATTTTGTGCTTTGGGGAGCAGAGAGGCGTGTTGGTATGGCGGTTTTCACAGTCAGGGCCGCGATTGCAATCGATGCCCCGCTACAACACGTCTGGGAGATCCTATGCGATCTCCCCGGCTATCAGGCCTGGAACCATTTTGTCCCGGGGATGGAGGCAAGCCGACTCGCCGTCGGCGAGCGCCTGGTGATGCGCGTGCGGATGCGCCCGCGGTTGCGGGTGACGAGTGTCGAGACGATCACCGCCGTGGATGCTGAAGCACACCATCTGGCATGGGATACGCGTCTTCCTGGTTGGCTTCTGCGCGGTGTCCGCCATCAGTATCTGACAGTGATCGATGACGGCCATACCCGCTATACCACCAGCGAGGCTTTTCAGGGAATCCTCGCACCGCTGCTTTGGCTGCTTTTTGTTGGCGATCTGCGGCGCGGATTTGCCCGGGTCGCGCAGGATCTGAAGGCCAGATCCGAGGCATAGTACGCTATAACCTGCGGTGTCTGTGATGGCACCGTGTGTTCGTCCTGCGGCAAAACGTTGGTCGCGCTCACAGGTCCATCACAGAGAGAGAAAAACGAGGTCAAATGAAAATTTCTATGAGAGAGGTACAGGAATTTTTCAGAAATCTCGCGTATCCTGTATACAACATCGCCGCAGGCGGCGCGCCAAGCACTCCCCACACCATTTGCGCGCCTGCTGGCACCTCAAAGGAGCGCACGTATGCCATCTACCTCCGCAGCCTTATCCGCTTCCTTGCCACATCCCTCGCGAACCTCGATCGCCGCGCGCATCGATCGCTTACCAATGACCCGCGAGGTCTGGAGCATCATGTTACTGGCGGGCATCGCCTGGCTCATTGAATCCTATGATATCGGAATCGTTGGCAATGTTTTGCCGGTCTTGCAGAAACAGTACACTTTTACCACCTTCATGACGGGATTGCTCGTCGCATCATCCACCCTGGGTATCGTTGTCGCGGTCATCCCGGCTGGCTGGATTGCGGATCAGTTTGGGCGCAAACGCGTACTGATCGTGGGTACCGCCTGGTATGCTTTCTTCACACTGCTCTGTGGCTTTGCGCCGAATATGCCAATCCTGATCGCGCTCCGCTTTGTCTCGGGCTTCGGGATGGGCGCGGTCTTCCCGATTCCCTACGCGATGGCGGCTGAATATATGCCGCGACGACTGCGCGGAGCGACGACGGGAGTCCTGGATTCCTTTCTCTCGATTGGCTACTTCCTCGCGCCACTCGCCGCGTATTTCCTGGTTCCGCAGCTCACTGGCGCCATGAGTTGGCGCGTGCTCTTCTGGCTGGGCAGTCTGCCGTTGCTGTATGTCCCGATCCTGATGCGCTGGATGCCAGAGTCCGTACGGTGGTATCAGGCGAAAGGCCGCATAGGTGACGCGGAGCGTGTTCTGCGCAAATTGGAGACGACGATCGAACGCCGCACCGGACGTACGCTGCCAGCACCTCAGACGCAAGAGATCACAATCAACGAGCCGCATGGACGGGTGGGATTGCTCTTCCAGGGTCGATATTTCCTGCGTACCATCATGATGTGGATCGCCTTCCCCTGCATTCTCTTCGTCTTTTACGCCATCCAGACCTATACGCCAACCGTGCTCGTCAAGCAGGGCTATGCGATTGGGAATGCCTTTCTCATGACCGCGCTGATCGTCGTGGTCTCGATTCCTGGCAAATACCTGGAAGCTTATGTCGTGGAGCGCTTCGGACGCAAAGGGACAATCATCGCCTTTACGGGGATTGCGGCGCTCGCCGCCGTGCTCTTTGGTTTCTCGCATACGGCGGCCTTAGCATTGGCCTGCGGCATGCTGCTCTCGTTCTTCGGCATCGGAGTGGATCCCGCGATCAAGATCTATGGCGCGGAACAGTATCCGACCAGTATCCGCGAGACGGGCATAGGTTTTATCGAAGGCATCGGTAGGCTCCTGGGAGGCGCGCTGGCGCCGTTCATTATGGCCTACGTCCTCGCTGGGTTTGGTGTGAGTGCTTCCTATGTGTTCGTCGCGCTCGTCGCGGTCGTCGGTGCGCTGGCGGTATTGTTCCTGGGTACAGAGACGCGGGGACGCATGATTGAAGAGACAGGATCGCTGACCGCGCAATAACCACCTCATGCGCGCCGGCATACGAAGAGTGATACCAGTTAGTGTCAGCCTCCATTGTGCCCGAATCTTCCGGTGTCACTGGATGGTCCAGGCACGATGGGGGCATAATGCGCGGCACGTCGATAGTGCTGAGGGAGGGGAGGGTGTGCGACTATGTCAGGTTACAGATATAGCCCGTAAAGCCGCTGTGCCTTTAGGCCATGCGGATGTAAGGGCTTGCGTGGGCTTTAGCCAGAGACTACACGCTTGACAATTATGTTGTTTCTGTGGGAGAACTTCTACATGGGAAACAACTTAGAATACCAATACGATGAGCTTCATGTACATCTCATCGTCTACCATCTGATCTGGTGCCCCAAGCGGCGAAAGCGTGTGTTAGTGAACCAAATTGGTCGGCGATGTGAAGTCCTTATCCGGCAGAAATGCGACGAAAAGGGCTGGGCGATTTTGGAGTGAGCGGTGCAACCAGACCATATTCATCTGGTTATCCGTGTCTGGCCATCCGTTCCTGCCTCCGATGTGGTCAAGGAATGCAAAGGCTACTCCGCTTTTGTGCTTCGCCAGGAGTTCCCGGAGTTGTTGCGCATGCCCTCTCTCTGGACAAGAAGTCATTTTGCCAGTACTGCTGGCAATGTGAGTAGTGAGACGATGCAGCGGTATATTGCCGCCCAATCAACCACGTAAGGAAAGTATACGCCAAATGCTGGTATTTGAGTACAAACTGGACGGGAAACCAGCCCAATACGCGGCCATCGATGAGGCGATCCGCGTGAATCAGTTTGTGCGCAACAAGTGCCTGCGTCTCTGGATGGATGCCGATAATGACCACCCCGTCAGGGCCAACGACCTCCAAGTTTATTGCAGTCAAGTAGCCAAAGAATTCGCCTTTGCCGCGAAGCTTAATTCCCAGGCTCGCCAAGCGTCAGCCGATAGAGCTTGGACCGCCATCGCCCGATTCTATGCCCATTGCAAAGCAAAGAAGGCTGGGAAGAAAGGATATCCCCAATTCCAGCATGATAACCGCAGTGTAGAATACAAGGTGACGGGCTGGAAATTGGACCCCGACGGGAAGCACATCACGTTCACCGATGGCTTGGAGATTGGCCGACTCCGTATGATCGGCACGCGGGATGTGGTCGCCTTCCCGCTCAACCAGATCAAACGGGTTCGGCTCATCCGTCGAGCCGATGGCTACTATGTCCAGTTCTGTGTGGACGCGGTGCGCAACGTGGTGCATATTCCCACAGGCAAAGAACGTGGGATGGATGTTGGGCTCAAGGAGTTCTACACAGACTCTGAAGGACTCACCGTGGCCAATCCCCATTTCCTGCGGAAGATGGAAGCAAAAATCAAGCGGCTTCAGCGTCGGGTCTCAAAGAAGTATGACCCGGAAAAACGCAAAGCCAAGCAGCCACAATCCAACAACTACAAAAAAGCCGTCAAACAGTTAGCGAAAACCCATCTAAAGGTCGAGCGGCAGCGCAAAGACTTTGCCCGTAAGACGGCAAGCGCGTTCATCCAGTCTAGCGACTTGATTGCCCATGAAGACCTCCAGATTGCTAACATGGTGAAGAACCACACACTTGCCAAGAGGATTTCCGATGCTGCATGGGGCCGGTTCTTGCGATGGGTGAACTACTATGCCGAACTGCATGGGATTCCCGTCATTGCGGTACCACCCCACTATACCAGCCAGAACTGTTCCGGCTGTGGGAACATGGTGCAAAAAACGCTCAGCACACGTACCCATGTCTGTCCGCACTGTGGCCTGATCCTGGACCGCGACCACAATGCTGCGTTGAACATTCTGGCTGTAGCTCTTGGACTCTTGACACAGGACCGTACCGTGGGGCACATGGCAACGGGTCGTCGCAAGACGGCGCAACGCTTAGGGACTGATGGCCTCCAGTCGGACGCTGGTAACAGCACCGATTGAGCTGACAGACTGAACTAAGAATCCGCTACGGCTTCAGCCTATGCGGAGTGTCAAACACAGAGATGTTGCCTGATATCACTGTGTGTACGTATCTGCCTGGCGTGCACCGCTATACTGGGTCCGCTGCGTGCTGGAAAGATCCTGTCCACGCCAGCGGCAACAGTCCATCTGGTCACACAGCCTCCCACCCACATTCTTCGCCACGTTGCCCTGCTTTCCCCTGAGCAAAATATGAGAAACATATGTGAGATTGCCATAAAAATATTCGAATAGATGCTGATCTCTCGCCGATCACCTGGGCAGGCATGGTATTATGTGAACTGTTCCATTCCACAGCAGATGAGAAGGTGTATCTAATGGCCCACTTCGCGCTGCCGCCGCGGAAGCGACATCAGCCAGAGCGAAGGAACGTATCGATTTTCACCCTGCCCGTGCGCGTGATGCTGATTGTCTTGCTCTGTACCTATCTGGCCGCGGAATTTCGCACCGCCACGCATCCGGTGGATCCTCCTCAGCCGCAGGTGGCAAAGGTTCCCAAAGGTACGATCCCTTCTGAGACCATTGATCCCGTGGGAGTTTCTACGCCGCCGTTGGGTGATGCTCCCCACGCCGCGCCGGGCGACTTCGCGACGTTTGTGTATCATGACGAGGCTGGGCATAGCATGACCTATTACCTCTATAGTCCGGCTCGATATGATCCAACAAAGCACTATCCGCTGGTTTTGGTGTTGCATGGCGGTGGAGAGCGCGCGTCAGACCTGGCGACGATCCCGCAGGATCGCCAGATGTTGCTCCACCAGAACTACGTGCAGGCGTTCGTCACCCCCAGCGTACAAACGCAGTGGCCGACCTTTGTCGTGGTGCCGCAACTCCAACCCAACCAGTATTGGGTGAACGTACCGGTCGAAGTGAAGTCATTTACGATGGGGGCGTCGCCCAGTCTTCCCCTGATGATGGCGTTGGAGATAGTCAAAAGCCTCCAGGAGTCGTATCGCGCAATCGATACCCACCGCACGTATGTCGAAGGCATCTCACTTGGAGGCTTTGGCACGTGGGAGGCGGTGGAACGTTGGCCATCGATCTTCGCCGCGGCAATCCCGATCTCAGGAGCGGGTGATCCCAGCCATGCGGCGAATGCCCGCAATGTCGCGATCTGGGCATTCCACAGTGCGCTCGATTTTACGATTCCTGTCGCGGGCTCGCGCTTGATGGTACAGGCACTCAAGGCCGTGGACGGGAATATCTGCTACACGGAATACCATCGTGGTGGACACGAGATCTGGAATACGCAACTGATACTCTACGAGACCACCGTCATCAATTGGCTGTTTTCCCAGACCAAAAAACCGGGCAAATCGGATCATCCGCTTGCATGCCCGCAATCAGCCAGGTAACTCGAGCAGTAAGACGTCGAAGACCAACCGTGGATTGGCATTCTGGTCCAACTCGCGCATGGCGCGGATGAGTGCTCGTACGAATGCTTCGGCGGCGACGGCGCCACACGCCCGCGCTTGCGCTTCGATCGTCGGGCGATCTGCGGTGAAGCGCACGATTGCGCCTTCGCCATGCGCTGCCAGCACGACATCGCGCCACCACGGCAACCACAGCGCCAGCGTCTGTTGCGCGCTGGCTTTGTCAGCGGCAAATGTCGCGGCCTGGGTAATGCGCTCCGCGCGTGAGGCCCGCGCCAGCGCGTTGAGCCGGTTCAGCAGCGCGCGACGTTCAGCCAATTCCTCAGGTCGCGTCAGCGCAACGATCGCCCACCCTGGCAACCCACCCGCCAGTTGCGCCACCTCCAGCGCTTCAGCCTGGTCAGCCAGACCTTGCCGCACCAAACCTGCCGCCAGATCCGCTGGCGCAACGGGAGAGAGGGGCACTTCCTGGCATCGCGAGCGGATCGTCGGGAGCAAAAGGTCGGTGCTGACGCTGGTGAGGAGGATCATTGCCGTGGGCGGCGGCTCTTCCAGCACTTTCAATGACGCCTGGGTAGCAGGCAAGGTCATCAATTCGAAATCGGGGACCAGGAAGATGCGCCGCGAACCTTCGGTGGGTTTCAATGACGCCTCGGTGATGAGGGTCCGCACCTGTTCAATGGAATAGCTCTGCTTGTCTTTGGGGAGACTCATCGTTACCACATCGGGGTGCGTGCCATGGGCGACCTTGCGGCAATGGACGCAGACACCACAGGCGGATCGACCACCATCCCCGCGTTGCTGGCACTGCAACATCTGCGCGAAAGCCAATGCCAGTGTCCGCTTGCCGATCTGATCCGGTCCGGTGATCAGATACGCATGCCCCACTTGATTGGCGGCGACAGCATGGCGCAAGCCCGCCACCGCGCGCGGATTTCCCAAATATGCATCGATCAAGCTTGATCCAGTCACCTGATCGATTGGTATCGGTTGTGTCATGTGGTTGTGCCCACCTTTGTTCAGCCAGTTTGCCCAGGTCATGGGCGGGACACCCGCTCCCAGCGCCCCCTGTGCCGAGCACCATGAAGCCTGGACTTGCTCTCTCTAGCATGATATCTTATTCGCGGCAAAGTCGATCCCATCTCTCGCTACGATGGCATGGACGGACCACCCACACGCTGGCGATCGCTTTGGGCATGCCCTCACGCCACAGTTTGTCTGGCGATCTGGGCACGTTCATCTGGTTTTTACAATTTTTTGGTACTATACAGTATCAAGAGTTGCGGTGGTGCGCACGCGATGCCTAACCGGGGCCTGGCGCGCGATCCCGACTCAGCTATATCTGAATCTGCTGGCACATCAATCAATTGGGGGATTCTCCGGTACCATCGCCCAACACAGGCGCAGGGCAGTGCTGAGCACACCCATCGCCGACAGCGGTTCCTGGAGCACAGCGCAGATCGCGAGGAGTTAGCTCATGTCACAGAAGTCGATGCTTCGAAAACGGCAATCCGCCATCAAAACGACCCCTAAACCTCCACCGGCTTCTCCGCCCGGATCGGACCCCTCGCTTGGAACGGGAAACCCGGCGGTTATCAAAACGCTCACTTCCTCCGTGGCGACCGCACCACCGGCGAAGCCAACCGTCGCGCCACCCACTCCAGCATCTGTCGTTGCACCGCCAGCGACACAGCTAGCGACGCCAGCGACACCGCCGCCGACCCCGGTGCCCATCCTCACGCCACCCACATCGATCTGGGAACGCGCCCAGCAAGAGAGCCTCACCATCACACACTGGTTCGATCCAGAGCCTGCTGCGGATGGCGGCACTGTGATCGTGCGATTCAGCGGACAGCGCGTGATGGAGGGACCGCGTGAGTCGGGCGATCAATTCATCCAGGATGAAGAGGTCACAGGCATTGTGGCGGGGTGTGGTCCGATCGCCGTGACGACCAAGGTATACGGCGTCAACCCTGGTGAATATACGGTCTCGGCGCGAGTGCAGTCCGTCAAGTCTGTCCTGCGGGGCGCGAAAAATTCCACACCTGCCGCTACCGAGGCGACCGATCACGACCTGGTAGCATCGCTTTGGCAGAGTTGGGGCGCCTCTACAAAGCATGCGCACCCCGTGAAAACCTCGCAATTCCCGCTGGCGCGGGCGCCCGGCATCATCCCGCTGATCTGGCCAGTGCTCGTCGTGACCGGTATTATTGTCGCGTTGATATTCCAACATATCATCGTCTTGCGTAGCCCTCATGCCAGCGGCAGCGCGACCTTCGCGATATCCGTAGAGGCCATTCTGGTTGGCTTTGTCGGCGCGAAGATCTGGTTCCTCGTCAAGCACCGCGCAGAACACCGCTGGGAAGGGTGGTGCATTCAGGGATTCATCGCTGGTGGCACATTCGCGGCGATCGCCCTGAATCTACTGGCACATCAATCAATTGGAGGATTCTTCGATACCATCGCCCCCAGTATGATGTTTGGTATGGCGGTCGGGCGCCTGGGCTGTTTCTTCGGGGGCTGCTGTGGCGGGCCGCTCACAGCGGCGCGCTGGGGCATCTGGTCATCGGATCAGCGCGTCGGTGGTAGGCGCGTCCCGACCCAACTGATGGAATCTGGCTTCTCATTGATTGTCGGCCTGATCCTCTTCGCGGTCTTGCTCGTGCATGGTGAGGCAGGAGGGGCGTATTTCGCCGCCGCACTGGCTTCGTATGTCCTGGCGCGGCAACGCATCCTGAAATTGCGACTCGAACAACACACCGCATCGTATGATTGGCTGGTGACACTGCTGGCGGGACTGGTGCTCGTGGCATCCATTGTGGGTATTATCGTGCGCTGAATCCAGATCTGGTACACTGCGTGCGTATTTGTGCCCGCTGGTTGTGGCGCCACAACCAGCGGGCACGGTATGATCACTGCCATGCAGACCCGATCAGGTGCAGACAACGCGGTCTTGCCTCCGCATACGAGTCGTTTTTTCGATCACCTATTCACATACGTGGGAGGACCTCCCCATGGCGACGCATACGCTACCTCTGGAACGCGCAACGCTGCACGGCCATTTCAGTCGCGACCTCTTACCAGTCTTAACCATTGAGTCGGGCGATACCGTCCTTTTTCAGACCCTTGACGCGGGCTGGAATTTGGAGCCGCCGCCGTTGGATCCATGACTCAGACCAGCGAAATTTTCACCCCGTGATCCAGATCTGGACCGTGGGCATGCGCTCTGTGGTCCGATCGTGGTGCGTGGCGCGGAACCAGGGATGACGTTGGCGGTGCATATCGATGCAATTATCCCGGGCGATTGGGGTTGGAACATCGCGGGAGGCTGGTCGAGTCGCATCAATGACCGCCTCGGCATCGCGAACGCCCCGGAGCATCGACGCCTGTGGACGCTGGACGCCGCCACGGGAACAGCGCGCGATCAGGATGGTTTCGTCGTGCCAATGCGACCCTTCATGGGGGTGATGGGCGTGGCGCCCGCCACACCGGGAGTTCATGCCACGACACCGCCCCGCCCGCCAGGTGGCAATATCGACTGCAAAGAGTTGATCGTGGGGAGTACCCTCTTGTTGCCGATTGCTGTACCTGGCGCGCTCTTCTCCACCGGCGATGGCCATGCCGCGCAAGGCGATGGCGAACTCAGTCAGCTCGCGATTGAATGCCCGATGCGACACGTCGCGCTCACCTTTGAATTGCTACCCGATCGTGCTCTGACGATGCCGCGCGCGACCACCCCCGCCGGTCAGATCACTTTTGGTTTCGACGAAGATCTCCATACAGCCGCGATGATCGCCCTGGAGGATATGCTGGCGCTCATGGGAGAAGCATTTTCCCTTGGCCGCCAGGCCGCACTGGCACTCGCCAGCGTCGCGGTCGATCTGCATATCACCCAACTGGTCAACGGCGGTGTATTAGGCGTGCATGCGATCTTACCGCGCGAGGCATTGCGCCGCATGTAGTTCAGATGCTGTTGTCCGCTCGATTGGATGAGTCGAGGTTGGGATGCAGAGTGCGCCAGAGATCGACCCGTTGGCCATCAATGCGCTCGCGTTCGGATCTGGATTGAGCCATATGCTTGATGGCATCAATAATATCTCTGGGGCTGGGGGGCCACTGGCGCAAGGCAATAAACTGGTTGGCGCTCGCTGGCGCAGAAGGTGCGTCCGCCTGGGGCGCGGTCTCTGATAAGATCATTCGGAGCACCTCCGGGGGATCCTTGCGATCCATCAGCGCGAAAGAGTCGCGAAAGATGCCCCCATCGATAGCGTCTTGGCCGATAAGCAACACCCTGGCGCCTGGCGACGCGACCAGGGTGTTGAGGATGATCGGTTCCATGCCACGCGTCATGACCCCCGTCAAGGCGATCACATCGGCATGGCGTGGGGAAGCCTCAATGGTGATGCCATACCGCTGTGCATCATAGAATGGTTGTTCAATCGCCGCCAGCTCCATATCGCTGCCCCCCGCTGAGCCAGCGTCCAGGTGGCGCACGCTGATCGATCGACCTGGTGTGCGGAAGATCGGCAGCATAAGGCCAACGATGAGCAGAATGAAACCCGCCAGCGTGATATCGGATGCAAAGCCAGGCAAAGGGAGATAGCCAGGGAAGAACGTTTCGCCGATCAGGCAGACCACGCCAACGATCAGCGTGAGTCGCTCGAATAACTGCCCAATGCCATAGTGTTGATCGAAGAGATCCTGCGAGACGAGGTGATGGGGAAAAAGTATGAGTCCGATACGTCGCAACAGCATCCCCGCAAATCCTCGACGCTGCAAAAAACTCGCCTCCGAGAGATACCTGATGAGATTCTGAACATTGGGCCGACCCAGCCCATCGTTCTTCTTCAATCCGTTGGGATCTTCGTGATTCTTGTGGTATGTGCTTCGTATCCAACGGAAAAACACGCGTATATGTAAAAACCTTACCCGCAAGTCATCTTTCCGTACCGATGGATGACCAGGCTGAGCCACCTCGCGCATATCGATCCTCCCGGCTCTCATTTGGCGATTGCCGCGCCAGAGAGTCCCCAACTATGGTTCAAAAGTGGAAAATCGCCGATTGCGACGTTGCGTGCCGCAGTGGCGAAGCCGCTTGTGTTGTGCATCGACGGATCCGCTATATGACAAGCGATGAGCTCGCGTTGCGGATCGAGCACGAGGGTATAACTGACAGGACCTCGGAAACTCTCGACGATACCAAAGCCATACGCCAACCCTTTGAGATTTGCGCGGAACGGTATGGTCCCCGCTACAACTTTCCACGAATCTGGTGATACAGGTGGGTTTGTGCTAAGCGCATTCAGGCAGTGCTGGATGATCGTATACGACGTATGCAGCTCAAATTGGCGTAACTCAAGATGCGAGAGGATATCTCCCTGACGCCGCATCTGTGCATCCAGTTTCAGCGTGGCCCTCAAACCCTCACTGATGGAAGAAGCGACATAGGGGCCCCAGGGAAAATCGATCCTGGCATCGTGTTCCAGCCCCGCCGCGCGTGCCACGAATCCCGTGATACCTTGGCGCGCGGCGGTGGGCTCGGCAATCGCGCCAGTCTTGACCAGGCGATTCCGCATCGCGGGCAGACGGACCATCAGGGCAATCTGAGCCGAAGCGGCCTTGAGCATATTGCGCAATGTCCGGAAATTCTGATCACTGGCATACCAGACACTTTCATCCAGCACATCCCACATCCGCTCAGATTCCAACCAGGGAATATTCTGCTTGCACGCCATCACCCGATTGAGATCAGCAAGAAAGCGGTGCCCGGTCAACGCCGCTTGTAAGCGCAAGAGATACTCGCGGATCGTGAAGAGATTGGACGCCAGGAACACCTGCGCGACATCCTGGGCAATGCGCGCGCAGGCCGTCACATGGTTGACGATGCGCTCGAATTCCAGAAAAATGCCGCGCAATAGACTGAGCTGATCAGGAATCTTCACGTCATACAACGATTCGACGGCCAGGCAATATGCCAGACTGTGGGCATACAGCGCGTCACTCGTCACGCCTTCCGCGAATTGCCACCCCTGCACCTGGCGCTTCCGTGGCACAGTCCGGTCGTGTTCATACTGCTCGATATCGTTCCAGTCAGCGGGAAAGCGGATTCGTGAGGTCAAGAACAGTTTCTCGATACCGCGATACATGACATCATAGCGCAGATCAACCGCCGTGATGACTTCATGCTCGGTGGTGATGTTGAACTGAATAGCATTGGCGACCCCCGCATGGATCGGCCCGACCGGGAAGGTGAAGATCGTATCGGCTTTGTCTGTTTTCGACTGACGATTTGTCGTGGCAGTCGCCAGGGATTGCGCGCGACGCCAATCAGCGATGGCGGAGCGGAGGTCCTCTTGAGAAAAGCGGCGCAGCATCGGGTGGAAGTTGCTGTCTGGTTTGGGATACGCATGCGCGGAGAGCACCGAGTGATACGGGGTCATCACGCCACTGGCAGTAACAGCCCGCAGACCATACAGATCGGCAATCGCGGCTTCAAAGGCGCCTGCCTCACTGAAGCCCGTGCTGAAGAATGTTTCGCCCCCCAATGCGCCAGGCAGCAGGGAAGGATAGGTATCGCCAGCGGTGAGGCCGGAGCGCACCAGCCAGAGGAGTGGCCGAAGAGTGGCGGATCTCACTCTTTCATCCAATTCTTGTTTTGTGATCGAATCCTGCGGCATTTTGGGAGGCGCGAAGAGATAGTGCATCTCGAGTTGTCCGGGTAGTGGTTCAACAACGAACATATCGATCAAGCGCGCGCTCTCGATTCTATAGCGCGACCCGCGTTGCTGTGGCAGTTCATGGCACAACTTGAGCAACCGCAATGACAGGTTTTTGGAGTTGAGACGAATGCGGACATAAGGTATCTCATGGAGTGTGCTTGCCTCTTCGCTCGTGGCGGTATCAAAGAAAAGATTGAGCTCGCTCGCTTCGCTCTTGATGGTTTCATGGGCGCAAAACGCGTGGAAATCGGATGCAAGATCGCGATGTGCGTGGTTTTCATGCGTACAGAGATGGGCATAGGCATGGAGATCCGGGCGGAATACCGGATCCTGCGGATCAGGTGGCCTCGTGATGTTGGCATGCACCTTATCCCATTGCGCACCCCACCACTCTATTTTCGCCAATTTCACTGGCATATACCCTCCTGGCAGATGATGTGGACACTTTGATTCAGGACTTCGCTGTATGGGAAGGTGAACAACGTACTATAGATAATGAGGAACAGCAGCCCGAAGAGCGGTATGGCCCAATGCCACATCCGTTTTTTGGGTTCGCTGTTCGGCGACGAGTTAATGGAACTGACCGCCGTCTCTGGTGTGTTCGGCGGCAAGCTATTGGAACTGACCGCCATCACTGGCGAGCCCGTCGCAGACGGTGGGATTGTGTTGGGCGTGGATACATCCGCTGGTTCTGCGCTGTTTACCGGTCTGCCGAGCAAAAAGCGACTCATATGCACCATCAAACCAGCGAATATGATGGCCAGGGATCCACCATAGATGATGGCGATGACGATTTCGAAAGGACCATTCCGCGCGCGTTGTAAAGCTGCTACCAGGATCAGGAGTTCAGAGAGGAAGAGCGAAAAAGGGGGCGCCCCGACGAGGGCGACACCGCCGATTGCGACAATTCCCCCAACAACCGGGATGGATTTAAAGACCCCCTGAATCTGGTTGACTTTCAATGCCTGGCTTGGTGACGAAGAAGCCTGGTAAATCCTGCCGACCCCCAGAAACATCAGTGCCTTGGTGAATCCATGGTTCAGCACGTGCAAGAGCGCCCCCAGGATGGCCAGAGGGGTACCCAGGCCAAAGGCGAAGACGATGATGCCCATATGTTGCAGGGAGTGAAAGGCCAGCACGCGCTTGAAATGGTTGGTCTCGTTTGTGTTGAGGATGAATGGCACCGCCGCCACCAGTGAGACCAGACCGAAGATGATCAACGTGATCGAAGTAAATTGGCTGGGCGCGGACTGGTTCTGTTTTAGTCCGAGGTTGACCAGAATGGTGAACCGCACGATCACGTAGACGGCGGATTTGAGCAGAACGCCGGAGAGCATCGCGCTGACGGAAGAAGGCGCTTCACCATGGCCATCTGGGAGCCAGGAATGCATGGGGAAAAGACCGGCCTTCGTGCCATAGCCTAAGACAATCAGCAGGAAAGCCAGCTGCATCAAATTTGTCGAGGTAACGCAGTAGGGGGCGGCAGCGTTGACCGTGCATTGCGCGGTTGCTAATCCGGTTGCCAGATTCGACCAACTCAGACTGAAAGGCGTGGCTGGCGATAGGGCACCCACAAAGAGGATGGTGCCGAAGAGCGAAAAGACAATGCCCACTGAGGAGAGGACGATATACTTCCATGAAGCTTCACGCGCCCGACGCTCAAAATATGTAATGATTTCAAGCAATGGCCGGACCGCGCGATCCTGGCTGTTCGCCACGCTTGCGGGCACATCCTCATCGCGTCGGATCTCGCCCTCGAGCTCGTCTTCGGTAGAGCTGACATCGCTGACCTCATCGTCATCAGCCCCCCCTTCCTCGGTGTTGGCCGCGACGACATTTTTGAGATTGTAGGCTTTGGTATACCCAATCAGCGGCGCCGAGATAATGGTCGTCAGCACGATCATCACCCATACCATCAGCAGGTTATCGAGCATCTGGAGCAGGAGCATTGTGGCATGGAACCCATTGAAGAGCGCGTGAAAGCTGCTCATGGGCGGCTCATCGCCACCGAGTTCATTGATACGATTGGTAAAGAACGCGGCAAAGAGGGCGACCAGGTTCACCACCGCCAGAAAATAGGCGCTCAGGCTATCGACGGTGAAGTTGAAGAACAAAAATTGCCAGGTAACCGGTTTCTGGCTCAACGAAAGATCGTAGATCAGCAGCAAGGAGATCAGGACGGAGATGGCCGAACCAAAGATGGTAAATAAGGTAAGTAAATAGTTGTATTTTGTGTGGCGAGGCCTACTATTGCCATCAGATGTATTTGGAGCAGAACTTCGGTTTCTAAAGAGATAGACAATGAAGAAGACACCGGACATGATCAACGGTGGCAGGAAGATACCAAAAATCAACCAAAAAGGTCCCATGCTCTGCACGATCGGCGTGAGTATCACCGACAAATTAAATCCGAATAACATCATCTTCTCCTTATACAGGTCACTATGCTCCCGGATGATCAAGGGGGCTTCGCGTATCGGGCAGGCGATCGTTCAGCGTCTTCTGAGCATCGACGCGCAGGGATCGGGAGTCTTCGTGCAGCGGCGGGATGACGAAGAAAAGAATCGCGACGGTCAGGAGGGTCGCAATGACCAATGCGAAAGTGACGTAGATGAACTCTGTATCCGTGGCGGTTGAACGCGTAAAGAAATAGATCGCGGCGGTGTAGACCCCACTGATCATTTCCAGGAAACCGTAGATCTGTGAGAGCATATCCGATACTTTGAGTACGATATACAGTCCGCCGAGGAGCAGCGTCAGCGATGTGCCCAGATTGAAGATATCGAACGCGGAAAAGCTCAGATCGATGCGGGTCGCCACAAAGAACGCTGCCAGGAGCAAGAAGCTCATCACGGCGATATCAATAGCGCGTTGTGGCGCCACATTTTCATCCCGGAAATTCGCCCACACCATTTGCATCTTATCCAGGCTGAGGAGGCGAGTAATCCCCAATCTTTGTAATATTTTGATCTCCGTCACAGGATGCAGATCGGTGATGAGCGAGATCATGCGACTGATGGCAAAACGTTGAAATAAGAGGATACCGCCACTGACCAGAGCGGCTTCCGTGTATGTTTGCCCCAGCCCCAACGTCTGCAGAGGGAGGCGACGCGCCAGGACCAGTACGGTCGGTAACAGTGCCAGGGCGGTGTTTTGCAGGTTGTACCACCTGAGCATGGAGGCATCCACGTTATGGGTCAGTACCATCAGGATGAGGAAAATGAGGATCGCGGCCAGTAGAAACTGGGCGAGGGCTCCCATGATCTCCGGTTGGAAGATCGGGAGCAGGAGATTGATGTGCATTGGCCACCTCCTTACAAATAGGCTTTCAATAAGATCGCGGAGAAGATGAGGACGATGGCGGCCAGCCAGGGCGAGAAAATGCGGTTGAAGGCCAACCGGACATTGGCCGCCTCATAGATTGCCAGGAAGACCAATCCGCACAGAATGCTGATGGCATACGAGAACGCGATCGAGATACCTGGTGGCAGTGGCACCAGGCCGCCCGAGCGCAGGGTCGGCAACACGGATTGGTGACCAAGCAAAAGGCTGGTCAGTAAAGTCAGGAAGAAGAGCAGGCGAATACTCTCCGCCCATTCGATAAGGGCTAATTGCCAACCTGTCCACTCTAATTGGGGCCCTTTTCCACGATAGGTCAACTCATAATGCGAGGGGAGGTAATCGAATGGCATGATGCCCACATCCATCACCGCAGCGCCCACCAAAGCCAATATGAAGAGACCAAAGGACAGCAATGAATCTTGAAAGGATTGGTAATTGGTCAGCATGAATTGCGGTCCTCGTTGAAAGATGCTGAGCAGATCCGTGGTGCCATAGCGCTGGGCCAACGCGACCATCGCCAATAAGAGGATGGGCTCCGCGAGGATATTGACGAACATCTCACGACTCGCGCCGATCTGGGTGAACGGTACCCCGGCTTCCATTCCCGCGAGCATTCCACAGAAGCGCGCAAGGCCAATCAAATAGATAGCCGAGATGAGATCCAGTGGAATGACATTGAGCCCGAAAGGCGGCGCAGCCAACGCCAGGAAGAGCATACTCCCGAAAACGATGATCGGGGTGATGCGCGAGATCCACGTCGTAGGGTGATGCTGCTGATGAGGTGGCACCTGACGAAATCGCTTGTAGATATCCAGATATGGCTGATAGATCGACTTGCCTTGCCGACGTTGTAGCCGACTGAAGACCAGTTGTTTGACGCCGAGAGCCATCGGGGCGAAGACGAGATACAGGAGCAGTTCCAGTGCCCCTATGCCAATGGTCCGCAAATCCATATATGTAGGCATCACCATCTCCTCACAGCGCGATGTAGACGAGAATACAAATGAAGACGACCAGAATATAAAAAATATAGAGGCGCAACTGACCATTCTGGACCAGTGCCCCCGCCCGTTGCGCCAGCCAGCCGATTCCCTGAACAATCAGCCCATACAGAGTGCGGAAGGTGGCAAACACCGTGGAGTCACCGGGTAAGGTCGTTGGAACCTGACCCTCCTCGTGCAAAAGAGCTGCTTCCTCGTTTTTCTCTGATCTTGAACGAGGGTCAACTCTTTGCCGGTGAGGGGATGCGTGGCGCACGCCAAGTTGCGTGATCTCTATGAATTTTGACCAGGGGGCATCGAAGTTTTTCGCCATGAACGGAAATCGCTGTGGCTCACCACCACCTATGTAGACCGGTTTCATTGCTGCGCGTGGTTGCCGGGTAGCGATGGCGACCATCAAAGCAATCAGACCAGTGAGCCCCAGACCATAGAACAATGGCGCCGCAAGGGTCGCGCGATACTGCGTCGTCGCGTCGACGATGGCCAGCGTGACGCCCTGCCAGGGCGAATGGGCGGCGATGATCGGGGTGAGTGGATAGCCCAGTGTGGCGGTGATATCGCCGATCGCGGGGATGCTCAGCCAGGGGGTCAGGCCCAGCAAGAAGCAGAGAGCAGTCAGCGTCCCCATGACAACGATTTGCAAGGGCGCGAGCGGGTAACCAGCGCGGACATCGATGAGCTGCTCCGACAGGTACCGCTTGACTTCGCTGGTGGCACTCGCGGACGGCATATGCTGCTGTCCCAGAAAGACGAGCCCGGCCATCTTGACGAAGGCAAATGCCGTCATGGCAAATGCCGTAAGGAGCAGGAATCCACTCGCGAGCAAAGCGATGAGGAGCGTCGCATTCAGATTCGGCGCGTTGGTCACGCGCACAATCGCGAGAGCAAACGACTGAATGGTCATCCATTCGGAAATAAATCCCACGAGTGGGGGAAAACCGGCGATCGCGAAGCTGCCGACCACAAAGAAAAAAGCGGTGCGGGGAAATGAGTGAATCAATCCGCCCAGATCATTGAAGGTAAAATGATCTTTGCCAGTCAACTGATACGCCGCGCCAGTGCTCAAGTAGAGAAGGCTCTTAAAGAGCGCGTGAAAAGCGAGATGCAGGAAAGCGGCCGCTAACGCCAGGCTGACCACGGCAGGCGATGGACCACCCGGGGCATCCTGGCTGGCGAAGACCAGTGCGATGCCGATGCTGAACATGATAATGCCGTAATTCTCGACACAGTGGTCCGCCAGGCTATCTTTGAGATCTGCGCCGTAGAGGGCATTGCGCACTTCGACGAAGGCCGTGGCGCCCCCCACACAGAGCACGAGGACGCCCCACCACCAGTGGATGGGATGCAAGCGCAAGACAATCTCCGCGAAACCGAGGATCGCGATCTTGATCATGATGCCCAGCGAAAGCGCATGGGTATTGGTTGGCGAGGATGGATGGGCGATTGGCACCCAGATGTGGAAGGGCACCAGACCGAGTTTGATGGCGAAACCAATGAAGAGCAACAAGAAGATGATATCGACATTGGGGATGTCGGCAGAGTTCCCTTGCAACAATGTCGGCAGGTCAAACGAATTGGGTTGATGGGAGACCGCGAGTAAAAGCAGACCAGAGGTAATGAATGCCCCGCCGAAATGATTGGCGATGAAGTAAAAAGTGATAGCCTCCTTGTGGTGTCTGATATTTTGTGCTGATTCCAGGATACGGCGTTGTTCTGTCGTGTTGATAGGTTTGTCAGTTGGCATGGTGATTGGTATTTGATCGGTGTCGGCGCGATCAACCGCGATCTGGTGCTGATGCATGACCAGAACGCCGAAGATGAGGGAGGTGCTTTCCAGAAAAATGATAAAGAAGAGGAT
>DAIDHM010000154.1 GCA_027459705.1 Ktedonobacteria bacterium | reverse complement strand
GGCAGTATATTGACCCCACTGCCCTTGACAGCGACGCCAAGCAGGGGGTAGAGTAGCCCTGCAGGGCTACTCTACCCCCTGCTTGTTCCTACTCATGCCCATCGCTTGCTCCAATTTTCCCCACTTCCTGGGACGTATACCTTTACAGTGAAATTCATGCAAATGTTGACTCATTTAGGATATATTGGCGCCAACAAGTTGAGTCGAACTTAGAAGGCACTTTGCCTTTGCTTGAGTTTCAAAAATGTATACAACTCGTGAATTCATCTATTCCGGTTTGGAATAGGATTGTTTGGGAAAGCAATCAAGTTATGTTTACATCGATTTTAGGTGATCAAACTATAGGAAGTGTAAGGAGCCTGTATAACAATGCAGAGCACATCCTCCAGGCAAGAGAGCGCTTAAAATTACTCATGGATAAGTATATTCCAGATGCGCAAGCTGAATTTATGAAATGGCGTCTAACTCCAATTGTCTCTCGCCCACGTCGATCTTTTTTAGAAACTGAATATGAGGCTTATGTGAGGGAAAATTTTGAGAATTGTCGCGAAGCTTGGTATGAGTGCATGGGATTAGCTCATCAAATAATGAGCTTTCAAGGTATCAGCATACCAGATTCAACCTACTCCTTTTTTAAGAGGTTACAATTAAAAAGGAAATTCAACCAATTTAGGCGTAAATTAGCAACATACATTGATGTAAAAGATGAACAACTTAATTGAAAAGGGAAAAGATTAAAATCTTCCCCCTCCAAGTTTTAAGCCACACGCCTTGCTAGCGCATTGTGATATATCGGCTCTAAGTCCGCTACGAGCAGCACCCGGATTACAGCATTCACAGGCAGACTTTATGCTGCCAGCAGCAATGCTATCTCGGCGATACTTTCGGCTTCAAAGAGCCATTGAATGATCGTGTCCTCTTCCATTCGTACCCCCTTATGCCTTCAGCTTTAGACCCAGGCGCTTGGCTTTCTGGAGCATGAGATCGACAAATGTGGCCCCCTTACGCTTGGCAAGATAGTCTTGCATCTCATCAAACGACCAGGCTAGGAAGCCCCCACCACTCTCATCTACCGCTGAAAGCGGTAATCCCTCTGGCAAGTCCTCAATCTGGAGCACTACCCCGCCCGCATGCTGGAAGTTATAGAGTGCGACTTCCCGGAGCGCCCAGGAGGTCGCATACCCCACATAGCCCGCCTTGGCTCGTTCGGTATCCAGCTCGACTTTCTTGTGTCGCGCTAGCGGCGTTGGGTCCCCCTCGAAGGTCGCGCTCTGAACGAGTTGCCAGACGGGCGAGGTTTCCCAGCGAGATTGATTGCGGTCGCTCGTGGGTTGGACATGGCGCAACCAGAGTTGCGTCGAGTAGGCCCACATGCCCGCGAGCTGGTCGAGCATGGCATAGGGTTCTTCGACCTGATGTTCGCGCAGCCATTCGCGCTCATAGCGGCATTCGATGCGCAACACCGGAGACTCGCCATCCCATCCGTTTTGCTTCCAGACCTCGGCGAACCATTCCTTGTGATGGATGCGCGACTCTTTGAGTTTGTCGTACAGCACACAGCTATGGGGCGCCTTCTTGCTGAATTCCAGCGCCTGAATCTTGCGACCCCGGCGCGTTGTTTCCGGGATGCGTTGGACTTCCTCTTCAGGAATATCGTGGGGCGTGGCGCGAGAAACGAAGCACCGGGTATCCGCATCGGTGAGGGACCAGCCCGCGACATCGACACACAGATGGACTTCACTCACCTGGAGTTCGAAGCGCTCGCGCCCTTGCCAATGCACCAGGAAGGCATACACCGCTCCCAGGGTATCGGCCAAGCCCTTCTCGTGGAGGAGCAACGACGAACAGCGCACCTTGGCGCAGATGTTGTTCAATTTGCCCGTCCCCAGGTCGAGATGCAGGTAATGATCCCCGCAGAAGAGCACCCAGCGCCACTGTCGACCACTGCCATTAGGGCGACAATACAGCGTTTGTCCGAGGAACTCCCAGGGCGTTGGGACCACATCTTCCGCTTCTTGGGCGAATTCCTTGATTCGGTCCAGTGCTGTGGTGATCTCCTCAGGGAGCTTCCCCCGCACATTGAGCACGACAGTATCCGGGTTTTGATTCACTAATGTATACGGCATGGCATACCGCCTTTCGTTGGGATGTAAGTTGGAGAGTGCGTGATACTGGGTTCCGCACTCTCCGCACGGGAGCGACCCGTGCAGCTGGTGGCGCGGCGGCGTCGTGCCTTGCGCCCGTCAAGTGGGAGGAGAGCGAACCGAGAACGGAGAGGGGACGGGACCGTTGGTGCCAGAAATGCAAGCTCGCTGGGTTGGCTTCCCCCTCCTCCTGTGGTCTGTCGCATCCCCGCCAGGCCCGCCGAAGAGGGTGCCACACCGTGCTCGCCGGTCAAGGCGACTCCCCAAAGGGTCCCCTCCTTGACCGGCTCCGCGCGCTGTGGCCGTCTAAAGGCGAGCCCGGCGGGGGAAGACGCTCCGACCAGGAGGCCAGGGGTGCAAGCCATCAGCTGACGGACTCGTGCATCGCTCATCCTCATCCCCCTCATGAACGCCCCTTGCCTTTGAGATGCCCGAGCCCGAACCGTTCACGATTCGCCTGGAGCCGGGCATAGTCCCGTTGGGAATAGCGGCGTGGAGGCACCTCTTCGTTCCCTCGCAGCCCGACAACTACATGCGTTGGCCGTTGTTGACGGGCAAAGGGAGGGCGGACGGTGCACCGACCTCCTGGAGGCCATCGAGTAGCGTGAGATCATGGCCTGCTCGCTGGAGATTGAGCCGGGCCGCATCCATGGCGGTGAGCGTTCCGCTCGTCGCCGCTTCCAGGACCGCGATCCGCTCGGCGGTCTCTGGCGAGGCGAGCGCCGCCGCCACTGGTGCCAACGGTTCCCCATCGCGGGCCATCTGGTCAATGCGGGCCTCTTTCTGCATCCGCCAGCGTTCCAAAGCCTGTTGTTCAAGGGCCCGCTGGGTGGCTAACACCACCTCTTTCCCGCTCTTGGGCCGTTCCCCAAAGATGCCTGCCAGGAAGAGCACCGCCGTATACGCGGCAGCATGCAGGGCATAGTACAGCCAATTCCAGGGAGAGGGCAGATCATCGAGGGGAAAATGCGCAGCATTGCCCCTGGTGGTATGCCAGGCCAGGGCCAGGAAATACAGCACCGACACGAAATTGATGACCGAGGAGACCGCCAGCACGAGATAACCTCGCCGAATGAGCTGCTCTGCTCCAATTTCCTGTTTGATGGACGCATCGAGCGCCATTAAGTCATGCAGCTGGAACATCGTGCTCACCTCGAAGAGGGCGAAGGCCAACGTCGAGCAGACCGCCGAGACGATGAGGTAGCCCAGCAAAAACCGATTCGACAGGACGAGCTGCCCCGCCGAGTTGTAGAGCAGTTGCGCGACCATCGTATTCGTGACCAGGGCCATCACGACGACCTTGGAGGCCCGCGAGCGCAGGAAGTAATCGATGCGGTCCATCGGGGAGACCCGCACCCGTTTGACCTGGGTGACTGTACCTGCCATCGTTACCACGCCTTTCCGGAGGAGGCATGCTGGGAGCACGCGACCGGCATGGGCTGCCGAGGACAAGGCATCCCAGGATAGGCGGCCAGGAAACAGGCTCGACAGACCCGTACGGCCTCACAGGCTGGACAACGCATCCAACCTACGACCATGGTAGGCTCCCAGACATGGCCAAACCCATTGCCCGTCAGACAGGGATAGACCTGTCCCAAGAGCAGCACCGCGACGAGCGTTTCCCCCAAGGTCGAGACGGTCGCCCCCCGAGCCGTCCAGAGAGCGAGCCCCTGCTCTTGCAAGCGTTCGATCGCGGGAGCTAAAGGCGTACCCCAGGAGGAGAAGGGGGAGGGCTGCCCATACCAATCGGGAGCCGTCAGCAAGATGAGCGCCTGGCGCTCCCAGCGGTCGAGCCGTTCGACCCGCGCGATCCAGCGCGCCGGGACGGGTAAGGTGATCAACGAAGACGACTCCTCGGCGTCCTCCTGAGCAATGACTGCTTCCTCACTCAGGAGGAGTTCGGAGATGCGTGGGTCAAACATGAGATGGTCCTTTCAAGGAGGGAACGGGGATGAGGCATCACACCCCATCCCCAGGAAAGCTAGGCGGACTTGCCCGCGAGCCGTTTCTGCATCAACCCCTGTTCGCCGATGATGGCGCCACCAGTGAGGTTGAGGTAGGCTTTGCCGTCCTTGCCCTGAGAGGGCGAGACCCGGCGGATATCGATGGAGACCTCTTTGTGCAAGAGGGTGCGGATCTCGTCTTCAGTCAGCGAGGCGTCGCCCAGGAAGTCGATCCAGTAGATGGGAAGGTCCCCAGCCGTCTCATCGCCCATGTCGATGACCTTGAGCCGGGTTTTCTGGAGGGTGTCGCCTTTGCGAGTGGTGATGCTGGTAGTGGTGCCACCTTGGATGCGAGCTTGCAGGATACGCATGGAATGCTCCTTCTCTGGTGAGCGGTCGCCTATGGCTTGACCGCAAAATTAGTTCAGCCAGCTTTCATAAATGCTGACTAAACGAGATAGCGACACTTTGAGCGGTTCTTCCGAATCGTCCCAAGGGATCGCTACGATCAGTCTGTTAGCCTGGTTTTGAGTGAACATGCCCCACAATGCCTCAAGAATGACCTCCACATCCTGAGTCGAATAACCTGGGGGCATGTGCATCGTTTGAGGAGCGTGAGAAGTGCGCGGAGAAGCCTGGGAAGAACTGTGCTTTCCCACCACGACAGCGCGTGAACCGCTTCTATTCGCTTCAGTCAACCGTGCTTTCTTCGCCATTTGCTCGCCTCCTCTAACCCGCTAAGGACTAGTTAAAGGGTAGCCTGGGCAAGCGGACGAGAAAACTACTCATGGGGACGTTTCGGGACGATTTATGCTATAATGCAAACGTCCTAAATGTACATCGGGAGGTGATAATGAACGAGCGACTAAAGAATGCGATGGCTGGCAAGCATATAAATGTTGGAAAGATTGCTCAGGAAACAGGAGCAGATCCCAAAACGGTCCAGCGCTGGGTGAATGGCCGAGTGCCCCACCCACGCCATAGGTGGACTATATCAAAGCTACTTGCTGAGAGGGAAGATTATCTCTGGCCTGGCACAACGGATGTATCCATCGAAGGATCCCCTAAAACGTCAGAGATCATATCTGCATATGCCCGCAGAACTGACGTTCCGGTTTCTGCCTGGTGGGAGCAATTCACCAAGGCCGAATCGCAAATTGACCTACTTGGATACGCAATGCTCTTTCTACCCGAACAACATCCCGATCTCGCTCAGCTGCTCATTAAGAAAAGCGAACGAGGCTGTAACATTCGATTAGCCCTCGCAGATCCAGATAGCCCTCAGGTGAGTGATCGCGACGACGAAGAGGGGCTGGGTGGAACTTTGCCAGGTAGAATCAAATCCACTCTTCTACACCTGCGCGAACTACAAGGTAAGCCAAGCATCGAGATGGCTTACCATCGCATCCCGCTTTACAACTCGATCTTTCGATTTGATGGTGAAATGTTCGTAACCCCACACATGTACGGTTTGCATGGCTCAAAGGCTCCATTGCTCCATCTTCGGAACCTGGGAAAACACGGAATCTTTGCTAACTTTGCTGAACACTTCGAGGCCGTATGGGCAAATGCAACGCCCATTCCTCAAAAGATGGTTGCCTCTTCTGTTCGAGCGAAAGTGGGAATGGAGTAAGCAATGGCACGCACTGATTTTCTTGACGATCCAAACGCACCTCAAGCAAACACAATCATCCCAGCGGTATCGGCGATCATTACCGACTCCGAAGGAAGGATATTGCTTCAACGAAGAAGCGATAATGGTTTGTGGGGACTACCTGGCGGGACAATGGAGATCGGCGAAACGATCGTTGACGCACTGCATCGAGAAATCAAGGAAGAAACGGGGCTTATCATAGAGCCAACCGGCATCGTTGGAATCTACTCCAATCCTAAACATGTCATTGCATACAGTGACGGAGAGGTACGGCAGGAGTTCTCTATCTGCTTTGCCTGCAAAGTCATCGGCGGTCAACTAAAGGTCAGTGACGAATCTACGGGCATTGCATTCTTCTCTCACGAGGAAATACAGCATCTTGAATTGCATTCTTCCATCAGGCAACGGATCGACGACTACTACGTTGGCAGCCGAATACCTGCTCTCAGATAAGCTGAGACAAGCCCTTAGCCTTTAATCGCCGGTTCGTTCTTCCTACCTCAAGTGCAAGATAAGGGAGGGCCATCTTGAAAGATTTGGAGACCACATCATCAGGGCCATAGCGCATAAAGATATCCGCTGCTCTTTGTCTTAAGATCGCTCGTTCACCTGTTGGCCCAACTGACAAATCGCAGTAATCAAGAGCATCAGCTAATGACGATCTTTCCCTAGGAAATTCAGCCATCTGTGTTTCTAGACCTCTTAGCGCAGCTTCAAATCTGGCACCAGAGTGATGAGCAATGAGACATGCCAGCCGCTCATAACCATGCGAACGGACAAATAGAGCGCCATCGAGAGGATGAAACCCAGTAACCCGAAGTTCTGAACTATAGGCTACATCATGGAGATATGCGGCAGCTAACAATAGCCCTCTTTCTTCAGCATTAAACAACCCACAGATTTCACTAGCAACATCTACTACTCCTAACACATGTTGCCAGCGAATGATCAATGGCGACAGATAAAAGGATGCCTGCTGCTTTGACCAATCGAGCAGCAATGCCTGTAATTCCACCGCCCCGCCTCAAACCAACTTTAATCCAGATCATTGTATCATCGATGTCACCAAGCAGTGTTTCAAATCAATATTGATTTCTGGGCGAGATATTTAAGCACCATGCCCACAAGATCCCACGTCATCTGAGCTCGCGAGGGATCGAGTAAAGTTCATGATGACTACGTGTTAAGGACCGTGACGGAGAAAAAATCCTATCCCTTCTGGCCACTAGCTATTAACTTTTGTGGCTTTCAATATAAGCCTTTTGAATTTTTCCTCTCACGCGCAATTTTGGTGCGCCGAAAATATCAGTATAGTATCCTTCTTCCGGAAACTTTTTAGCATCTTTGAAATGCTCCATGAAATCATGAATATGCCCCGGAACTTTCAGCCCTGTTTGCATGGCAACTATACTCATTTCACGTTGCTTTTGAATTAGCATCGCTTGTTCCTCAGATTCCAATAACACAGTTAGTTCATTAGACCGTCTATAAAGACCTACAAAAGCAAAGGCTATCTGAGCAACAGCCAATGATCCTAGTAGAATATCTTTTGTTTGCCCTGGGTGATAAATAACAGCCAATTTCATATTATTTGCAAATTCTCCAATAAACCCAATTGCTAAATTTGTATGAAAGAAATAGGCAATAGTGTCGTAATTAACGCTATATATCGGAAGATATGTATCAGATCTATCCTTCTCAACCAAATTCTTTGATGAATCCAAATAAAGTGTATAGCCGCTATTCGTCATTGTCTCTTTCCCCTTTCTAGGAAATAAGCTAAGACGTTTCAACCCTACTTCATTGTATCCTATTATCCTTACAAAAACAATGATTTTTTGTCTAATCAGGTGAAGTATCCCAGTCAAGTTGAATGGGATGCAATTGCAATTCATTTTATCGGGGGCGCGAAATCGAATTTTCATCTCCGTCCATTATTTCACCCTTGCAAGTAATTGTTAGGCACGTATATAATCTTGCAATAGAGACCAATTAAAAATCACGAGAATAAGCAAAGGAGAAACATCATGGCTGAGGGGACAATCGAGCACTTCTGCCCAAAGTGCCAAACAACCCGTACATTTACTCTTGCCCGCGAAGGGCAACTAGAAAATCACTACCAATGCTCATACTGTAAGCTAACAGTAGACCAAAATACCTTCTTAGGATGGGTAACGAAGGCTGGTGGGGTGGCAATTGCTGCCATCGGCCTGCTCATTGGTATCTCTCACCACCCTCACAATACCTAACCTCAGTTCGGGATAACAGGGACCTTGCGTGAAGTCATAAGATTGGTAAAAGCGATCACTCTCGCTTCACGGAGGTCCCTGCCATGATTGACAAGATATGGTACTCTAAGCCAAGACAGTTGATTCCGATCAATTGTCGAAGGAATGATCCCGTGTAAAGTCGCTCTACAAGCCGATAAGTTAGGAATCTTGGGTAAAAGGCTGATCACACACTTCTGGATCAGTCGGTCGGGGTTCGAATCCCTGTACCCCAGCCATTCCCACCTCTGATGGCGCGTGAAGCAGCTTTCTCCTTGTTCTTGTCAATGTCGAACAGAGAAGTGCTTCATATGCGCCGATTTTTGTATTATCTACTAGAGAACGGCTGGCGAGTGGATTGATGCGCGCTTACCACCTTACCCAACCAGGTGTTTGATCCCGTCGAGTTATTGGGGAAGAAGGGAAGTATACACTATGCCCGACACACTGCCAAACGATCCGCACTCCGCCGGGTCCGGTGCCGATCAGCCTGTGCTGCCTATTCGTCGTCCTGGGCAGACCTGGGCGTCCCTGGTTGATGAACAGATCCGCGCCGCTCAGGCCGCTGGTAAGTTTGATAATTTGGCTAGCGCGGGTCGTCCCTTGAATCTGGACAGGAACCCCTATGAGGGCGATCGCGCAATGGAATTTGATATTTTGCGGACCCACGGCCTGGCTCCTCGTGAAATTTCGCTCGGCAAAGAAATCGACCAAGATCTGGTACGCGCAGAGCGCATTTTAGAAGAGTTGCGCCATCGCCGTGGTGTGCTCGATCGCCGCCGCGTCGTCACTCGCACTGATCGCCGGGTATATAATGCGTTTCTGGCGCGCGCCGCATTGCGCTATGTCGAACTCTTGCACCAGGCGCGTAGCGCGGTCCTTTCTTTGAACATTATCGCGCCAGCCATCATGCACCGGTCTGTCATCGATGTCGAACAACTCATGCGCGCGTTTCACGCCGAGTTTCCGCCGTTTACCGACGTATGAGTCGCTCGTCGCGTGGCATGAGTTGGGGGTCATTGCTCCGATAGATCTGAATTTGCGTCTATGGATGCATCTAGCCCAAACTGGTCCATCGCGCTGCCACTCTCCTGTGTTTTGCCGCCCAGCAATGGGTCCGGTCCCCAGGTTGGCGGTCCGCCGTTGTCCATGACCTGCGCCTCATCGACCAGAATTCCATCCTCATCGTGCAATCGATGTAACGAAGCCCACAAGGCTAGCCGGACATCGTCTGGGCTGTTGAAGCGCTTCGTCGCAGGCAAATGGAGATAGATAATGGGCGGGAGTTGAGGGATGCGGTGACGCAAATCATCGCGCGAGAGCGCGACCGACCAGTCCAACGCCATCATTTCAGCGGTAATTTTTGCCAGAGCATCTGCGATTCTGTTTCGCAGTAACCGATACGAGTACATTGAGTGACCTCCCTTGGTTGTGTGGGTACCCGCGGCGCAGCGGATCGCCTCCATCCCAACGCCCCGTGCCTTAAGTTTGCTAGCAGTATAGGTGCCGGTATTCTCGCCTACCTCACGACTCTGGTCAATGTATCACAAGCACCTCCCATCCACCAGCATCCCGCCTGCGTCAGAGCCGTGGTGTTTGTGACGGAACCAGGGTAGACGAGAGATCTTTGAGATCATCAGCGGGTATAGTTGAAATGTCGAGAGAAGAGGCGATGAAGAGACGTTCCGTCACTCGAGAGAGGAGATTAGGCCTATGACACAGCTGCAAGATCGCTTTTCACTTACCAACAGGGAAGTGACTGGTGACCCGTTGACCATTATGGGGCGCGTCATCACACCGATTATTCGGGTGACGAAGGGCAAGGTCATGGGGGTCGATGTGAAGATGCGACGCCCGGTCGGGATCGAAGTCGTTCGCGAGTCTGAGGTCAAAAAGTATGTCATTCCACCGGCGACCAGACGGGCAATGATCATCGCAGCGGTTGCCGGAGGTACGCTGGTCGCTTCAGGCATCAGTCTTGCCCTATACTTCAGCCAACGAAAGCGAGCGTGACTATGTCGCCAACAAACACTACCACTAATCCGCCGACGAACGCGGGAAATCCGACAATCCAAACAGAGACGACGATATCCGGACATATCGATCATAATCTGAGCAAACTGCTCGATATGTCGAACGTGGATGCGGTGTTCGGACGCCCGATTGAACGCGGCACGACGGTCATCATCCCGTGCTCAGAGGTTCAGGCGGGATTGGGACTGGGCGGCGGCGCGGGTAGCGCGCCGAGTCCGCGAATGGATAAGCCTATCGTCGGCGGGGAAGGGTACGGTGGTGGCGGCGGGGTGAAGGGTCGGCCAGTTGCCGTGATCATCATCACCCCTGACCAGGTACGCATCAAGCCGATCATCGATTCGACGCGAGTTATCCTGGCCGCGCTGGCGAGTGGCACCGCGACCATGATCGCGCTGACGCCGTTCTTGCGGTTGCTGTTGCGCAGAAATATGGGGAAGATTTCCTGATTATGTGTGGTTGTGCGCATCCACGGTCCATGGTCGTTTGGCGCGCCATCCCACAGATATTTCGGGTAGTTCAGCCACATTGCTGTCGTTGAACCGCCGCAAGTGAGGTTGTGAGGCTAATGTCATGTATCGAACCACCGCAGGGTGCCATGCGCGAATAGCCGATGGCGCCCTGCGGTGGTTCACGAGTCTTCTGGACATCTGGTGGTAGCTTACATTTCCTGAGAACGTGCAATGTAGCAAGGCGGTAGCTCCTGACAATTGCAGAAAAGGTATACAATCTGCAGGAAACTGACTTCAAAGCACCCATCTATATGTGGTGCTTTTCTATGTGCTTCGCCACCACATGCGCATCCCAACTAGTTACTGGTACGCATCCGTGACGTCTGTTAGTATATAGTGGTGTTTTTGCATAATTGTGGTTGTTTGGTTCTGATGTGTCACTGTAATTATGCAGATTGTCATGAAACAGGAGAAATCGATACATGCGACGCAAAATATTGGCCGCAATTCTGGCAACGTGTGCCATTGCACTGACTATTGGTACGACAATCTACGCCTTTGGTACTCCTGATGGGTCAAGCCATTCATCCTCCCCAATCGTCAATTATGAGGCCACTGGGACGCAACGACCTAGCACAGCGACACCACAACCTATCACAGTGACGCTGCCAACGGGAACAGCGACACCACAATCAACCATATCTTTACAGGGATGGATGCGTGTCACTGTTCCCTATGCGATGAATGTAGTTTTTGCGCAAAGTGATCCTTTGACTGGCTATGCCTGTGGGAACATGCCAGATGCAACCGATCCGAAAAACGTTAGCGCCTATCAAAACACTCTTACGATCGGGATAACGCATGATGGTGGCCATAGTTGGGTAGCGAACGCGACGAATATAACAAGTTTTGGATGCTCATTGCAAATCAATCCTTTAAATCCCCAAGAACTGGTCATGCAAGCTACTCAGCTCTGCCCATGCAGTGATACCTATGACTTACCCTGGTATCGCTCTTTGAGTGGTGGTTTGTCGTGGCAGGAACTTACCCCTCCCACCGGAAATGGCAATGTGACAGTGAATATTGATGAAGTCGCCTGGGCAGGCTCATCATTGTTTATGTATGTCAGGCATTTTACCCAGACAAATGATGGCCTGGTTCCCGCGTATCAACTCGCGATCAGCACGAATGGTGGAGCATTGAGTTGGCTGAATTTGACTTCACTTGCTACATATCATATAGGACCGCCGTATATCTTCGATGAAGCAGTCTCACTTGGAGCTACATTAGTGCTACATCTGGATAGCGCACCTGGAATCGCTCACTTCATTGCAACCAGCGATCAGGGGAAGTCATGGCAATATGTAACCGCAAGTGGGGTTGTACCTGATACATTTACAGTTGTGAGTGTTGACGGGAAAACCTTATACGGTCAGACCTATAATCAGAACAACGCGTCAACATCGATTGTACAATCGATCGATGGAGGGCATACCTTCACCAGCATCGCGACTATCCCGGATGTACCTGCTGCATCGGGCCAGACGAATGGGAATCATCTTTTCTTTGTTCCAGATGGAACAATCTTGAATGCGGATCAACTCTATACACAAGCGGATGGGAATACTATCCAATTGCTTATTTCTGAGTGGAGTCCATCAACGCATGTCTGGCAGACCATTATCGCCAATGGACCTGGTCTGACCAACGTTTCTTGGACGCCATCGGGGCATCCACTCGCATTATGGTATGCGACATTTTCCATCGATGGAACGGGAAATAACATCACACCGCCCGGGCTCATGTACCATGCTCCGGCGTGAATCTCATAGTTGCCGCGCTGGGCCATGGCGGAAGGCGGCGCGCACTGCGGCCGCGAGGATTGTGAGGCCCAGGCCAGCCAAGATACGTACCATGTAGCCAGTGCGCCTCTCAATGGTGGCGATCCGGGTGTCACCGATGGGATGGTACGCTTGCCAGCGACGGGCGCGCTGTTGCCAGGCTGATCGTTGCCAGAACAGACCTCCCGCCGCGACGACCGTCCCAGCGCCGATCGCCGTGAGCGCTGACCAGATGAGTCGTTGACCACGATGCATCATCCAGCCGGTCAGGCCAGTCATCGCACCCAGCCACAGTACGCCGAAACTATATAATGCCCACCACGGAGCCAATGACGCAAAAAATCGTGGTGTTGGCTCCGTGTTATGTGAAAGGCGCACGTGTGAATTATCCTTCATCATCGTTGCTCCTTTATGGAGATGTCCAGTGAAGCGTCGTGCTGTCACAAATCCTCAGCATGAGGTGTGACAGCTCGGCGGTAGCTGGCCTATGTACAGTATACTATCGTGTAGGTGCCGGATGGCTTGAGGTCACCAGAAAGAGTGGGCAGATGCGCGTCTATATATCTATCGACGCCGAAGGGGTAGCAGGAATCTCGGATTGGGAACAGATCCGCACCACTGGCGATGATTACGCCCTGGGGAGGCGTTTGCTGCTTGGTGAGTTGAACGCCGTGATCGATGGAGTGCTGGAAGCCGCTCCCGACGCGGCGATCACGGTCAATGATGCGCACGCGACCATGCGCAATTATCCGCCGGATGAGATCCATGGTGATGCGCGCTTGATTGCGGGACGCCACAAGCCGCTCTATATGATGGAGGGGCTGGATAGCAGCTTCGACGCTATCCTATGCGTCGGTTATCACGGAGCTATCAGCGCACATCCAGCTATCCTGAGCCATACCTATAATCCCCGGGCAATCTGGGAAGTGCGCGTGGATGGCCGTCCGGCAGGGGAACTGGGATTGAATGGACTTGTCGCGGCGCACTATGGCGTCCCTGTCGCGCTGATCACGGGAGACGCGGCTACCGCCGAGGACGCGCAGGCGCTCATTCCAGAGATTGAGACCGTCGTAGTCAAAGCGAGCGTCTCACGCTTCGCCGCTGATAGCCTGCACCCCCGCGTCGCGCGCGAGTTAGTGCAAGCCGGGGCACAGCGGGCGATTGCGGCGCTGCCGGCACGCCAGCTCGTGCCGGTGTATGCCACCCCTACGACTGTCGAAGTGACATTTATGACGGCGGATATGGCCGCGGCTTGTCTCGCGATCCGCGACTGTGCTGTATACCCCGATCAACCACGGACCGTGCGCTGTGTCGGCACGGATCGGCTGGCTATCTTCCGTAGTTTTGTCGCGATGATCGCCATCACCCGGTCGCTGGTCGAATAGCCTCCAACAGCGTCGTGCATTGGAGAACGCTCCTGGCCATGAGTTTGCTCTTCAGACTTATTGAGGATGTAGCGCAATCGCGCAAGGTGCGGTACTATAGACCAAGAATAAACATGGCGTGATGGAGAGAGACGGACGATGGGAATTTCAGTCGTCACCAGCGGACTGTTTGTGGCGATCATGGCCGTCGTGATCGTCATTGGGCGTGTCTTGTGGCCTAAAGAATGGTTCGCTCACCTACGCAATTCTCAACAATTCCAATCCTCCGTCCGCGAGATGCGGCAGGGGCTGGCCATGCTCGAATCTGAGCATTACGCGGAGGCGCTCCATCTCTTTGAGATCGCCGCCCAACGTACTCCGCGTAAACCCGCCCCGGTCCTCCTGCGTATTTATGTGCTTGGTTTGCAGGGGCGGCGTGGTGAGGCCGCGGCGGAACTGCATCGTGCCCGCCAACGCTGGTCTCCCACCACCTTGCCGCGCCGCCTCCTGGCGTTGGCAGAACTTGGCGCGGGCGAATATGATCGCGCTTACCAGTCGGCGCGTGAAGCTGCCACCCAGTTGCCCATCGTCGCTACTGCTCTGCGCACCCTCGGCGATGTCAGTAGATTCCTGGAACGCTATCCCGAAGCGGAGCGTGCCTACCGGGGAGCCATGCAACTGGGATCTCCAACTCCGTATGCGGGGTTAGCGTGGGTGCTGGCGGCGCAAGGCCGGATTGCTGAGGCTGAGGAAGTTATCGCGAACGCGTCCGCGGAGATACTGGAACTCTTCGAAGCACGTCTGACACTCGCGCAGATTCATTTCCACGCGCGTCGCCTGGAAGATGCGCTATCTATTTACCAGGCCTTATTGACCGAGCATGGTGATGTGCCGCGCGTGTTGGTACCGTATGGATTGGCGCTTTTAGAGTCACGTGAATATACCACCGCGCGCGCGGCCTTGGAACATGCTGTCGCAGTCAGCACTGAGGATCCCTTCGCGCATGCGGCTTTAGCTCAATTAGAGATTGAGCAGAGTGACCTGGCGCGTGCTACCCTCCACGTGCGTGAAGCGTTGCGGCTCTGGCCTGGTTATGGTGCGGCACGTGGCCTCTATGGCGATATTTTGAAACGTGCCAGTCGTTATGACGCCGCCGAGGAACAGTACCGCGAGGCTCTGCGACTCAATCCATTTCTGGCCGAGACCCATAATCGTTTAGCCTCTTTACTCAAGACACGCGGCGCGCTGACCGAAGCCGCGGAACATCAGCGCGAGGCTCAACGGCTACGTCCGGCCGAGCCACAGCCACTGACACGCGAGATTCTGGCAATCACCACACGCGAAATGGCAGCGGTGAAGGTCACGCACTCCGTGGTACCCGCGTCCCAGATTCCGACTCGTTTGCGACCTGCCCGGCTGGGGTTGCCGTTGCGTCCCCAAACCACTCCGCCTCTCACTCCGCCACCTGCGCCTCCCATCGTCGTTCATCCGCCAGACACACTACCATCCCCGCCTCAAGCTACTCAACCAGGTGGAAATGTCCCGCAACCACAACCCACAATCGCCGATGTGGGCATACGCAGTATGAGCGACATCGTCGTTTACCCTGGCGCGATATTACTGGCGGATGAATCGCGGGCGTCGTCGTTTTGGCAGACGCTCCAAACCGATCACGCGCCGCGCATGGTGTTGGATTTTTATCGCCAGCATCTGCAGTCCGCGGGTTGGACCATTGTGCGCGAGTCTATCAGTACGCTTCCACAGATCACGGGTGTGACGTTGCTCTTCGCACGACCTGGTCAAGAGGGAACGCTCACGGTTGGACAGCGTGCCCAGTTGCCACGGGTAACGCTCATCATCTCGCAGGTATCGCACCGCGCGCCCAACTTCGCCAGGACCACGGGTTCAAGTGGCGCGGTCAATTGAAGCACAGTAAACCTTGCAGCAAGTAACTGATACATTTCACCCAAGTAATCTCACACTTCGGCAGAGATCTAACTGAACCCACACTGCCGTGATGTGGTGAGCACGATCAGAGACCTGTAATATTGAAAGCGGTACCCCTCCCCGATTCAATGGAGAATGAGGGAGGGGTACTCAACTATCGACACATTATCGGGAACCATGCTGCGATAGCAGCCCTGTGTTTCCCGTCCATGTCGGGCTTCGTCATCAACCACCCAGATAAGCGGCACGCACCGTATCGTTAACGAGCAGCTTCTGTGCGGTATCGTTGAGGATTATGCGACCAGTCTGCAAGACGTACCCGCGATCGGCGATATTGAGTGCCATGAAGGCATTCTGTTCGACGAGGAGGACGGTGACCCCTTCTTTGCGAATTTTCTGGATGGTATCGAAGACCAGTTGCACGAGCAACGGCGAAAGCCCCAGTGAAGGTTCGTCCATGCAGATGAGACGTGGGCGCGCGACCAGCGCGCGACCGATCGCCAGCATCTGCTGTTCGCCGCCCGACATCGTCCCGGCGAGTTGTTTATCGCGCTCGCGGAGGCGGGGAAAGAGATCATATACCAAATCGATGCCCTGCGTGATGACCGTCCGATCATTCTGCATATAGGCACCCATCTCCAGATTTTCGCGGACTGACATGCGCGAGAAGACGCGGCGCCCCTCTGGGACCAGCGCGAGACCACGGGCGATGATCTGATCGGGCTGAAGCTTATCTATGCGCTGGCCTTCAAAGAGGATCTGTCCCCCGCGGGTCGGCACCAATCCGAATATGGTTTTCATTGTGGTCGTCTTGCCAGCAGCGTTTGCTCCCAGCAATGAGACTACCTCGCCCTGGTTGACCTGCAGCGTGACCTGGTGGAGCACCTCAGCAGGCCCATAGCCCGCGGTAACCGCTTGCAATTCCAACATATCCCTACTCCACCACGACCTTCCGACCTAGATAGGCTTCGATGACCTGCTCGTTGCGCTGGATCTCCTCAGGGAGACCTTCGGCGATCTTCTTGCCGTAGTCTAACACGGCAATGCGGTCAGAGATTCCCATCGTCACCTGGAGCTTATGTTCGATGAGCACGATTGTGAGATTGAACTGTTCGCGCATACGGGTGATATATCCCACGGCTTCAGCGGTCTCGGCATCGTTCATGCCGGCCGTTGGCTCATCGAGCAGCAAGACCTTTGGGTTAGACCCGAGGGCCCGCGCGATCTCGACACGTCGCCGGTCAGCGTATGAGAGGTTTGCAGCGTATTCATCCTTCAGGGCGACCATTTTCGGCCCGAAGAACGAGAGTAATTCGAGCGCGCGGGTTCGCGCGTGTTTTTCAGCGCTCTGATAATTTGGGAGGTGGAAGATGATCGAGATCAGATCACCTGGAAAAGTCTTGTGTTCGCCGACCAGGATGTTCTCCATCACCGTCATGTTGCTGAAGAGCCGAATGTTCTGGAAGGTGCGCGCAATGCCACGCCGCAGGACACGATCTGGCGTGAGCCCTTTGAGCGATTGTCCCTGCAAGAGGATATCGCCATTCGTGGGCTGATAAATCCCCGTGATCAGGTTAAAGACGGTCGCTTTGCCCGCGCCGTTCGGCCCGATGATGCTGAAGATCTGGCCTGGTTGTACGGTCAGGTCAACCGAATCGACCGCCGTCAATCCCCCGAATGCTTTGGTGACGGTACGCATCTGAAGTGCGGGAATAGTAGTCTCTGGCATGTTTATCCCTCCCGTCCCTGAGCGTCAGAACCAGAACCGGTGAAGAGTGTCATATCTTCCGAGCCAGTACCAGACACACCTTCTCCCGCTTCTTCGCGTTCCAGCAACCCCACCGCAGAATAAGCCTCGGCTGACTCACCAATGCCGACCAATTCGCGCTGCCGTCTGCGGTCTGGCAAGAGCCCTTGTGGGCGCAAGAGAATCATTGCCAGGAGGATCAAGCCGTAAATCAAGAACTTCGCCTGGTTAAAATCGAACTGCGGCAATGCCAGGAAGTGGAGGATACCGTGGATGTTGGTGACCAACGGGCTGGTCTGGCGGAAAGTATTCAGTTGGCCGAGCAGGGTGAAGTCAATCAGACGTAAAATCGCTGCTCCCAGGATGACACCACGTAAGCTACCGATCCCGCCCAATACGATCATGATCAAGATGGTGATCGAGGTATTGAAACTGAAGACGGTGGGAACGATGGATCCGGAGTTCGCACCGTCCAATACCCCACCCAGACCGCCCATTGCCGCGCCGAAAGCAAAAGCCAGCAATTTCGTGCGAACCAGATTGACGCCCGCCGCTGAGGCTGCGGTCTCGTCCTCGCGGATCGCGATCCACGCGCGACCCAAACTGGACTCGCGCAAAGAGTTGGTGAGCAGCACCACGATCACGACCATCATGAGCGTCAGGAAATAGAACCCCGCCTTGTTGAGAAGGGGGGTCAGTGAGATAGTGGTGAAGCCAACGATGGAACTCACCAGTGAAGGGAGTTGGATATTTGGGATGTAGAGGACCGAGGCTCCCACATTGCCGCCAAACCAGGGAACATTCTGAAAAAAGATCGGGACGATCTCACCGAGTCCAAGGGTGACGATTGCGAGATAATCGCCGCGTAATCGCAGGGTTGGCGCACCGAAGAGCACCCCAATAAATCCCGCGAAGAGAGCCGCGGCGGGAAAGATCAGGATGAAGGGCATTGGGCTCTTGAGCACGATGATAGGGCTTTGCCCGAGTTTGCTAAAGATGTAGCCAGTCGTCAAGAAGGACGCGACATATTCACCGATAGCGAAGAAGGCGACGTAGCCCAGATCGAGTAGACCGGCATAGCCAACGACCACATTCAATCCGAGTGCCAGGATGACATAGATCCCGACCTGGATGCCATCACCGAGCAAGGGCTGGATGGATGTCTGATCATAGAAGATGGGGAAAAGGATCGCGGCGAGCAACACCAGCAGACCACCGCGCCACCCCGAGACATACCAGGCAATTGGATATGGCCCGAGCTTGGTGGTCTCGAAGAAGTGATTTGTACGCGCGAATGGTGCGCGCATGAATTGGGCGAAGGTAGGCATGCGTCAGGCTCCTCTCTAGACTTTATCCGGCACTTGCTGGCCAAGAATGCCAGAGGGGCGGAAGACGAGGGTAAGAACCAGGATACCGAAGACAATCGCGTCGACCCATGCGACACCGCCACCAGGCAGGAAATTGAAATACTGGATTGATAGTGCGTAGATGATCCCGATTGCGAATCCCCCCGCGACTGCGCCATAGACATTGCCGATGCCACCGAAGACCGCAGCGGTAAACGCGATCAAGCCGAACTTGAAGCCAGTGAAGAAATTCACCTGTGCGATAACCAGGTTATAACATAATCCCGCCGCTCCCGCCAGTGCACCCCCGATCAAAAAGGCCATGAAGATCGTGCGATTGACGTTGACGCCCATCAACGCCGCCGCCTCGGGATCCTGTGCGGTCGCTCGCATGGCGCGTCCGAGTTTTGTTGTCTGAATAAAGCGATCCAACGCATACATCAGTCCCACAGCCAAGCCGAAGATAAAAATGTGCAAGATCGAGATCTTGACGCCAAAGATGTTGAGCGCGGTGGTCGGAAAAATCGGCGGGAAGGCGATGAATCCGCTACCAATCGTCAACTGCGCGATATTTTCCAAAATGAATGAAACCCCGACCGCCGCGATCAAAGGGGCAAGGCGTGGGGCTTTGCGGAGGCGCCGATAAGCGAGGCGCTCGATGCTGACGTTCAGGAAAGCTGAGACCGCCATCCCGATCGCCAGGAAGAGTATGAGCACTCCTATAAGGGCAAAGCCACCCAGAGTGCCTTTCAAGCCTAAGGCATTGGAGACGAGCAATAAGACGACGGTGCTCCACATAAAGACATCCCCATGGGCAAAGTTAATCAATTCAATAATGCCATAGACGAGGGTATAGCCCAGGGCGACGAGCGCGTACATCGCACCGAGGGTAATGCCAAGTTCCAATTGCTGAAAAAATAGAACGGGGCCGCCGTTGGTCGCCGCGAACTCCAACATCACCACCATGCCTCCTCTGATATCAGGCACGCGCGACGCGGATCTGCCCTGGAGGAAGATCCGTGCCGCGCGCTGATTATGCTTTCCGCAAACAGACGACGAGCGTCATGCGCCGACGTGTACCGTCTGCTTGAAGACCCAGGCGCCGTTGACGACTTCGTAGACGCTATAGAGCGCGCCGCCGGAGTTGTCACCGTTCGCGTCGAAGGCAATGGTCCCGGTCAAGCCGGTGTAGTTGATGGCGGCCACCGCATCGCGCACATTGGCGCGCGTGACGGGTTTGCCAGCAGCGATAACGTTCTTGATAGCGGTGATCTCGATCATCGCCGCATCATACGCCATAGCGCTGTATGGCACGGGAGCCGAGCCATATTTGGCAGTGAAGGCCGAGACGAAGGCACTGCCGGCCGAGGAGGTCAGCGAGGAAAGGTCTGGCGCAGGGATGGTGCCATAGGTGTTGTTGGAGCCAGCCGCCGTCGCGGTGGTGATCCAGCCCGGATCATCCGCGATGCCGTCGCCGCCAACCATGGGCAGTGTCGTTGCGCCCGCCTGATACAGCGCGGCTTTCAACGCGCCGCCACCCTGCGAGGTGACGCCACCATAGAAGATCACGTCAGGTTTCGCGGCGATGATCGTTTGCGCCACGGACGGGAAGGTGCTGACCTGGTCCGGGGTGATCTCGATGCTATTGACGACCGTGCCGCCCTTGGCGGTGAATTCCTGCTTGAACTGCGTCGCCAGACCGATGCCGTACACCGTTTTATCATCGACGACATACGCGGTCTTGGCGCCGAGGGTGGTGAAAGCGAAATCGCCATTTACCTTGCCCTGGACTTCGTCCGTGGCCGGGATGCGGAAATAAGATTCTGGCAGTCCGGCTGGATGGAGCTGCGCGAAGTTGATGTTATTCGCCGCGGCATATTGCTGCTTCGTCAGTCCCGGATTGGTGTTCGAGGGGCTGATTTCCGTCAGAGTCGCCGCATTGACCAGTGGAATCTCGGATTTCGCGACGCCGCTGTTGAAGGGACCGACCACCGCCATAACCTGGGCATTGGCGATCAAGTCCTGAATGTTCTGAGCGCCGATGTTTGGATCAGCACCACTGGTGCCTTCATCGTTTTTGTCGATGGCGGTCAGTGTATAACCATTCCCCAGATTCGCGTTCTGGGCGATTGCCAGATCCGCGCCCTGCTGGGTGGGCAGGCCGAGACTGGCGTCGGTGCCAGATGTGGGGAAATCAGTGCCGATAATGAGCGCCTTGTTCACATTCGTGCCTGCGCTTGAGCTGCTGCCGCAGGCGGCCAGCCCCAGCGAGGCGATGGTAATCGCGGCGATCGAACCCTGCGTCAGGATTCGCTTGAGCCGATGTTGCATGCGGATGTTCTCCTCTGGATGCGAGGTGATTTAGGCCATTGGCCTCGGACACGCAATGTATCCGGCTCACCGTGCAATCGTTGACAACGTATGAGCTTATCAATGTATACGCACGACAGCACTCAGATCTCTCATTATGACCTCAAGTCCAGTTTTGAGGCGGCAGAGGGGCAAAGCCCTCCGTTTCTCCATTGTTTCGTTGGCATAATACTAGCGGATCAGTGGACCATCCATCTTGTTGCCACATGCAGTTGGTCGGATGTGTCTACTCGATGATGTTCGCGCGCTCGACGCGCAGAAGGAGTGGTGTCACATGTCCTTGATTGTCCTCCATGCCTGGTGGTTCACCCTTGTGAGGACTGGATTTCTTTCCAATGTTGGTCACCCGCGTGCGCGCGGTCAGGGCCTGGTCGAATATGCTCTGATGATCGCCGTGCTCGTGGTGGTCGGCCTCGCGGGATTGATGATTTTGGGACCAAAACTCCAATCTGTGCTGGCTAACACCGGGACCAATATGCCGCGTATCTCGGCGACTTGTACCCCAACTGCAGGGGCTACGATCTGTTGATACTCGGTTGTTTGGTAAATTTGGCACGCTATGCGCGTATTGCAATGCCTGAGTCGCGCATATTTGGGTGGAAAGTGGATGAAACTCCCCCCTGCGCCTTACCCCCGTCGTCTCTTATTGAGAGAAAGAGGAGGACCCTCGTGATTCTCGCACAAGCCTATCTGTACTGCCTGACGTCTGCTATCGCTCGACGACTGCCGCTCACCGAGCGTGGTCAGGGCCTGGTCGAGTATGGGCTCATCATCGCCGTCATCGCCGCTGCTGGTATCGCTGGTCTGGCGATCCTTGGGCCACGCCTGCAACAAACCCTCACTAACGTCAGTTCCAACCTACCTGGCGTCAAGGCGGTCTGCACTCCCGCTGCTGGCGCTACGATCTGCTGATGATTCGGTTAAGCCATTGCATGTCTCTGGTACTGACAGGCGCCAGACTTCAATCTTGGTGTCCTGTCACTCACAGGCCATCGGTGTCGCAAGGAAACGTGCGTACCGAACCAGCTAAGAGGAGGAGCCTCGTGATTCTCGCACAAGCCTATCTGTACTGCCTTACATCCGCCATCGCCCGGCGATTACCCATTTCAGCGCGCGGTCAAGGCCTGGTCGAATACGGATTGATCATTGCCGTTATTGCCGCAGCAGGCATTGCTGGTCTGGCAATCCTCGGACCCAAATTGCAACAAACTCTCACCAATGTCAGTTCGAACATGCCAGGCATCCAGGTCACTTGCACACCCGCTGCGGGCGCTACCATTTGTTGATCGCGCGGCGTACGGATACTATGAGCCCAAACACAGACAGGTCCCACCAGGTTCATCTGGTTGGGACCTGTCTGTATGCATCTTATCGTCCGTTGAAACCACCTGTTGGTTCGCTCAACGGGGATGTTTAGCCTTTGGGTTGTGCCTGCACCGCCGTGCCATAGCAAAGGACCTCGGTGACCCCATCGGCGATCTCGTTCGCGTCATAACGGACACCGATAATCGCGTTCGCGCCCATTTGGGCGGCGTGCTGAATCATGAGTTCGTAAGCGTCAGTCCGGGCTCGCTCACAGAGCTCGGTATAGAGCGAGATATTGCCGCCGAACATCTGCTGGAATCCCGCGCCGATCTGACCAATGATGCTACGAGACCGCACGACGATGCCCCGTACCATACCTAGCGGACGGATCACCGTAAAGCCTGGTAAATCAAAGGCAGTGGTCACGAGGCTATGATCCATAGCGGCACGTGGAACGGGAGTATAGGCGGGTTGTTTTCCCATGAAGAACCTTCTTTTCCCTAGCGTTGCTCGCATCGCGCTTCACCCATTGGCGAGGTGATGCGAGGATCATTCTTTGACGCGTTCCAGATATTTACCCGTGCGGGTATCCAGCCGGATGAGATCGCCCTCTTTCACAAAAGCGGGGACGGTGATCTCAGCTCCTGTCTCCAAGGTAGCAGGTTTTTCAACGTTGGTCGCTGTATCGCCGCGCACCGCCGTGATGGTCGATGCCACACGCAGCGTCACGAAAGTGGGAAGATCTACCGAGCTGAGTTCGCCATCCGCATAGACCAACATTACGGCATCGTTCTCGCGCAGGAATGGGAGGATATCCTGGACCATATCCTGTGGCACCTCGACCTGTTCGAACGATTCTTTCTCCATGAAATGATAGGTATCACCATCATGGTACAGATATTCTGCGTCATGGTATTCCATGTGCACGTCTTCGATCTTCTCGCCTGCGCTGAACCGTTCTTCGATGACTTTCCCGTTGTTGAGGTTTTTCATCTTGATGATAACCATCGCGCGCCAGTTTCCTGGAGCATGATGCTGCCAATCGACGACGCGCCATTTTTCGCCTCTGTGACGAATGACCATGCCCTTATGGAGATCTGATGTGGTTGCCATGGTGTCCGTGGTCTCCTGAAGTTCCGCCGACCTAAGTCGGTCGTAAAATATCGCTGCAGGGGGACTCAGTTATGAAGTCCCTGGTTTTCAAGTTTGAGTTCTCAAGATAGTATAACACGTTGCGGTTTGCCTTTGCCGCGCATTTTTAAGAGGTTAGGACGCGGCAGGTGGTGCGACATGCTGGTCGTGGTCATGATGTCCATGAGCACCCACCACGAATTGTCCGGTCACGGCGATATGCCCGATATGTCGGATTGCGCGAATGACTTCGGCAGTTTTGGGGAATCCACCGAGAAATGGGATCAAAGCGAGACCATTGAGCACCATTCCCACCCGATCATGTTTGGAGCGACAGGCAAAGAAATCACGAAACGCGCAGACGGTGCCTATGACGGGGATGAAGCCCATCACTGCCTGGGTCAGACGGCCAGGAATGCCGAGTCGACGGGCATAATCACCCTTGATGGCGCCGCGAAAAATATCCGCAGGCCAGGGCGGTGGCGGAAGGATTGTCGTTACCGGGGGAGGAAGAGGCTGTGCCATCGTCGCGGCTCCTTTCGCGAACACCGTCGCCCATTTGGGGCACCCCGCATGTCCGCCTGGCGAGCGTCCAGTTGACGCCCGTTTGTGTATCGTTGATAATGAGGTCGCTAGGCCGGAACTTCTGGGACCGGATCGTCCGGCAGCCGGGGTATCCGCACTGCTGTCTATCCGCCGGGGCAGCGCCAAGTGGGATATCCAGAGTGCTTACCATGTCGGGCATTGTTCAAGGGTTCGAACAATGCGCGAGCACATTTCGGCGGCTCGCTATTCGTCCTATCGCGTTCGCGCCACCGCGCGACGCCCTCAATCGTGTACTCAGGAGGCGATCACAATGGATGCTTCAACTTCCGCCGCCGGGTTAGCCTCGCTTAACCGCTTCGATTTTACCACAGAAGCCTGGGATGATGTGATCGCCGTGCTGGAACGCCATGGTTTCCAGGTCGCGGCGCAGGAATCGACAATTCGTACGACCGAGCCGCAGTGGCTCATCACCTCACAGCGTGAATCGGGAATCACGTTGCTCGGAGATACCGCACTCCTGTATTTCGCGATGGGTCTGGCCGCCGCAGAGCGGTTCCCTGCCGCCTGACCTCCACTCCGGCATAAAACGTAAGGATTGAGCATATAGTTTCAACATAGCGCCGGTGTGATCCACGCATTCTGCCAGGCACCCGTAAACGGATCAGTTGTGCCGATCCATAGGACGCATGGTTGTGGGCCGCTGACACCAGGATCTGCCTGGTAATTGAGCGTGCCACTGAAGGTGCCGGCCGCGTTGGTTGTCAAATTCGTTGTCGTAGCAATCTGGCAGCCAGCGTGATCGTAGATCCGCACTGCGATTTGGCTACTTGCGGTGGCAGTGCCCGTGACGACAATGGGCGGTGCGATCGTGGTTCCAGATGCTGGAGCAGTCACGGTAAATCCCGACTCCGTGCTGACCCCCACCACTTCCCAGATTCCCGTTGTATCAGTCCGTCCCAGGCGCGCAAGACTGATGATGAGGCCACCCGGTGCGAATGGGCTGCTGAGTGTCACCTGCGCGCTGGTAGGCGCGATCGTCGTCAGGCGTATTGCTGTAGTCGCCGCTACCCATCCCAATTGCTGGGTTGCAAAGGCACTGGCCACAGAGACTGGATCTTGTGCTACGCCACCGGACTGGTCCAACTGGCGTTGTGCCGCTTCAGCGTCCATGCGATTCGTCCAGGGATAGATGCCGGGGAAGAGTGATAAAACGTAGGCAGTGCCGTTCCAGGCATATTCCCGGACAACACGCGGTCCTGACGCAGTCGACGAGCTGGTGGCGACGCAACTCAAAGCATCGGTAGAGCTAATCAATAATGTGCGCGCTTGACTGACGACGACCGTGACACTGGCAAGTCCGCGCAATGCTAAAAGTGGTGTTACGGGCGATGACAGGGGCAGCGCCACAACATCGATATCTATCGCTCCTCCACTCGCCACAGGGGTAGCGGACGCCTGGATCTGGATAACGGCGTCGATCTGGCCATTGCCACGCAGGCTGACGCAATCTACTTGCGCGATGGTAGCCCCAGCTGTGAGGCCGAGCGCTGTGGCAAGCGCGGGTGTTGTCAGTGAAGAAGGGCAGATTGCCACAGGTCCGCTCGTCGCGGTCGGCCCCACGGTAGTGACCTGCATTGCTGTGGGCAATGTGGCGGTCACCGTCACCTTCCCCGCAGAGCTGGCGCCGCAACTGACCAGGCCGAGCGCCGCCAGCATAAGCAGTACCGTGGCACTCGGCGTCCATTTTCGTGGTGCTCTCCATTGCAACATCTGTCGCCACCTCCTCTTTTCAGGATAACGGAAGATCCCAAGTGAGGAAGCGTGGAGCATGATAACGGTCTGTCACTCGCGAATTGTCGCGCCTAACTGCGTTTTGAGCGCCACGAGTACTTTGGCGCGCTCCGCATCGCCATCAGCCGCGCTCAGGGTTCGGTCGCGCGCTTGATAGACAATCGTGAAAGCCAGACTGCGCTTCCCAGCACCCACCTGCTCACCTTCATATAGGTCGAAAAGTGTCACTTCGCGCACCAGTTCCCCACCAGCCGCGCGGATGCAGGCCTCGACTGCCGCCGCCGGAATCGCACTATCGACCACGACCGCCAGGTCGCGAGTGAGCGCAGGGTAGCGCGAGATCGATTGAAAATGCGGGATGGCGATTGCGGCGGCGTAGAGACCTTCCAGATCAAGCTCCAGAGCAAACGCTCGACGCGGTAAGTCATAGCGCCGCGCAATCTCTGGATGGATCTCACCCAGGACACCTGCCGGATGATACACTCTCGCTCCAGAATCTATAGTGCTGGTCTCGGGCAGTTCCAACAGCGCGCAGCGGCCAGGGTGAAAGGAGGGATGCTGTATGGGGGCATAGCGGGCGCCCTGGATGTGCAATTCCTCACAGAGTCCTTCTGCGATGGCTTTGATATCGAAGAAATCGAAATCGCGACCACCTCCCATCGGCTCGTTTGGGACCATATCTTCCAAATGGTCAGCGAACTGATGGGTCGCTAACCAACCAGTCACTGCTGCTCCGCAGAGAGCTACTCCCAGGGTAGGACGTTCCATCGGCAATCCTGGTCGTTTGGGATCAGCCACCTCCTCTGCCAGTCCTCTAGCGAAATATCGACGGCCTACCTCGAAGATACGCATCGTCGTGGCGCCCTGCCCAACATTCTCGGCCAGCGTCTCCAACAGGCTAGGCAGCATGGTCAGCCGTAAGACCTCCATGCGCGACGAGAGCGGGTTGGCCAGAACAACAAATGGCAACTGCTCCGAAGTCAGTGGCGTCGAGGGCATCGGTAACGCGCCGAGCAGGAGTGGCGCGGCATCATCACTATTGAGAATCTTTTGTGTAGCTTCGCGGCTCGTCAACGGGTAGGTGACCACCTCACGACATCCCATCCCGGCGACGATATCGCGGATTCGCTCCTCGCGGTCAAACCAACTCAGTCGTTGCGGTTCAGGGAGCGGGCCAGTGGGGATATGCCCGATGATGCGATCGTATCCCAGGACACGCGCCACCTCCTCGACCAGATCCGCCGCCTCGCGCACATCCGCGCGCCAAGTTGGCACGCGCACGCGCAGCGCCCTGCTGGTGATCGATTCACCCTGAGGGGTTATTCCGCCCTGAGCGATAGGTTTGCGCGCTGTTGCTGATTTACTCCCATTTTTGGCACGGCCTGATTTCGTACGTTCAGTGTGTAGCGAACTGGCGGATGAGTCATCTGATCCATGACCATCCACCTCGACGCCGAACTCCAGTGCAGTGAGAGCATCAACCACTTCGCGCTGAGTGACAGGGTAGCCCAAAAGCCACTCGACATCGCGAATGGTGAAAGGCAGCACTCGTGGTGTCATAGGCTGGTTATAGACATCGATGATACCAGGCGCGACCACACCACCAGCCAATTCCACCATCAATTGTGCGGCACGATGCAGCCCTCTAATCGCCAGTTCCGAGTCCAGCCCTTTTTCATAGCGGCTGGATGCCTCACTGCGAAGGCCAAGGCGCGATGAGGTGCGACGCGTGGTTGCTGGGTCCCAGTTTGCCGCTTCCAAAAGAATTGTGGTTGTTGTGGCAGTCACCTCGCTTGTCGCGCCACCCATGACACCCGCCAGCGAAAGCGCACCACGTGTGTCCGCAATAACGAGCATGTCTGGTGTGAGGGTGCGGTCCTGGCCATCGAGCGTCTGTAAGTGTTCACCTTGTTCTGCGCGGCGGATAATGAGATGATGGTCAGCGAGTTGATCATAATCGAAGGCATGCAATGGTTGACCGAGTTCCAACATGACGTAGTTGGTAATATCGACAACGTTATTGATCGATCGCACACCAGCCGCCGCCAAACGCCGCACCATCCAGAGTGGCGATGGCCCGATCTTGACTTGCGAGATCACGCGGGCAGTGAAACGTGGACAGAGGTCCGTCGCTAACACCGTCACACGTGCCAGGTCCTGAACTGGAATCTTCCCATCCTCAGTGACAGCAGTAGATGGCAAGTGCAGGTGCTGTTGTTGGAACGCCGCCACTTCACGCGCGATGCCCGTTATGCTGAAAAGGTCACCACGATGGGCTTTGATGTCCAGTTCGATCACGGTCTCTTCCCAGGGTTGCCCGAGGGGTGAATCAGGCGGTAAGAGATAGATGCCCTGGTGGTCCGATGAGAGGCCTAATTCACGCGGCGAACAGAGCATCCCTTCGCTCAAAACGCCCCGCTTCTTCGTCACCTCGATGTTGAAGATCTCGCCCGTCTCCGACTGCACTTCGGCGCCTGGCAATGCTAAAGGAACGATGTCACCGGCATGAATATTGGGTGCGCCGCAGACCACACTGCGGACTTGATCCTCTGGCATTGCGGTGGTGACGTGTGTCGCATTCAAGTGGTCGGATCCTTCGACCGGCGCGAGATCCAGAATACGGGCGGTAACGACTTTATGCCATCGCCGGTCCACATGGTCGACTTCCAGGCCAGCCATGGTGAGTTTCTCTGCCAGGGCGTGCGGTTCGAGGTCAGTTTCGACATAGTCTTTCAGCCAGGTATATGGCACTTTCACGCTTGGGCCTCTTTCTCTGGCATGCCTGTGCTTTGTCTATGGATGGTGATCAAGTCTGCCAGGATGCCGAATGCCGTCTGGCGCGGACTGCCTGGTCCTTCGATGACTGTCAGATCCCCCATGGTATCTGTGTGGAACTGGATTGCTGCCTTGCCCTGCCCAATACTCGCTAGCGAGTCATCAATCGCCAACTCCTCCAGCGCGACGCGCGCGCGAATGCCGCTCGCCGCGCTGGAATCGCGCACGACGCTCGCCACCTGTTTGATGACGTGCCCGGCTGGCGCGGCAGCGACCATCGCGCGCATGCGCTCAGCGTCGGTCTCTCGGACGACCTCGCTGGGGAGGATTGCCGCGCCCATCAGGACATTGGCGATGATGGTCACCTTCACTGCTGCATCCCAACCGTCCAGATCCAGGCTAGGATCGGCCTCGGCAATGCCGATGGCTTGCGCGCGCCGGACTGTTTCCGCAAAGTCTTGGCCCAGTGTCAATCCGGAGAGTATGTAGTTGCTGGTTGCGTTGATAATCGCGCGAATGCCGCTGATCTCAGTGGCGGGAAGGGTGAATTCACTCAAGTTGATCACTGGAGTCCCATCCATCACTGTTGATTCGAAGCGGACTTTGACGCCGCGCGCTGCTGCTGCCGACTGCAATTCTCTATGCGCCAGCGCGATTGGTCCTTTGTTCGCGGTCACGACATGCATACCGTGCGCAATTGCCGCCCGGCAATAGCTGAGAGCAGGTTCACCCGTCCGCGGATTCGTTGGCGAAATTTCAATCAAGACGTCAGCCGGAACTGAGCTCTGCAGCAAAGTAGCCTGGATCAGTGCAAGCGCGTCGCCGCTGAATGGTTCGGCGCCTTCGGGCAAAGCCTGGTTACTCGGCCAGTCGGCGGCGACTAATGCCGCAGGCGCAATGCCCGTGGCGGACCGCGCCACCCAGCCGCCGTGGCGGCCCGTCACCACACCTGCCACCATGATTTCCAGGCCATAGCGTTGTCTGAGATCGGGGACTTTCTCTGCCAATAAAATACCGAGTTCACGGCCCACGTTACCGTACCCGGCAATCACAACACGCACTGTCTCGCTCCTTTGTCTCCGGATCTTCCGGCTGCTCGATACTATCCTCAGCGGCGATTGCATGGCACGCATCCGTAATAGGCACAGGAGGCCTACTTGATGCATGTTCTGTTCGTTAAAATTGGTTCAAGAATCGCAGATCGTTCTGCGAGAAGAGGCGGATCTCGTTGATGCCATAACGCATCATGGCAATGCGCTCAACGCCAATACCGAACGCAAAGCCACGATAGACGGCGGGATCATAGTGCACATTGCGCAATACCTGTGGATGCACCATACCCGAACCGCCAATTTCTACCCAACCGGATTGCTTGCAGACTCGACACCCGCTTCCCTTACAAACGATGCAAGTGACATCGACCTCGGCGCTGGGCTCTGTGAACGGGAAATAGCTGGGACGAAATCGCACTTTGGTCTGCTCGCTGAAAATTTCGCGCGCGAACCGTTCGACGCACCCGCGCAAATCACGCATCGTCGTCACTTCGTCAATCAAAAGACCTTCGATCTGATGAAACATGGCCTCATGGGTCGCATCGATTGCTTCATTGCGGTAGACTTTCCCTGGAACAACCGCGCGTACAGGGGGACTCGTTTGCTCCATGATACGGATCTGGTTGGGTGAGGTCTGCGTTCTCAGCAGTATCTGCCCGGGATCAACCCAGAAGGTATCCTGCATATCGCGCGCTGGGTGGTCGGCAGGGATATTTAACGCTTGAAAGTTATAGTAATCGGTCTCGACCTCGGGTCCCTCGATAACCTGAAATCCCATTGCACTGAAGATGTCGCAGATGTCGCGGATTGTCCTGGTGATCGGATGGAGGCCACCAAGCGGCAGATCGCGACCAGGCAATGTCACATCGATGGTCTCGCGCGCCAATTGAGCGGCGAGTTCTCGTGTGACGATGACTGTTCGTCGCGCAGATGCCAGTGCCTCCAACTCCCCTTTCAGTTCATTTGCTGCCTGGCCGACTGCCTTGCGTTCTGGACCTGGGATGTCTTTCATGCCGCGTAAGATCGCATTGACCTCGCCATCCTGGCGTCCAAGGTATTGACTGGTCCAGCGGGTCAACGCGGCGCTCGTTTCGCAATGTTCCAGGTCAGCGACCGCACGGCGGCGCAGTGAGTCGAGGAGGCTGGTACGCTCTGCATTGAGAGCATGTGATTGATCGGGCATATTTCCTCCGAAGTGACTCTTCTCGGCGGCGAACACCGCCATCACGACACAAAAAAGCCGTCGCCTCGCCCGACAGGGACGAGGCCACGGCAGAGTGGATAATCTTCACTCGGCATACCGTAGACTTCGCGGTACCACCCTGGTTAGACAGCGTGCTCCCATCCCCCTGGGATCAAGGCCGCTATCTCACTCCAGTTGCCCCGCTATCGGTGGGCATCCGCTTTGCATCTTAATGGATGATGGTCGCTCGCATGCATCGCTGGTCCTGGGCAAGGCCCGGGCGTTGCACATGGCAACGAACGACAGAAAAATCCAATTCAGGGGTGAACTTCAGCAAGAGGCGCGCACGATGGCTTGCAACCTGTGGCCATCGCTCTCTGTGGCGTGCAGCCAAGCTTACTTTTCCCTACAAAGCAGCGTATCTTCCTCAGCATTGTCTGACAGATTAGCTACGTCATTATAGCGCAACAATGGTGCGATCGCCAGCAAGCACCCGGACAACCACTTCTCGCGACTCACGCACAACGCGGAGTGCATCACTCACATTCGTTATCATTCGATCTCGTTCACGGGTATGTCCACATCATCGGCGCTACGGCGATCCAGGTGATCCACTGTGGATTCTGACTCCAGACGGAGTGGTTCCATCGCGCGATGCACGAGACGCCAACGACCTTCCTCTAATCGATAAATATTGGTGGTATGCGCCATAGCACGTTGCACGACCCCTTCATGCGTGATCTGAAAATGCTCAATGGCGACCGAATAAGCTAACCGACCACTGACATACGTCAGCATGATATCTCCGGTAACCATCGCCCGAGCCGGTGCCGAACGGCTCTGCTCGGCGGCATTTTCCAGATACTCAGTGATGGCAGCACGGCCGCGATGAACGCGCGATCGGGCATCGAAAAATAACGTGTCCACATGTTCGGACCAGAGTGCCAGGAGCGGACCAGCGTCGCCTTCCAGGTGAGCGTTGGCCGCAATGTAAAAATTGGCGGCGACCTGAACGATTTCATTGTCTCGTGATGGCATGATATACCTCCAAGGATGATCAGGGATATCCTATCATGCCTGGGAGGTCAGTGCCAAAAGTCCCGTGGGCCATCAACATCTCCTTCTGGTGGTGAGGCCGATCATCTGAAGTAAATGATCTGCTTACACGCACTACCACTGCTGTGCATGCATGTCCGTTTCAATCTCAGATGGTCATGGTTGTATGAGTGATCCATGGAATCGACATTTCTGCCATGGACTAGCTGCGATTCGTCCGGGTTTTGGGGTACCACTTGGCCCTCACCGGTATGGTGGAGAGGAGATCTGATCACTGTTTGGAATCTGGAGGAACTAGCGTTGGGATTACGCGACGAAGAACGATGTGCCTATTGTGGACAGCCACTGCGCCTGGTAGCGGGATTTTGCGCCGAATGTCTGGCGCCAGCACCTGTCGCTCGACGCACAACCCTCGTGGCTGATGCGCGCCGCCGGGCGGGTCAGCATTTGACCGAACATTCACCGATTGCCCAAAGTATCAATACCAGCCCTGCGGTGCTTGCAGCTAAACCACGTTCGCGTTTTGCGATATTATTGGCGTTAGTTGGCAGCGCGGCAATACTCATCGGTATTATCAGCATCAGTCTGCGGATTGCGACTGGCACGACACCAACATTGCCTCTCTTTGCGGATTCATCGTTGGTCATCCGCAGTAACAATGGTGGATCTATGGCATATCAGGCAAAAATTGGCCAGCCGCTCACTATAACCTATAGCGTGCAGCCCAAAGGCGCGCAACCCAGCGAAGTGGTGTTGACGATCCTCGTTCCCGGTCAACCCATCTCCACATTCGCGGAGCGATGGCCTCCTGGCACGACCAGCCGCAGTATCACCCTCGTTCCAGCAATTGCTGGTACCTGGCAATTTGTTCTCAGTCGCGATCAAGAGACGATCCAGACCTTCGAGTGTGTGGTGGCGACTGGGCCATAACAGGACAGTTCCACACATAGAACGTCGATTGTACGTTTCTGCCTATCGTCAATTGGGATCGCTGGTGGAGTCTGTTCCTTTGAGTCAGCTGATAAGGTGGTCACTGGCTAATCCTGTGTAATGAAACTGGATAGGCAATTGGTGTTCTCCCCCATACGGGCGTCTGTTTGCGAGAGTGGCGAGCGCGCGTTGTATGATGAGAGGAGCAACATGATTTCACATGGCATGACGGGGTCATGATGTAGGTGTAGAGGAATAACATTCATTATTGACGTGGAAGCGTCCTATTAACGACATTTGGGAGTCGCTGGCTGGTGTAGCCAGTCTCTTGCATACACACTGGCATGTGGTCTGCTAAACGGTCAGTCACCTGCATTACATGCGGAATGCTTTGGAAGGGTAGGGGGATCTCGAATGGAACAGTTGCGCAGTCGCCGTACGCTCATCATTGGAGGTATCGTAGGCGTTATCGTGCTCGGCCTGGCAATCTGGCTGATCCTCTGGCTCAGTTTTAATGGCCTGTGGCCGATTGCGCGGGATATCGCGCTGGTGGCATTGGCCGTCGTCACCATGGTACCCTTGCTCGCGTTGGCGTATGCCGTGCTGGAGTTAGCCCGCACGGCGCAATCGATCAAGAGCGAGCTTGTGCCGCTCTTAGATGAACTAAAAGCGACGACCCATTCCGTCGCCGACACAGCCCGGACAGCATCTGAATTCACCGTCAAACCAACTGTCCGGACCGCAAGTTTCCTGGTCGGATTCCAGCAAGCAACATCAGTAATCCTGGGACAAGGGCATGCCCGCCGGACCGCTGAGCGTCGCCGGCGCACCCGCGAGGAGGCTGCGGCATTGAGAGCCATGGAAGAACGCACGGCGGCAGCGCGCGAGGAAGATCTGGTCGCAGACGGTCTCATGACGCCATCGTCCCATGACAATATGCCGCAAACCTTCAACGGAGTGGGGGAGAGCTCTGATGATTATCGCTGAATCTGCCACTCCACTCGATGGGATAGCCAGTGCTGCCGCTGTCCTATTGATCTTTGAAGCGTCGCTCATCATTATCTTGCTAGCTGTGATAGCGGTGCTGTTTGCGTTCGGTCTGCGTTGGGTGCATCGTCATGTCGTACCTCTGTTAGAAACGTATGTGCCGAAGGCCAAGGGAGCGCTGGGGGCGACCGATCGCAGCCTGGGCGTGGTGGTCGAACGCCTGGCTGACCTCTATGGCCGCAGGCGGGGAGCCGAGCGCTTTGTGCGCGTTTTTTTGGAAGCGCTGTTCCCGGCACTCTTCGCGGAGCCAACGACCACACCACCGCAACATGCGGAGCCGGTAGAGTGACTTCACAATTTTCAATCCTCACAAGTAGCATCCCCTGGTGACTAAGTTCGCGGTTGTGGCAGATATGATCTCCGCATCACCATGCTTCACGGCGTTCGCTTCGCCCCGCGGTCCTATTTTCCTCAATGTTCTCATTGTGCTCTGCGGGCATCAAATGAGCATACAGGGCCTCAACAACAGCGAGTAACACTGACGACATCACACGAAGCGTTGTTCTTTATTGTGCTACCAGTCTTTGGCGACGGCCCAATGCCGTGCTTGGCTACTCTATGTCTGCGGTGACGCACTCGCTTCAAAGCCGCAGCCTATGATGGAGAACAGCTTGTGAGCATCCTGGGGTATGCTGCACGCATTGAGGATCAGTTTGGCTACCTCAAGCTTTTTCGGAGGATGCACAACTGCGTGGTAGTGGTGGTGAGAGAAGGTTAAAACATGTACTATGATTCCAATTCAGAACCAACGCAACCAATAGCCCAGGAATCTGACTCGTCGCCTCAGACAATGCCAACGAGCGAAAACCTTGGGCGTTGGTGGGGGCCAGCGATCCCACCACCACCACCGCCACCACCACGTCGGCGAACTGCGCAAGCCGCCATCGCCGTGCTCGTCGTCGTACTTGCCGCAATAGCAGGGCTAGCCTTCTTTGTCATTCGGCATGGATTCGGGCGAAGTGTAGGGATCATCATCGCGACCGCCACAGTGACCCTTGCTCCAACCGCTTTGCCAACTACGCCGGTGCTGGTGACAGCGGTTCCTACCCCCAGTGCGACGGCGAGCGCAGTAGTAACGGTGACACCAACATTGGTTGCGAAAGTTGATAATTATATTGCCCATCTTTCAATCCAGCAACAGGTCGGAGAATTATTGATGGTCGCAGTCTATGCGAATCAGTATACTGCTGACCTGCATCAAGCTATGACGCAGTGGAAAATCGGTAATGCAATCATCTTCACGAATTATAATGGTGGACCAACGGAACCCGCAACCTCAGGTGGCCTCCGCCAATTGACTGACGCGCTGCAGTCCGATGCAGGAGGGTCTTTGCTCATCGCGACTGATGAAGAAGGGGGATCTGTCGATCGCCTGGCTCCCTACAATGGTCCATCCCCTTCTCCCAGCGCTTTGGCAGCGACTGGAAATCCGCAAAATGCCTATAACCAGGCGGCCGTTGATGCACAACGACTCAAAGATGCTGGCATCAATGTAGATTTCGCACCACTCGCGGATGTCTATCAGGGTGGTGGGATCGACCCAACCCGCACCTTCGGCACGAACGTCGGAGTAGTCACGACTTATGCGGGCGAGTTTCTGGATGGCCTGCAACAGAATGGTGTCGCGGGCACGCTCAAGCATTGGCCAGGAATTGGTGCTGCCGCCATAAATCCGGATTATGGTCTCCCGACGATCAATGCTTCCCAGCAGCAAATGAACGCGATTGATTTCGCCCCATTCCGTAATCTCCTTCCACGACATCCTGACTTGATCATGGTGACGCATGTTATCGTTCGCGCCTACGATGCCCTCGCTCCGGCGTCGCTTTCCCCCATTCTGGTGCAGCAGGTTTTGCGTGGCCAACTGGGGTATGGGGGTGTTGTCGTGACGGATGCGATGGTGGCGACGGCTATCCAACAATATATGGCGGGACAGGGGTATAGCAATCCAACCGAGGGTATCGCCGAGGCGAGTATTCGCGCGATCCTGGCTGGCGACGATATCGTGGAGTGCCCGATCGCGCAGGATCAACTCAGCGCGGTTGTTCAAGCGATGACTCAGGCGGTACAGAGTGGGCGTATCACGCCCGATCGGTTACAGGAGTCGCTACAGCGCATCATTCTTCTGAAGGTCCAGTTAGGGCTGATTGTATTGCCGTGAGTGGAGGAATGCACTCAGTCAGTGGCATTTCTGGCAGCCACGTCGGCTCGCAGGGTCTTATCTGGCCATGCACCAAATAGCTGGCCGAAGCAGACCATACAATAATCACCTTCTGCTTCGGGATCATCCCCGGTGCCGTAGTACGTCAGCGTGTGGGGTGCGCAGGCGGCATGCCCGCAATGCCGTACTTCCGCGGCATCTCGGTGGGGGAGTCGGTGGTGGAATTGTTCGATATAGCAATCGGCATGTTCGGTTGTCATCAGGTCTCTCCCACAGGTTTAGCAGTTTGGGCACAGTGTATGGCGAAGTAGGTGGGAATGCAAGAGGCATCCTGACGCATCCATCTGCTTCGCATTCGTCCGCCAGCAACTAGCCAGCAGTCGCAATCGCCGCGCGTTGAAAGCCAAAAAGCTGCTGTATACCGCTTGTCGCCAGGTCAAGCAGGGCATTGAGTTGGTCGCGGCTGAAAGGCTCACCTTCGGCGGTGCCCTGCACTTCGACAAAGGTACCCGCATCCGTCATGACGACATTACAGTCGGTCTCGGCGCGCGAATCCTCATCATAGGCCAGATCGAGTAATAGCCCACCTTGATAGACACCCACTGAGACTGCCGCTACCTGCCGAATGAGTGGGTCACGCGCGATTGCGCCCTGGCGGCGCAGTCGCTGACACGCTACTGCCAGGGCGACGTACGCGCCAGTAATCGATGCGACTCTCGTACCGCCATCTGCCTGCAGCACATCGCAATCCAGCGTAATCGATCGCTCACCCAGCGCCTTCAAGTCAATTGCCGCGCGAAGGGATCGGCCAATGAGCCGCTGGATCTCATGTGTACGTCCGCCGATCTTGCCGCGAGTTGCCTCGCGGTCACCACGTGTATGCGTGGCACGGGGCAGCATGCTATATTCGGCAGTCACCCACCCTTGTCCACGTCCAATCAGAAATGGCGGGACAGATTCGCTGACGCTAGCATTGCAGAGTACCCTGGTCTGCCCGCAACTAATGAGCGCGGAGCCTTCAGCATAACGCGTCCAATTCGTTTCAATGGTCACCGGTCGGAGTTGATCTGGCCCACGGTTATCACTGCGTATCATCGCTGCCTCGGCCTTCGCGTAGTCGCGCAAATTCTGGTTGATCCGCTCGGCAACTTCGAGTGGTATGCTGACAAAGCTATGTTTTGCCGCGCACTAGCTTATTATCGCACATCAACATCTGCCATCGAGAGGTTACGGCTGTTCTGGACATTTAAACTGTTTGCCAGATACAGGTGCTTTTCTTTTTGTCTGATGCTATACTGCAGTATAATAATCGAGCTTCGCAGCATGGAGGGTATTTCATGAATGCAGCTGAGGAATGGTTACGTGCGCACGGCATCGAGCCGGATGCCCGACGCGGGCCACCCGCGGGATACGGTAATGCTTCACGTGAACCTACACGAAGCATTGAATTGACAGACCATCCTCCAGCTCCGCATCAGGATGGGGTCGATGCAGGTCTGGCAATACCCACACTGCCCGGAATGGAGCCTGACGCACCGACGCATCTGTGGGAGAGCGACGATGGAGCGACGATGCCCCTCATAATCCCTATCGTTGATTCCGGGACCATGCCCGTTCTGACTCCCACGAGCGATTCCGGGACCAACCCCGTGCCGATTCCTCAGGTCGATGCCAATCCGTTGCCTGCTTCCGCAACTCAGGTCGACATTGAAGATGAAGACATCACCAGTGTCGAGACGGAGCGACTCAAGACGGTCCCGCCCATGGATGTTACCCATCTACCCACGCGCAGGCTCGGGAAGTGACCTCATCATCCCCGCACGCATTTTGCAGAGTGCGGGGATGATGATAGTATGGCAACGTGCGCGACAGCGATTATTTCTGTTTCGACGGCCCGACAATCTCATCGATGATCGCGTTGCCGCGTAGCGAGACCCAGGGCGTAGGAGTCGTGATATCTGCGGTTACGAGTGATTGCAATTCACCATTGGTCCGTAGCAAGACCAAATGACTGCCATCACTGGTTAACGATAACTTCCCCACTGGCTGAATGAAGCGAGTCACCGTGAGAACCGCCCGTGCGGCCACATCTACTGAACGCATGATGAAAAGTCGAGTTGTGCCCACTATCAGATCTCGACCGATGTAGAGCGTCTTGCCATCCGGCGAAACGATCATGGATGAATTGATGCCGGCAGATGGATTTCCAAGGTTCAAAGGTGTCCCATCAGTCGGGGCGAGATTCATAGTCCCGGTTATGGCATCAGTGGACGTATCAATGAAGGACAGAGTCGCATTGGCGCCATCGAAGAGGTACAAGGTTGCGCCATCTGGACTGACAGTAGCTGATATACCACGGAAATCTCCAGGGATGAAGGTTGGTCCAATGATGTGGAGATCGTTGAAGCGTACAGCCGTCAAATACATTCCCGTTTGGTGATTGGCACTTGTCGCAGGTTGGATATCGAAGAGCGAAGGACTACGGTTTGCCGTGACATTACCGGGCGAAAAAACCGTCACATATCCGCCCAGTTGGATATTGGAAGCAGCATCCACCGCTGGGATAACCGTGCCCGTTTGCTGTCCAGTGCTCAGGTCAAAGGTAAGGATATGCGCGCCGCGGGAGTTATTGACCTCAAGATCAGTGAGCACATACAACGATTTGCTATCAGCGCTCATCCAAAGTTGCCGTACGATAGGCGGTGGCTGGGCCGCCAAACCATCAGGTACGGCGAGTTTCGTTATAAAGTCAACGTGCCCCGTGGCAACGTCGGTGATTGCAATCGCGGTGGGACTCTGTCCATCGGCCAAAATTGCCGCCTGAGCGATCAATTTTCCATTGGGACTCACAGCTGGTGCGACAGCGGCGCCGGAATCAGCCCCAAATGTTGATACGAACGGTGGATGAGTTGAAGCAGGCAGTGAATGTAGCACCTGGCCATTCTGTTCAGAAAGGGCAAGCACTTCCCCAACATCCCATTCCGTGCCATTGAAAACAACCGGGATGAGTTTAATGGTTTGTGCATAAAACAGGCCATTGCCGATCGCGGCGGGATGGATGGAGTTCATCGAGCGCTGTGTACTCAGCACGTTATTTTGCAAGAATGGCCGGACTATGCCGATCAAAAAGATTAACGCGACGACCAATAGGCCTGTCGTGCCGAGCAAGAACGCGCGACTTGGCAGATTCAACCCGCGAGCCATCCTGACGGCTCGCAAGCGTCCATGTGATTCGCGCAACATGCTCTCATGTAAATTTGCAATTGGCACTGCGGGGACATCGGCTAGACCTGCCACATGCTCATAAGCATCGCGCAATTGATCGCCGCGCGCCTGGCAAATCGCACAGGTGCGCTGATGTGCGTGAATGAGGCGAGCCTCATCGATAGTAAGTTCTCCCTGGATATCAGCAAGCAATATCTCTGGCTCAATCGGGCAATTGACGTGACGCGTCGGGTGCGTCACCGATTTTAATGCCATATCTCCCACCCCATCCGAATCGCATCACTTGGCCGCGTGTTACCAAATTCCTGGAGGCTCATCAACATCTTTCCGCAAACGCGGCATGGGCCGTGTCGGCGTGCGTGGTTTGGGTGGTGTCGGTTGCGCCTCGTTTGTCAGAGGAGCGACGTTACCCGGTGGCGGCGATGCCACCGATTCAACAATCCCACCCAAGTCCGCCATGTCTGGTGTTTGTATATCTGGTCGTCCGGCTTCATCGGCGGGCAAAGGGCGATCCTCACGACCTCCGCGCACCAGCGTCACCGTTGGCGGCGGCGCGGGGAGTGGTGACTCGTTGGAGGTTGGTTGTGCCAGGGCAAAATCAACCCCCGGAAATCCGGCAAGATCTGACGCGTCGACTTCAGATGGGCGATGCCGCGCCATATAGTCCGAGCGCGCCTGCGAGGAAACGACAATCGTGTCACCACTTCGCACTAATGGCTGGGGTGGCAACTCCGGAAATTGCGCCTGAGATGTGGGCGTCAACGATGGCGCGGGCACTTCTACAGGCGATTTCTCCATCATCGTATCAGGAGGACTGGCCGTTGGCGATGGGGCGATCGCGTCCCCGGAAGGTGTATCCATGGCGACGAATGCCGGCTGTTCAGGCGACGTGCCAGGTGTGGTCGCGTCACTGGATTGATTCGTTTGGGGAGCCACCTCTGACCATTCCGATGCTGCCTGTGGATCAGATGTGGCTTCAGTGCCCTCGTACCACATTAGTCCTTCATGCTCGCTTGTCAGTGGAGAATCAGCGAGATCGCGTGTTTGTTCTTGAGCAAGATCCTCGACGTTATGATTGTCATCCTTCAAGACCCCGTCTGCATTGTCAGGTGGGAACAGCGGTGTCGCATCGCTGATCATCTGAGAGACATCAGGTTGCCCATCGACTATGGTCGCATCAGCATTGTCAGCAACGGGGATTGCTGTCTTCGGCGCCTCGACAGGAACAAGAGGGGTCGAGTCATCTTCAAAAGCTGTTTCAGGTGTTTCTTTGAGCCAACTGGCATGCTGCGGTGACGTAGTGGTGTCCCACGTGCCTTCCGTTGCTGGTCGCAGAGGAACTGTCATTTCGGGATCCGACGCATGGGCTACTGTCTGAATGGTGGCACTGTTCGCTGCTGGTTGCAGTTCCAGGCTCGGGGTGGACGGCTGTGGGGTTGCTTCCGCTGTAAATAACGTCGCCAGAAATGATTCGCCCATCTGGTCGACATCACCAGGCATCTCTGCGACGTGAAAGGCGGGGGGGGCAGTAACCTCTGCATCCGCAGGATCTTGCGGAGGAGGCTCAGCCATCACTATGGTGGTCTCAGTCTGCTCAGCGAGTGCGGCGGTATCCATAAACCGAAGACCGCTCTCAGAGTGTACCGGCGTGGTATGCGACCACGCCAACGCTTGAACCTCTATCCCTAACTGATCCGGGGTGACACGCTGTGCTTCATCCACCGAGTCGACTGCAGTACCCAGATCAGAGTTGCCATTGTCCGTGTTTTGCGACGGTTCGTCAATGTCACTTGCCTCTGTCAAGTCGAGCGCATTTATGACATACGCGCTTTCCTGGGGAAGATCCGCCGTGGGCGGGATAGCCAATACCGCGCTCTCGCCCCATTTTGTCGCCTGGCTTGTCTCCGCAGAAATCGTTGCCTCAACTGTCCGTTCACTGTTGGGCAGCGCCGGAGACACTAATTCTGGCTGTTGCGTCTCAGGGGAGCTCTCTGCCAGTGGCGGCCCGAAGCGCGGTAAGATGCGTGTCCCAGCATGTGAAATGCTGGAATCTGCCGGCGATAATGATAGGAGTAACGATGTTTCGCGGGAAGGGTAATTGGCCGTTTCTGTAACGCTCGATTCCTCGGCAGGGTCCGACAACGCATCCGTCAGATCTTCTGAATCAAACTCAACTGCGCCAAATGCTGGAGCATCTGGTTGCTCAATTGCTGCTCTGACAAGCGCGCCGGCGAAGGTCGATACATCAGGTAGTGGTTGGCTGGTCCGCAAAACTACCGATGGAGCGTCTTGCATGCGCAAGGCTTCGAGCCGATCTTGCGCAACTTGTGAAATCGCAGCTTCAGATGCGGCAGGCGGCGTAGCAGGACGATTGTGGATACCACTGGCCAGGAGGGTAGCATCACTCGAGATAACCCGTGGAGGTGGAGTGCCCGGAGGCAGGACTGACTGCCAGACATTGAGATATTGTGATTGAAACATAATCAAGGCGCGTGCGATGCGGCGACGAATGCTGCGCTGACTCGTCCCTGCCAGTGCGGCCAGGTCGCGAGTCGCCACCTGTCCCACCACTCCGAGGGCGAGCAATTCAGCATCTCCATCGGGCAGTCCTGCAAGCAGATGGCGGACAAGCTGCTGCTCGAGATCCAATGGTATCTCCGACCAGGAGGTCGCTCTGGTCATACCTGGATCAGCGGATCGCTTGGCGAGTGGTTGCGAAGGTCGCAATGCCGGTGTTGACACGATGCCTCGAGAGAGCGGGTCCGCGTCCACCATGCGTGGCACGTCGGCGGGCGGCATCAACTGTGCCGCAATGATCTGTTGTGGGGTCTCAGTACGGGCGCGCACTGCGTCGAGGGCGACCAGGGTTGCGACTCGCAAGATCCAGGGTCGGATGCTATAGCCTGCGGGGACGCGCGGCATGTGCAGCAGGGCATGCTTGAGAGCGGCTTTCGCCAGCTCGCGTGCCTCAACTTCGCTGCCTACCAGATAGAAAATCAGTCGAAAAACAGGTTGCTGATAGCGCGCTAACAAAGCGGCAAATGCCCTCTCTGAGCCAGAGCGGGCCTGTTCAACCAATCGGGCTTCCTGTTCAAACTCGGGGTTAATTGGTTGATCAGAATTGCTCAGTGGATTGCGCCATCCCATCACCCTGCCTACCTTTCTTCATCAGGTGTCCCCTGATTTTGCTGAGCGACTATATCGATTCCCTCATGTGCTAAGTAGATGCACCAGACTAAAAATAAATCTGTCGGCTCGACATAGAAAGCTCATGGTGTGGAAGGGATTACTCGTCTCCTCGGCAACACTGCCGCCTGGGTCGCACTTTCGCAGTATGGCATGTGCCTCAGACCATGTCAAGCCAGTTATGCTTGGTAAAGAACCCGTAGCCCTTCTTCCCACATGTGGTGGGCTAGTCCAAATGGCATAGCGAACTCGACAACCTGCCGTTCCCTGTGTATGATGGCTGCTATGTAGAGGATTCGGAAAAACGCGGAATGGAGCGTGGCCATGCTCGGGAAAGTGCACAGTTGTGCCGTGGTAGGGCTGCAAGGAGCGCTGGTTGAAGTCGAAGTCGATATCAGTCATGGTTTACCTGCCTTTGCGATTGTTGGCCTGCCTGACGCCGCTGTTACTGAGGCCAAAGATCGGGTCCGGACGGCAATTAAGAATTCTGGATGCGTTTTCCCGATGAAACGCATAACTGTCAATTTAGCGCCTGCCGATCTCCGTAAAGAAGGACCAGCCTATGATTTGCCAATCGCCGTGGGCATCCTGCTGGCATCCGAACAGATTGCGGCGATGGCGGAAGACGCACTATTTTTGGGAGAACTTGGCCTGGATGGTGCGGTGCGTCACACCAATGGCATCCTCTCAATGGTGGCCGCGGCCCGCGATGCGGGCAAATCCAGTGTCTTTGTACCGGCCAATGATGCGATTGAAGCTTCCTTAATTGACCAGGTTGCCGTTTATCCTGTTGAACATCTGGCCCAACTGCTGGCTCATCTGCGTGGAGATCGCATCATCCAGCCATTTGTCCCAACCGGCGACCCGATGATTTTTGAGATTCCCCCCGGCGCGTCCGACATGGCGGATGTGCGTGGTCAGGAACACGTGAAACGCGCACTGGAAGTGGCAGCGAGCGGCGCCCACAATCTCTTGATGTCTGGTCCACCTGGATCGGGTAAAACCTTGCTGGCGCGTGCCACACCGTCGATTCTGCCGCCGATGTCTGCACAAGAGGCGCTTGAAGTAACCCAGGTCTACTCTGTCAGCGGACTGCTCGGCAATGAGAATCCACTGATGCGACTGCGCCCGTTCCGTTCACCCCACCATACAACAAGCCATGCTGGTCTGGTGGGCGGGGGCCGATGGCCGCGTCCCGGCGAGATCAGTCTGGCGCATCGTGGCGTGCTCTTCCTAGATGAGTTACCAGAATTCGGCCAGAATGTCCTTGAAGTGTTGCGTCAACCCTTAGAAGATAAAATTGTTACAATTTCACGGGCGCAAGGCAGTGTCACTTTTCCCGCTAATTTTATGCTTGTCGCGGCTATGAACCCTTGTCCTTGTGGTTACTACTCCGATCCCGCGCGCGAGTGCGTCTGCACTCCTTCAACGATCACCCGCTATCAGAAACGCTTGAGTGGCCCACTGTTGGATCGCATCGACATCCATGTGGAGGTGCCGCGAGTTGATTATGAGAAGCTCGCCGGTAAGGGTGAATCGGAGAAATCAAGCGATGTACGTGCGCGGGTTATTGCCGCTCGTGCAATTCAGTCGCAACGTTTTGCCGGAACCAACCTGACGGCAAATTCTGATATGGGTCCTGCGGATATCCGTCGCTATTGTGCTTTGGATCGATCAGCTGAACAGTTATTGAAGGCAGCGGCGCAACAATTACAACTCTCGGCGCGGGCATATCATCGGACACTGAAACTTGCCAGGACGATTGCTGACCTCGCGATGTCTGAAGCGATTGGCCCAGCGCATCTCGCTGAAGCGATTCAGTATCGACCGCGAATTCAGTCCTGAGCAATTTCCTTTCCTTGACCGCGTCCAGTTTGGGGTGTTATTCTTCTCCAAGGTGCACTGGAACGAGGAAGTGAAAGATGGCGACAGGGGTGTCCAATACTCACGGGCGCGGAGACAACGATCTTCTCGGCGGAGCCGCACGCTGGCAGGCAATTGCTCGCCTTGCTGTGCAGTCACAACCAGAGATGCCGCTACCCGAACTCTGGTCGAGTTATATAGCTACTATCCCTTCCATTCTTGGTTTTGAGGTAGCCACGCTCTACACAATTCATCCGATGCGCGAAGTGTTGGACCTCGTCGCTCATGTTGGCGTCAGTGATGAAGAAATTACCCGTCTTGCCAGCATCCATTCACCACGATCCTCGATCTCGGTGTTGCTACTGCCTGATCATGCCTTGCATACAGGCAAAATATACCGCATTCCTGCTCGAGAGATGCATCTGGTTGTAGATCTGACTCCCGCGCGGCCGCAAGTACGTGACCAACGAGGTTGGGGGGCCGGAGATACCGTCATCGTGCCGCTGATCTCTACGGCCACGGGGAAACTCATCGGGATGCTCCTGCTCTGTAAACCGCACCCGGCGGTGATCGGCAATGATGAACAGATAGCCCTAACCATGAGTCTCATCGAAGTCTTTGGCGATCTGCTCTCCACCAGTTTTGACCGCTATCAGGTCACCCAGCAAGCGACTTTCATGCGCGACCAGTTGGAGAGCAGCATGTTTGATCTCTTGCGACAGGTCGATCGTGCCCGACAGGGTGATTTTACGGTCCGGGCAACGGTCAGCGCGACTTCGCTTGGCGTCATTGCGGATCTTTTTAATCAGCTTGTGCAGCAGATGCATGATATTTTTCTCCAACTGCGCACCACCGCACAGATTGTTCAGGAACAGACCGCCGCGGTTCGACAACGTACCGGTCAAGTCCGGGTCGAGACGGGTCGCCAGACCAATGAGATTGCCGACGTCACCACTACCATCAGTCAAATCACCCGGTCAGTGGAGGCGGCCGCACACGATAGTCAACGCGCTGCGCTTGCGGCGGCAGAATCTCGCGAACTCGTGGTAGAGGGGCGTCTGGCCGTTGAAGAAGCGGTTCGTGGCATGGAAGTAGTGCGAGCCAGCGCAGAGCGATCATCCATGCGAGTGAAAAGGCTCGGTGAGAACGTACAAGAGATAGAGACGATCATTGGTCGAATGGCGGGGTTCGGGCAGCGTTTGCAGACATTGGCGATCAATGCTGCTATTGAAGCGACCCATGCGGGGATCCAGGGACGCAATCTTGGGGCGCTGGCGCAAGAAATTCGGACGGAGGCAGCCAATAGTACCGATGCGGTCCGCCAGATTGGAGATCGGGTCGCGGCGTTGCAGCAAGGTGCCGCAGATGTCGTGGTCGCGGTGGAAGATGGGGTTGTCAGTGTCATCGAACAATCCGAGCGTGTCATCGCCGCTGGCGCGATCTTGCAAGCGATTGATGAGAGCGCCGACCAGATCGCGCAACTTAGCGAACGGATCAGTGCGGTGACCAGTAAGGAGGCCGAGAAAATCGCGCTATTGGATGTGGCGATGCAGTCGATTTTATCATTGACTGAGAGCGCGCGAGCACAGGTCAGTGCGATTGATCAAGCAATCGGCGAACTTGTAGCGCTCTCGTTGCCGCTCCACCAACCGTTCGGTCAACTCTCACTCGCGCAGGTGTACGCTGCCGCCAATGCTGATGGCCACGAATCAACACTGTAGAGTTGAGCCCAACGGAACTTATCGAGGAGGTGCACCTCATGTTAGCGCTCTCAACACCCTCATTGCGCTGTTCCTCGCGCTTTGCTTGAGATTGTCATGTTCAAAGTGTTATACTTGCCCGTAACAGGTCAGGTTCACGTCGGAGACTATGTATGATCGATGAATCGGATGATGCTTTCCTGGCGGCTCAATCGGCTGATGACTCGGCCGAGGTTGAGGAAATCGAGGACTCAGATAATTTCGGCGAGATTGGCGAGAGTGACAGCCTCCGCCTCTATCTGCGTGAGATTGCTCGAATACCTCTTCTCTCCGCACAGGAAGAGCTAACGCTTGCTAAGCGGGTGAAACTCAACGAACGCCGCGCCCGCAATGCGCTCATAGAAGCGAACTTGCGCCTGGTGGTGCATGTCGCGAAACACTACGTTGGCCAGGGCATGGCGCTGGAGGACTTGATCAGCGAGGGTAATATCGGTTTGATCCGCGCGGTCGGTAAATACGACCCGGATCGTGGATTTCGCTTCTCGACATACGCCCATTGGTGGATCAAGCAGGCGATATCACGAGCAATCCTCGAAGGCGCACGTGCGGTCCGTCTTCCCGTTTACATTATGGAAGAGGTCATGCGCGTCCGCAGGATGCAACGTCAGCTCTATCAGGAGAATAACCGTGAACCGACCGTGCTTGAGGTCGCGAAAGCTTTGTCGATTGAAGAATCGCGGGTTCGCGAATTGATGGTCTGGGCAGAACGAGTCTATTCCCTCGATGCACCTCTCTCCGAAGAAGATGAGAGTACCATGGGGGATATCGTACCGGATGAGCACACCCCCGGCCCTGTGGAAGAGACAGAGCGGGATCTTCTGCGACGCGAGGTGCGGAAAGTGTTGCGCGGGCTCAACCCGCGCGAACGGGCAGTCATCGAATTGCGCTTTGGCCTGGTCGATGATCAGGATTATACTCTGGAAGAGGTCGGTCGCCGACTCAAGGTCACGCGCGAACGGGTTCGTCAGATTGAGGAGCGTGCGATCCGCAAGCTGCGGCATCCGCTGATGAGCAAGGTTTTGCGCGACTATATCTGATGCGGACACAACCCTCATATCAGGATGCATCCCACCCGGTTACATGCGTCCACAGACACAATGGCAACTCTGATACGGAGTTGCCATTGTGTCTGTGGAAGATGCTCCCTGGGTTTCAAGCTTGTGGGCGGTGTCCCAGCGCCAGGAGGGCACGTGTTAGCCGCCACAGTGCCAGTGTCCCGGCGATCACCGCGAGACTCCCCAGCGTCCATTGAGCAAAAGTCTGACGTACTTGACGGTTGCGGACCGCGCGGACGCGGCGCAACATGGCTTGGGTCGGGGCGACGCTCTCGCCCGCGTCCATCACGGCGACAGTGCCGCGTTTTGTCTCTAACAATACCCGTATCCCATTCGTGGAAGATGGGGCCGATGGTAGGCTTGTGGAGGGAGCTACCACGACGCTCTCGGCTGCTTCCACGATTTCGGTGAACGCTTCAAGAAATGCATTGATCTGTAATTCCGCCTGAGCGATAGCCGCAGAAGACCAGGCCAACTCATGCTGATTCGTGACATGGGCGTCCAGCGCATAATACAATTCCGTGCGTTGATCAGCATTCCGCCCCGTGAGCCTGACAGAGCCAAGCGCTCGCAATCGGTTGACGCCATCATCGAGCGTCAAGCTCACCTCTACCCCTTGTCCCAGCGCCAGAGGGGTCAACTCCAACCAACCTATAATTGGTTCGGCGCCCGTCGATACATCTGGCTCCCCTACTTCGAACCCCAAGATGAGTGGTTGGTCCGATTCGGGGTGATACTCGGGTTGAATTTCGCTCCGCGTACAATGTGGAATGCTGGCTTCTAAAATCATGGGATCGCTCAGGGCGCGGCGAACAAATCGCGTGGGTGCGTCGATGAGCTGTGTGCCTTCGAATCGCATGTTCTTAATCCTTTTGTTGTAGCGTATTGCGTTTGGTCGCGGCCCCTGAGGCGAATCTACGCAGAAAGTATACTCTGTCAGCAATGGGTTGAGAAGGTTGCCAGGGAACGGATCCGGCGACGAGCTTATGTCATCGCCGGACGAAACCACCAAAGATTCTGGCAAAGCACTACAAGACTTGAATCGCGCGCCGTGCGATGACCACACTATGGTCCGCTATTCGTTCGATTTTATGCGCGATCCAGAGCCAGTAAGTGAGACGGCGATGATAGTTTTCATCTGGCTGCTCGTGATACCCACTGCCACCCAACGCGGTCAACAAGGCCTCACGCAATTGGCGATAGCCCCCATCGACTTCACCATCGCGTTGAATGACCGACTCAGCTAGCACGCTGTTTGGCTGTGTGAATGAGGCTACTGCGTCTTGCAGCATGGCACGCGCCGCTTTCGATAGCTCGAGGAGATCATCCGGTGGCGATTCCTGACCACTCAGTCCACTGATGTCGATTGCGAGGCGCGCGATTCCCAGAGCACCATGACCAGCGCGATGCAACCGTTGTGTGACCACCAATCCACCGACGACAGTGCGGAGATCGCTTGCCAAAACTGGTTGCTGGAGAGCGAGAATCTCCATACCACGTTCTTCGATGGCTTCAGCCCTATGATTTAATTGCTCTTCCTGACTGATCGCCATTCGAGCTTCATATGCGTCGTTGGTGGATGTCGCCAACATGGCTCTTTCAAAAAAACCATCAATGATATGCGCGAGATCGGTGACCTCTTGTCGCAAGAGCGACATCTGGATAGCGAACTCTGGCCTGGACATCAGAAATTGCGCTCCTCTCATTCGCGCAGCGCCTGCGCTGCTTGGCTCGTCATCGTGATTTCACGACGCAATGGGGGTCTGCATGGTATTGTACACGATCGTTTGTCGCGTGTGTTGCTCGCCCGGACTAAGGTCGCGCAGGAGGCGAAGGAGCAGCGAAAGCGGCCCGCATTCTGCGAGGTATGGGCTGGGCGCTGGCATACACCGGTTGTGTTGTCAGGTAGGGAGTGCGTATGGTGTCGAGAAAAGGAGAGCTTTTGACTCCACGACTTATGATTACATCCGGTATGTGGATTGACTTACCTCAAAGTGATGCCTGGGTGCTTGGTCGTTCCTCGCGCGCTCGAGGTCATGTGGATGTCGACCTCGCAGAACACGACAGCATTCATGGAGTATCGCGGTGGCATGCGCGTATTCAGCGGGAGGGATCGAAGTTTGTCATTGAGGATCTGGGCAGTACGAATTTCACCACGGTGAATGGCTATCGCCTGGCTGCACATCAACGCTACCCACTGGTTGATGGCGATCGCATTGGGTTGGGATCATTGCGGCTGACGATATTTCTCGCCGCGAAAAGGAATTGAATATGGGATATCGCGCTATTGTCCACATCACCGGTACGTCCGAGCCAATTGAAGGAGAGATCGATGATCTGCCTCCGCCCAACTCAGTCTTTTTAGCACTCAAGCATCGCCCGCGAGGCAAACGCGGCGAACTGGGGTGGGTGGATTATCGCACAAAGCTGCTGCTCTTGCCATTCAGTCAAATCATCAGTGTGGAAATCATGGATCCGAACAGCGAAGAAGTAGAATCTAAGACTACTACGCGTGGCATGCGCCCCTGAACCGTATGGAGCGCGACCACGCGAGTGTTGTCGCTTCCTTGCGCAAATATCACCACATCATTGCCACTGAACGCGTTCTAGGCTCAGTTCATGGGCAGCGCTGGGCGTCCCATCGGCTGGCCCGACCCAATACCAGCGCACAGGGAGTCGATGCTCGTCAAACCAGGCATGTTGCGGCGCGTGGTGCGCGATCTCAAACAAGACATGCTGCGCAGATACGGTTGCCATCAACAACTCCACCGGTTCTTCTCCCAGGACCGTCGCCGTTGCCGATAGTAGGGAGCCAGGCCCCGGATGTTGCTCGAGTAAAGCTACATCGCAAATTGTGAGCGGTTGATCGGCTTCACTCGTCATATCAATGGCTCGGCCGATGAGCAGATGTGCGGCGATGGCGCTCGTATAGAGAAGTGTTCCCGGAGGAATCGGCACCTCGAAGGGTTGTAGGCCCGTAGGATCACCGACCTGACCCCGCAACACCAGGGGTTCAACGCGCAGGGAGAGTCGTACCTGTGGAGGCCCATTCTGCCCATCCGGGACGCGCATGGTGAATTTCGTCACCTGTCCATCCGGATCCATCAACAGGTCAATTCCAAAGAGCAATAAGCTCCCATTGCCGCGCAGGATCTGCAGATGGGACTGGCCATTCTCCAGGCGGGTCATACGCCAGCGTTCCATACCCACCGTGCGGTCATCTATTGTATAGCGATATAATCCTTGCGCGATCACATTGCCAACGAGATCTTCCGGAGTGTGCATCTCTGACATATCAACCTCCAACGCGCGCCGCTGTAACATCCCTTTTGCCGCAGTGCGCCATCAATGCTTGTTGATCGCTCGCTCGCCATCTTGGTGAGTGTCTTCGCAAACATCATACATCATCTGCGGAGACGTGGCCACAGGGCGCGACCCGCTCAGATCACCGCGAGAGGATGGCTGGCTGGTGAAGCCTGCCATCCTCTCGCGGTCGTTCTGCCACCGAAACTTAGCTATTCACGCCAGTGGGGCGCTCCAGAACCTCATCGGCCAGGCCATACGCCACCGCATCCCCCGCCGCCATGAAGAAGTTGCGGTCAGAGTCTTTGCGGATATCTTCCACCGTCTTCTTGCCATCGGTGTGATAGGCCATGATCTCATAGAGCTTCTGGCGCAACCGCACGATTTCGCGCGCAGTGATCTCAATATCCGCAGCCTGACCTTCAGCTCCACCCAGCGGCTGATGGATCAGTACGGTGGAATTGGGCAGCACGTAGCGCTTCTTCTTGGCGCCACCAGCTAGCAAGAAGGCACCCATGCTCATTGCCATCCCCAGGCAGGTTGTCGCGACATCGCAGGTGACGAACTGCATGGTGTCATAGATCGCCAATCCGGCATAGACGCTGCCACCTGGGCTATTGATGTAGATGTTGATGTCGCGTTTGGGATCTTCGCTCTGCAGGAAGAGCAATTGCGCCACCACAAGATCCGCGACATGATCATCAATCGGCGTGCCGATGAAGATGATGCGTTCTTTGAGGAGTCGCGAATAGATGTCCATCCCTTGCGTACCGCGAGGGGTTTGCTCGATCACGTATGGAATGGTCAGACCGCTGGGTACTTGTGCGTTCTGCCCATATTGCCAGCGAAGGTCACGTGGGTCAAACAATTTTGTCATGCCAAAAACTCCTTGTGTATGCACGGGACACGTGCGGTATCATCCAACTGACGCAACCTGCATAGCGCTGATTGCGGCCCGCTCAGTATGTATCATCATCATAGCACGCTGAGGATGGTTTATGCCCCTGGACAAATTGCCAGGGTGCTATCCCCTTTGAGGGGTATCGTGCTCATGCCCCATTCCACGAGAGCGCAGGAGCTGTGCCGTTGCTAAGGTTTGGCGATCAGATTCGTGAGAGAAATCCATCTCCATGCTGTATGGGATTGCACGAACCCACAGCGCGGGATGCAATCTCTTAAAGATTTTGCTCAATCACTTTGAGTGCGTCGCGATATACTGCCAAGGGTAGAGGGAAGGCACCGCGACCTGAGATACAATGACAACTGGTACGTCGTGCCAGCTTATCCTCCCCGGGTTTGGCGCGAGCAGATCCCTCTTCTGGAGTGAGAACGACTTTACGCAGTGAGTGGAGAACCGGTAACGATGCAACCTCAGGATCCTCAATTTGAGCAGCGCGTCCGCGCGAGTTTCGCGCGCCAACAGGCAATGATGCTGATCGGTGCGGAGATGATTGACGTGGCCCCTGGGCGGACCACGATTGTCTTGCCCTTTCGCGCGACACTGACGCAACAGCATGGGTTCGTCCATGCTGGTATCGTGACGTCGATCGTAGATTCCGCCTGCGGCTATGCCGCTTTGAGTTTGATGCCGCTGGATGCTGGCGTACTCACCATCGAATACAAAGTGAATCTTATCAATCCTGCCGCGGGCGTGCGCTTTGTGGCTCTCGGCCAGGTGGTCAAACCCGGGCGCACCATCGTGGTCTGCACTGGTGAGGTGCGCGCGGTGCGAACTGATGGTACCGAATTGACGGTGGCAATCATGCAAGCGACTATGATGGTCGTGCGCGATCGGGAAGGCATTCAAGACTAATGTGGAGGCAATGGATTGATCGTGTACTCCATTGCTTCCACATACACTACTCAGCCAAGACATGCTCAGGCAAGCGCACCTTGCAGATTCACCAGGAGGGGAGAGTGCTGGAGGGCGATTGTCTGACCACGGCGTGGGCCAACCGAGACGGCGATGATGGGGGCCTCGATCAGTGTTTCGACGCGCGCGATATACGCACGCGCGGCTGATGGTAGATCAGCTATTGACTGAGCGCCAGTGATATCTTGTTGCCAGCCAGGCATCTCCTCATATATCGGTTCACACTTCCCCAGCAACGCCAGATTCGCCGGAGGCTGTTGGATGATCTGCCCATCCAGGCGGTATGACGTACAAATTTTGATGGATGGAAGTCGATCCAGCACATCCAGCTTCATCAGGATCGCGGCATCCAGGCCGTTGAGGCGCGCGACATAGCGCCCCAGCACAGCATCAAACCAGCCACAGCGCCGTTTGCGCCCCGTCGTCCGACCAATCTCATAGCCACGAATTGCCAGGTGCTGCCCCACTTCATCGAACAGTTCCGTCGGCATTGGTCCAGTACCGACTCGTGTAATATACGCCTTATAGACGCCACAAATGTATTCAATGCTGCGTGGCGAAAGGCCAGCGCCCGCCGATGCGTTACCCGCCACTGTTGAGGATGAGGTGACGTAGGGATAGGTGCCGAAATCGACATCCAGCAGGGAACCTTGAGCGCCTTCCAGCACAATCGTCTTGCCAGCCGCCAATGCTTCCTGTAGGTACGATTGTGAATCGACGATATAGGGGCGAAGTTCGCGGGCGTATCCGTAATATTCACTGTGGATCTCTTCCAGTGAAAGTGGTGGCATTCCATAGATCTGAGTGAGCATGCGGTTCTTTTGATTCAAGACAAACGCGAGCTTCGTACGGAATTGATCAACATCCAGCAGATCTGCCACACGGATGCCAACGCGCGAGTATTTATCCACATAGGCTGGGCCGACGCCGCGAGCAGTGGTCCCCAAATTGCCCGAGCCTGTCGCGTCTCGATCATTCTCTTCCAATTGATCCAGCAGCGTATGATAGGGCATAATGACATGCGCGCGGTCGCTGATGTGTACGCGCGAAAGGTCGACACCTTTGGCGGCGAGCGAACGCAATTCCTCGAGTAAGGTGCGTGGATCGAGGACGACGCCATTGCCAATCACACAATGGGTACGCGGGGAGAGGATGCCCGCAGGCACCTGGTGGAATGTGAACTGGGTATCGCCGACCCAGACATGATGTCCCGCATTGCCTCCACCTTGAAAGCGCACGACCACATCTGCTGACAGCGCCAATTCATCTACGATACGGCCTTTACCTTCGTCGCCCCATTGAGCGCCAATGACCGTCACCACACTCATATGTTCTGCCTCATTACTTTCTTGTCCATGCGGTTACGCCGCAGTGTTTGTCGCGGGTGAGCTTGCTGGAATCTCGTCAGTTTGGTGCATATGGACCCCGTGGCCACTGACATCTGACCATCAGGGCAGATTACCTCAGGAAAGGAATGCGAAGCTATCGAGCATGACCTCGAAATATTGAGGTGGCGCGGTCGCGGGGTTGGTATTGGCGACGATGAGGTTGATGAGAAAGACCACGCCGGCATGCACCGTCGCGAACACCTGAACCTGTAGGGTTTCGTCTCCGGTGATCAGCGTTGCCGCGCCACTCTCCCAAAGTTCGCCACCAATCTGGCGCTGTTGCCTGCCCTTTGCGAGCGACATGCTCGAAGCATTCGTTGTCTGGCGCAGCTTGTCTAATTCATACGCGACCCAGTCACTCGGTGTTGCTGGCCCGACATTGGGGAGAAGCACCTGTACGATGTAGTTCGGATCTTGCGTATTATCATCGAACTCAACACCCGGTTGCTGCTGGATATACTCCCAACTCTGTGGATATTGGAGTTGGAAATTCGATTCGGCGTCGACGTACCAAGCAAATTGGGGAAATGGTGTTGGAGGTTGCGTGCCTGATAGCGTGGCAGACGAGCCAAATATCACTGTCATCTCGGCCTGCTGTCGCGCCGATACCGCCAGTCCCACCACGACGATCAACGCGGCTGCCATAACAGCTGCGCTCATACGTAACCAGAACTTCCCACGCCAGCTCCGGGCCTTGACAATGCGCGATGAGGGCATACTTGCGCCCCTACAAACAGCACATTGCGTGACGGTGCTGGCTTCTGGTACCGGACCCTCCGGATTCTGGCCACAGTTGGGACATTTTTGGATCACGCGGACCTCCAACAGAGTCTCATGTCGAACACACCGAGGTATTATAGTCCTATCCTGTCATTTTCGCTAGTGACACAGGAGGGTCTTGTGTCAGATGCCCGAGGTTTCACCTGCAACGAGACCATCGCGATCGAGCTATGTCCCCATGGCGGATAAGAGCGCGCCCAGCAGGCTTGCGGTGGCGTCCACTGGTCCAGGGGGCAGGCTGATCAATGCTTCGTCCATGCCAAGCGCATGCCAGGCGCGCAGGCGATCCGCAACCTCGGTCGGAGTTCCGATGAGGGCCGTTGAGTCCAATAATCGATCCGATACCGCCAGAGCCGCTGTGTCTGCGCCCTGTTGCCAACCCGCCAGGACGGCATTGACTTCGGCAGCGAACCCATTGCGACGGAGCATATCGGCGTAAAATGTCCCCATCCGCCCGATATACCAGGCAATAGGGTCGCGCGCCATCCTCCGCGCCAACTCGCGCTGGGCGGGATCGACCAGGAGCGCGGTCGTGATATAGGGAGCTATCGCCACACTACCCTGTGGCCGCTCAGCAGCTACGCTGGCCGCATCGAGGGACTGGCGTAGCGTGACAAAATGCTCACTGGGCCAGAAGGTGGGGAGAATGCCATCGGCCAGCGCTCCGCATTGCTCGATGCTCTTTTGGCCCAGTGACGCCAGATAGATCGGGATATGATCGCGGACCGGCTTGAAGCGTAACTTGAATCCACGCTCAAGCTGGAAGATCTCACCCGCATAGTTCAGCGGCTCACGACGCATGATCATATTAACAATGTCCACGTATTCGCGGACGCGCCGCAAGGGCTTTTCATATTTGACGCCATGCCAGTGCTCAATGACCTGCGGGCCAGATGAGCCTAATCCGAGGAGCATTCTACCGCCACTCCGTTCGTCCAGTGTGGCGGCAGAGGTGGCAATAATACCTGGTGAACGTGAGTAGATATTCGCGATTCCCGCACCGAGTTTGATCCTTTTGGTCGCGTGCATCAGATCGGCGAGCGAGGTGAAGAGCTCATAGCCCCAGGTCTCGCCAAGCCAGACGGAATCGTAGCCCAACTCATCGGCGATGCGTACTTTGGCGACGATGTTTTGCCAATCTCCCGGAAAGTTGGGATTGTCGGCCACAATGCCGAGGCGAAGTTCCCGCACTGGCGGTGCTCCTTCCAATTGGTCGCGCCGGTCACCAGGTGGGTGGGAGCGCGATGAGGATCAAATTCATGACGAAGAAGAGAGCCCATAGGGCGACGAGGAAGCTGACATTGAGAACACCAATCGTGGGAATGCGACGATCCAATGGCTCGCGGATCGGGCCGATGACGATGTTGACAAAGCGTAAGATGGGATTGCCCGCGCCTAGCTGAAAGAATGAGAGGATCCATGAAGCAAAAAACGCGACGATCAAGAAACCGAAGAAAATACGGACGACGAAGTGGAGTATTTCCATGATGACCCCCCTTGTGCACATTTGTGTTGCGTCTGGTCGCGTTTCGACGGATTCGCACCTTCACCACTACTGTATTGTATGTGCCCACCAGCGCATCCGCAATGGCTGTGCCGGGAAATCGCTGGCCTGGCAATGAGATTGGACCTCTCAAGATTGGATGGTCTATGGGAGCGTGGGATGGTCCTCCGCAGTGGCCAGTGGAGAATTGGGAGGCATCTTCAGGATGAAAGCGACAATTACCCCGATGACACACCAGATTCCGACCAGGGCGGGGGCGAAACTAAGTGGAGCATTGCCGGGCGACGCGACTAATGCCGCGAGAATTGCCCCGGTAATCAACATGCCAATGACCGGTAGCATGCCGTGGGTCAGGATCTGAAACTGCGCGCGCCGTTGGGTGCGAAAGAAGCGCAGGCAGGCGAGATTGACGGCAAAATAGATGATCAGGGTCAATGTCGCATCGGTCACAGCCAGGAAAGCGAAAGCATTGATCGGCGTGAGCGCCAAGCCCAGAGGGATGCCGCTCACCAAGCCGAAGGCGCAGAGTGTGGCGATTGCGGCGCCGGGGGTCTGACGACGCGAGTGTGTCCGTGCCAGGAAACCAGGCAGCAATTTATCGCGCGCGATTGCATAGACTATGCGGGCGCCCCCATTGACGATTGCCAGGGCCGCGCTGAAAAAGCCCAGGACGCCGACGATATCGATCAGCACGGTGAGCATTCCTCCACCATAATGCCTACCAAGCGTATCGAACGGGGCAGCATCATTGGCGTAGCCAGTCACCATGTTATTGATGCCATAGCCCAGTGTCGCGGCATATACCATGATAATATAGAAGATGCCGATGACGATCATCGAACCGAAGACCGCCCGTGGGATGTTTCTGCGCGGATTGCGCGTCTCCTCGCCTAACGTGGCGGCTGTCTCGAAGCCGATAAAGGAGAGGACTGAGAAGATGATACCAACCGCTAGGCTCCCGCTGGCCGGTATACCGCTCGGCGTAAATGGCGAGGCTGTCAAGCCACCAGATCGTCCTACATGCCAGAAGATGATACCGGCAAGTGCTAGACAAATCCCAACTTCAAAGATCACAAAGCCGATGTCCAGACGGAGTGAAGCGCGCACTCCAGTATAGGCGATGGCAAAGACAATGCCGATCGCCAGCACATAAAAGACAGGCCAGTCGAGGTTGATTCCGAACCAACGGTTGATGAGTTCAGAGAGATTGGCACTCATGAAGACAAAAGAGTAAGGCACCCCAAGAGCAATGGCCAACATGCCGACCCAGCCGACGAGAAACCCCCAGCGCTGCCCTAATCCCGCGGTGACAAAAGTATAAGCCGAGCCGCTGGAAGGTAGTTCGCGCGCTAATTCGCTGAACTGGTTGGCGACGAAGAGGGCGACGATAAAGCCAATCACATAGCAAAATGGGATTGCCGCGCCAACGACCCCCGCCTGGGGTGGTGTATTGAAGAAGATGGACGCGGCGGGCGACATGACCGCGACCGAAATGACGATAGCATGGGGTAAGCCCAGGATGTTTGGACGAAGGCGATTTGTGGGCTCCGCAGTTGTAGTGGTAGGCAAAGCGTTCGAAGGAATGGTCAAAGGTGCGTCCTCCTCAGGCGAATTGTGCGCGCATGCGTCTCGTTGGAGCTATGGAGTCATCATGATGTAGCTGCATCGCCCACGGTGTTGGACACAGTCACTGGTGCGGAGACCGCGAAGAGTTGGCGCAGATAATCGTTCAAAAAGATGCCCTGGGGATCGAGTGTTTCGCGGACGTTGCGGAAATCTTGCCAATGAGGGTACTGCGCGGCGAGATAGGCGGCGTCGCGAGTGTGGTGCTTCCCCCAGTGGGGGCGACCGTTATGACGTACAAAGATCTCTTCTATGCCGGCGAAATACTCGCGGTACGGCATTCCCTGGTACATATGGACGGCGATATATGCCGAATCGCGTTGAGACGCTGTGCTGAGCCAGATATCGTCAGCTCTGGCGAAACGACACTCGATGGGAAAGTTGACCTTATAGCGCCGCTCGGCGATGCGCTGTTGGACCTCTGCCATCACGGCCGGAAACTGGTCGGCGGGAACGCTGTATTCCATCTCCTGAAAGCGTACCATGCGCGGAGTGGCGTAGATGCGATGGCTATAGTTCACTTCATTCAGGGGGGTAATGCCCGCCAGCGAGACCCGACAGATCGTCGGCGCGAGAGATGGGGCGATGCGACTGATCTCCGAAAGGACTTTGAGGGCGCCATTTTCCAGCACAATTTTATTGAAATTCGACCAAAAATCCGCTTTTGTCACCGGATCGTCGGTCTCGTTGACGAACTTGGCCTGACCGCCATCGGTATAAGGGAACCAGTAAAATTCGAAATGGGTGTTGTCGTGTTTATAGGATTCGAGTTGTGCCAGCATTGTGCTCAGCCGCTCGCGACGTGTCACCAATCGTAGCCGCTTCTCTGGGACAACGCGTAACGTAACGGCGGCGATGACTCCCAACAAGCCCAGGCTCACGCGTGCCGCTTGAAAAATCTCGGAGTGCTCGCTTTCCGAGCACGTGATGACCGACCCATCGGCTGTTACGATCGTGAGACCCACAACCTGGGTGGCGATGCTGCCAAATCCGATGCCAGTGCCATGGGTGCCGGTGCTTATCGCTCCAGCGATACTCTGTTGATTGATGTCGCCAAGATTTTCCTGCGCCACACCGCGCGCATGGAGTTCCTCACCCAAGCGGAAGAGCCGCGTCCCACCCAGCACGGTGACTGTCCCCGCCACCTCATCCGCACTGAGGATGCCCTGCATCCCATCGAGTGAGATCAGGATATCGTCCGACTGGGCAATGGGGGTAAATGAATGACCCGCACCAACGACACGGACATGACGGCCCTCGCGCTGATAGCCTGCCAGCAAGCGCGAGAGATCGGCGATATCGGTAGGGAAGACCAGTGCGCGGGGCGTGCACTGTACTGAGTCCGACCAGTTGTGCCATCTACCACCTTGTAAATGCCCATTGTTGATGCCAGACTTCGCTGCCATGATAGCCTCCCAAAACTCTCTTCCTGATCTTTTTTTGAAGTATTGCCAATACGATGCTCGCCACGCGCTTGACAAACACCCCTTCAAAACCAGAGTTGAGCATCGCCACGATAGGTTGTCGCGTCACCGACGATCTGGTTATCCGCTACCAGCAAGAGTCGATGAAAATGCTCGCAGAGCTCCCCAGCTTTGCTGTGTCGTAGAAAGATCGGATCGCCCAGATGCAGTTGCTCCTGCCCCTTGTAGAATATGGGAGTCTGGACTTCGCCGACACCTTCGGTCGGTATCAGTGTTGCGCCAGCGGGAAGATAGGGTGTGGGCAATTTCTCGCGGCCAAGCGAGCCTGATGCCATATATCCGCCCCCCAGGCAAGTATAGATATGTGGCGCAGGCAGTCGGACGATCTCGATGGCATAACCAGCCGCCGGTAAGAAGCGGAAATCTTGATAGTGATCAAAAAGCGCGGGACTATAGAAACCAGAACCGACGGTTATTTCCGTCACCACCGCTTCGGTACGGGTCGATAGTAAGCTGCCTGTTCCGCCGCCGTTGACGAACCGCAGGTCCATTCCCATCGAAGTCACGAGATCAACTATCGCAGCACGACGTGTGGCAGCTACCTGGAAGGAGTGCCGCTTCATCGCGCGTACGACGCGATTCCTTACCCATTTGCCCGGTAGTGCATCGACGACGCCCGCAATCTGAGCTTCATAACCCATCAAACCATCAAGACGGACGGCCCCGGCCGTCGCGTTGATGGCCGCCAAGATCGGCCGCGCCTGTTCTGGGGTCCGCAGAGGCGAACGCCAGACACCAAAATGCAGGTTGGGCACATCGACTGAAAGGTCTACCTCGATACACACGGCAAGGGTTGTGGACCCAGAGGGGCCTGCAGCACGTGCTGCCGCGGCGATCCGTTCGACGTGCGCGATGCTATCGACCATTAAGGTGATGGATGCCCCAGCATGCACCGCGCTGGCGACCTGCGCCAGTTCATCCGGGTGCACGGATGGATAACCAACCAACAAGTCAGTGAAACCTTGGTTGGCTAACCAGACAGCCTCGCGCGCGCTATAGCACATGATGCCCTGGAAACGGGGGTCCGCGGCCAGCACACGCCGGAGCATTGTCACGCTCCGGACCGACTTCGATGCGATGCGGATTCGTTTCGTTCCCGCCATTGCCAGCACTGTTTGTACGTTCTGGTCGAAGAGGTCCAGATCGACAAAGGCAAAGGGCATCGGCTGCCCGCTAAAAACGCGGCGATACATGGCATAATCGCGCCTGAGAGGTGCCACGGTCCTGGCTTTCGGTGATACCGTTGGGCCAATGGTTACCGCAGAAGTTGGAACTGGCGGATCGGTCATAAGCAACCTCATGTGTGCGGAGCTTGGCATTTTAACCTGGATGGTCCGGTCTCACCGGATGATCCAGTCCCGCCGGATGGTCCAGTCTCCAGGTGTACTGACATGCCTCCCAATCCTATGGAGGGTCTCCACGTGGGGAGATGAGCGAGGCGAATTGAGCTAAGTTATTGCAACCACTCACCTGGTTACCACATGATTGGTTGCCAAAGGGGATGCTCTTCCGTGTGTTCGATGATCATCCCACTCATGCGTTACCAATGGTGGGCAGAGGATCAATTTGGAATCCTGAAAATGCTGATGAGCAGGGAAATGGCCACGCCTCATGCGCAGAGAATAGCAGGTCCATGCGATACCTGTCAAGCACATTCAGGTAGGTCTTGGGATGATACGCATAGCGATGGCGTTTATTGGTCTTCAGGAGTTCTGCAATGGTTTCGAAATTGGCCAGGAACTGATGGGTGACCATCTGGATCAATTTAAGAGTATAAGGCATATTGGCCGCCCTTGGTCTCTTCTTGCAACGTGTTGCGTCCGGCCCAGGGGGTGTGGGCGAGGTGCTCCTGCCGAGTTTTCAGGCGGTATGGTACCATACAATTCCCAGACATGATGTCGTGGAAGCGTTCACATCGGAATGTCCAGGGTCATATCAAAGCTATAGCACAACTGGAGCTACGACGTTCCAATCTTGTACCATGAGATGAGGTGCAACACGATGCCCAGCCCTGAGAGTCAGCAACTACGTGCTATTTTCTTCGCAATGAAGAATCAACCACCCCCACCACTGGATGTGCAGCGCCGCAATCTCGATGAGATGGCGGAACGTATTTCGGGTGGCGCCGTTCAATTACCCACAGGGATGCAGGTTGAGACCGTGTCTTCCGCTGGGATAGTTGCGGATTGGCTTATTCCAACTGAAGCCGCGCCAGATCGGGCGATGCTGTATTTGCATGGCGGCGCATATACCCTGGGATCTCGTCGCTCGCATCGAAGTATCGTCGCAAACCTGGCGCAGGCGAGCGGTATGCGCGCATTGCTTCCCGAGTATCGCCTGGCGCCGGAACATCCTTATCCTGCTGCCGTCGAAGATGCCACCGCCGTCTATCGCTGGATGTTGGCGCAGGGCTTACCACCAAGCGGCATTGTCGTCGCGGGAGATTCGGCTGGTGGTGGTCTCACTTTGGCTCTGCTCCTCACGCTACGGGACGCGGGCTATCCCATGCCTGCAGCAGCGGTACTGCTCTCTCCGTGGACCGATCTCGCGGGGACAGGGAAGAGTGTGGTAGATCGAGCAGACCTCGATCCGTGGTTGAGTGGGGCCGGTCTGGCCGCAGCAGGTCAGGTGTATGCTGGTTCACACGATGTGCGAGAACCACACATCTCGCCGGTCTATGCGGATCTCCACGGGTTGCCACCACTACTTATCCATGTTGGATCCGATGAAGTGCTGTATGATGACGCAGCGCGCGTTGCCGAGAAAGTTCGTGCGACCGGAGGAGCGGTTGATTTCGTCGAGTGGGATGGCATGTGGCATGTCTTTCAATCACTGGGAGACTTCTTGCCCGAAGCCCGCGAGGCCATCGCGCAGATCGGTATATTTGCGCGCGTTCAGACAGGATTGCCGCCCAGCGCGTAGACACTGAGTCGTTACCAGGGAGAAAGGTCACTCCGAATATGTGTGGCCTGTCCTGGGTACATTGAGAACGAAACGAACGCGCTCCTCCTCTGGCGGGTGAGATGCAAGAAGGAGGAGCGTCAGTATGACCTATTATCCTCTGCCTGCTTGCATCATTCGACCTGGGCTGAGATCTGGTCACCCAACGGACTATCCGGTCTTGTGGTGGCGAGGGCACGTTCCAGCCCATTTTCCCAGCGGTCGCGTAGTTCCGCGACGGTCACTTCAACACCGAGCACGGTGAGGGATGCGCCGCCAACCGTACCGATGCGGAAGAGCGGTACATTGCGCTCCTCCGCCAGCGCGACCATCTGGTCCCAGTGTTCTGACGCGATGGTCAGGACGATGCGCGAAGGTGCTTCGCCGAAGAGTACGGCCACTGGATGATCGATGACGGCCGGTCGGCCCCCAGTCGCATCGTCCCCATGGATGCCCATCCCCGACCAGACGCACCATTCTGCCAGCGCAATCCCCAGCCCGCCATCGCTGCAGTCGTGTGCGGCGCGTAGCAGACTTGACGCATGCGCAGCGATGACACACCGCTGGACAGCTGCTTCCAACTCCAGATCGATCTGGGGTGGTCGTCCCGCGACCAGGTGATGCACCTCGTTCAGATAAGTAGAGCCGCCCAGATCGGCGGGATCATCGTGCCAGGGCCCGAGTAGCGCGATGATGTCGCCCTCCACACCAGCAGCGCCAGGCAGTGGATCGCGTCCGTTTGGGGCCAGGCCATCCGGTTCCAGCAATCCAATCATACCAATGATTGGAGTTGGGTAGATTGGCGTACCCCCCGTCTCATTATACAGGCTCACATTCCCGCTCACCACCGGGGTCCCCAGCGCGCGAGCGGCGGCGGCCAT
>DAIDHM010000151.1 GCA_027459705.1 Ktedonobacteria bacterium | reverse complement strand
TGAATACTGCCCACAACGATGGCATCAAGATTGTCATCGATTTTGCCCCCAACCACTCCAACCCCAACGATACGGGTGAGTATGGGAGCATCTACCAGAACGGCACGTTCCAGGCGGCGTATAACAACGACCCGAACGGCTGGTTCCACCATAATGGGGGCATCTCAGATTACAATAATCTCTACCAGGACGAGTACTATAATCTGGCCGATCTGGCTGACCTCGCTCAGGAGAACCCGAGCGTCGATAGCTACCTCAAGGGTGCTATCAATCAATTCCTGCAACATGGCGTGGATGCGGTACGGGTCGATGCTGTGAAACACATGGCTGACCAGACCGGCGGTTGGGTAAGAACACTGAGTGATGATGTGGAGGCGCAAGGTCCCCACTATATGGTCGGCGAGTGGTACCTCTCGAATATCAGTGACCCAACGTATCCCGACGCGGTGCGTTTTGCCAATAACGCGGGCGTCAACCTTCTGAACTTCCCTATGAATTATGCTCTACGCGATGTCTACGCCAATGGCAACAGCGCGACCGAACTGGATAGTGTCCTCAGTCAGGAAGAGAGTAACTTTACCTGGCTGAATGATCAAGCCAACTTCATCGACAATCACGACATGCCGCGCTTCCTCTCCGTCAATAACAACGACGCGCGCATGCAAGAGGCGCTGGCGGTCTCACTCGGCGCGCCCGGTGTGCCGATCGTCTATTACGGCACTGAACAGTACCTCCATAACGACACCAGTGGAGGCGGTGATCCCTATAATCGTCCGATGATGAATAGCTTCAGCACCACCACGACGGCATACCAGGAAATCCACGATTTCTCGACATTGCGCCAGACCAACCCCGCACTGGCCTACGGCACCTATCAGCAGCGCTGGATGAACAGTGATGTCTTCATCTTCGAGCGCCAATTCTACAATAGCGTGGTCCTGGAAGCTGTCAATAAGGGTTCGACAAGCTACAATATCAGCGGTTTATATACGAACCTCCCAACCGGAACTTACAAGGATTATCTGGGCACACTGCTCGGTGGTGGTACGTCGATCACTGTGAACAGTGGTGGTTCTGTCTCACCCTTCACGTTGGGCGCGAATCAGACCTCCATCTGGCAAATCACTGCGGGCGAGCCTGGTACACCAGAAATTGGCCATATGGGACCAAATCTCAGTAAGCCCGGCGATTCTGTCATCATCGATGGACTGGGATTTGGAAGCACACCAGGCACAGTAAAATTTGGATCGACGAATGCAACTGTGACGAACTGGTCCGCGCATTCCATCACGGTCACGACGCCCAACGTCCCCGGAGGTCAGTATAGTGTGCAGGTTTGCGCATCAGCGTGCAGTAATGGCTACCTCAACACCGTGTCCTCAGCGGCGCAGGTGGGAGTGACCTTCACCGTCTATAATGCACCCCCCACGAATTACGGCGATAACGTCTATTTGACGGGAAATGTTGCCGAATTGGGTAATTGGAGTACGTCAGCCAATATCGCCATCGGCCCGATGGATGATCCCAACTATCCGAACTGGTTCATCATGGCTAGCGTTCCAGCTTGCCAGACGATCCAATTCAAATTTATCATCATCACCGCTAATGGGAGCGTCCAATGGGAGGGTGGTAGCAACCATTATTTCACGACACCCTGCTCTGGCGTTGGGTACGTGAATGTGAACTGGTAATCCATTTCTGACTGATATGGTAACTGCAGATCGCGCGCAGAGCGACTCTGCTATCGCCGCTCCATACGTAACGCCCCGCCATCCATTGCTGGATGGCGGGGCGTTAGGGGGATTCGCGTCCCCGAGCAGCCTATGAGGTCGCGACGGCGGGGCGTTTCTGTGTCTGTTGCGCGGAGAGCGTGGCAGGGCGGAGGCGCCTGACTTCGCGTCCCTGGGCGTCGCGGAAGACATCGTACTCGTCGACTTCCTGATCCAGCACTTTCTTCGTCCGCGTATTTATGACCGTGCGCGTGACCCGGATCGTGCGGGCGAAGGTCGCTTCGGCGAATTGTGTCGGCGCGCTGGTATTGACCAGTTCGCGTTCGACCGTGACGTCCTGTTCGGTGACATCGACCTCTTTTTCGTCATGGTTGCCACCCAGAAGTAGGAGCAACAACAACAGGCTGAGGAGCGTCAAGAGTCCCGTCAGCAAGACCAGCCAGGGGGGTGCTACCTGGGCGATAGGCACGATGCGGAGCGGCATCGTGATGGCGTAGACAGGTCCACTCGCGCCAGAGGCCGCAGTGGTCCCACTCACTAACGCATCGACCTGCTGGCAGGCATCACTGGGGAGAGTCCCCTGCGGATAGGCGATCGCCTTCACGGTCAAATTGACCGCATTGTCCACCTTCAGAGCCGTATAAGGGAGACTAAATGAACCATCGGCATTGGCGGTTGTCGTCAGAGCTTTGGCGGTGGCACAACTGAAGGACGACGCTTTATCGATGTAGAGACCAACTTGCAGCGGCTCTGGTTGATTCGTGAACGATCCCCCCAGCCAGGAGGCACCGGTGATGATCGATTGTTGTTGTGAAATGAGTTCGGTGGGTACATTGAGCACCGGCGGCACGACATAGATCGTCGCCGATTGCTGCTGCGTGGTGTTGGCACTGCAGCTACTATCCTCAGTAGCGTATACATGATAGACATAGACGCCATTTTTAAAGGCGCTCGCCGCGAGTGCCGGTGAAGGTGGACCTACGACCGATTGCGTGAAGTTCACCAGATTGGCATCGGGCTGGTTGACGGCCACCGTCCCCCGCGGGACCGCACAGCTCTGGCTCGTCACATCTGGGGTAAGGTAGAGGGCGACCTGGGGTGCCGTTCCGGCAGTGGAGACGGCCGTACTCCAATTCTTGCCCGTGACCTGGAAAGACTGGCCGGCATAGACGACCTCCGGGTTGACGGAGATGCATGGTGCGCCAGCGATCAGCGAGCAGCTCGCGGTGGCGGAGCGTGGCGAGACGACCACCAGGCCATCGGCGCCCTGCACCTCGCTGTTCGCATTAGCGATATCCGTGCAGTTCGGATTGGGGATCGACGCACGAATGTTGAAGAGCGTCACCTGTGTGACATCTGGCGCGATAAAGACAATAGGTCCAAAGGCATTAGGATTGGTCGCGGATGTAGCGACCGCTTCGATTGGGTTGGCCGCGTTGCCTTTGAGGATCGTGCGGCACTCGCGATTGATGTCTTTATCTGGGCCGATCAGAATGTTCTGGGTGAGATAGAGGGGCCAGGTACGCTGCGCTGTGTTGGCCGGTAGCCCATCACTGGCCCAAACCTGGAGCGGCACCCCCGTTTTCCACCCACCTTGACCATAGATGGTGATGGGATCACCGCTGGTCGCTTCGGCAAAGCCCGTCAACGGACCACCCTTGACGCTGAACTTGAGACAATGCCCATTCGGGCTGACGACATTGCCGGTTGCGTAGTTGAGTGCTGGTTGCAGGTCACTGAACGATGGCGTGGGGTCGCCCGGACACTGCGTCGCGTAATCACCCGTGGGCACAGCGGATGAATCTGCACGCGCTGGTCCAGCACTGAACATGAAGAGGCCAAAGAGTAAAGCGAGGCCTGCCACCATCTTGAGCGGTAGGGCGGTTGATGGTGCGCGCCGGTGCGGCGCGGAATTATGCATAGAGGTCCCTTCCTTTATGACGAGTTCTCTCATGGATACGAGCGGACAACTCTTGGTATACTGTACCAGAGAACAGGACGATTGCAAGTCAAAAAAAGTCGCCCTCCCTGGCTTGGGTGGGCGACGATCATGCGAAATGTGAAGAATGCACTAGTGAGATCTCAGTTAGGTTGCTGGCACGACGGGCAATAGGATGTGCGAAGGATGCTCGCGGTCGTGCAGAATCGTCTGTGTGGCAGTGCGGGGTACCTTACCCTCTCCGAACGGCGCCCCGGTGTTGAGGTTGCGATCCCAGCGCGGAAAGTTGCTGCTGGTGACATCCAGGCGAATGCGGTGTCCTGGCAGAAAGACATTGCTCGTCGCCCAGAGGTCGATCGTAAAGGCATAGGTCTGGCCGGGAGTCAAAAGCGATTCTTTCGCCACACCATCACGCATTCGGCCGCGGATAATGCCATCTGTCAGGTTGCGCGCGAAACCATCGGGGTGCACATCGACGAGCCGCGCGACGAAATCCGTATCTGGACCATCGGTCGCGGCATACAGCGTTACGGTGATCGGTCCAGTCACCTCCAACGGCTGCGCCATTGGCTCGGAAGTAAAAGACAGTACATCATCGCGCCGTTCCACTGGGCGCTGATCGCGTGGGCCTGGGCGGAAGAGTGGATGCATTAGAGTCGCGCCACCCACGGTAGGGACCGGATTGAGCGGATCATACTGGTAGTGGTCCGCTGGTTCGCTCTCTGGGGGGATGGCACTGAGTCCGCCATCACCCGCCAGGCCATGCGCATGTCCCTGGCTATGCAAGTAGTATGGCGTTTGGACAGCCCTCGCCAATGGCCAGGCGGTCTCATAGCGCCATTGATTGATGCCCATGACAAAGAGTTGGATGGGCGGCTCCTTGTCAATGCCATTGGGCTGCTCTTTCAGGAAGTGATCGAACCAGCGCCGCTGCAGCGACTGCAGATCGGTCTGCATATTTATGAGCGCGGCTGCTGAACCGAAGCCAAATGCCACATCACCTACGACTTCACTCTGGCCCGTGTGAGTCCACGGCCCAACCAGTAGTTTCTGAGGCGCTTTGCCGCGTTGGGTCAAAGCGGTAAAATTGCGTAGCGTGCCACCCAGAAAGATGTCATACCAGCCACCAGCATGAAATGCTGGTAGGTCGAGCTGATCATAGCCATTGGCCACATTGACCAGATCGAGATAATCCGCATCTTGTCGCCGATCGATCGCTAAGTCGAAGGAAGCGGTCGCATCATCATGGCGGCGCTCACTGTAACCTTTTAAGGGCAGATCGGCATAGCCGTCGATGGGCAGCGCATCGAGCTCGGCGGCAGTCTGCAACAGCGTCGCGCCGATCTGGCGTGGGTCACCACTGGCGGCGGCACGCTTCAAGTGAGTATCCAGCGCGTTCTGGACGCCCCAATGGCGACCAATTCCGAGCTCGACCGCCCCACCGCGCATGAAAGTGCCCTCCATCGGATCGGCCCAGGTGATGAACGGGAAGAGCGCGCGCAACGCGGAGGGATGTTCGCGCGCTGCGGCCCACTGCGTGAAACCAAAATACGATGCGCCATACATCCCCACGAGTCCATTGCTGCCAGGCAGACCTGCCGCCCATTGCACACTGTCATAGCCATCGGCGCGCTCAGCAGTGAAAAGCACTGGTTCACCATCGGACGCGAAGCGGCCACGCGTATCTTGCACGACTACAATATATCCCTGTCTGGCCGTCTGCACGGGATCCAGGATAGCACTGCCAATCGGAAAATCTTTGCCATATGGCAAGCGCGTCAACAGGACCGGGAAAGGACCATCCCCAATGGGCCGGTAGATATTGGCCCGCAAGATGGTGCCATCCCGCATCGTCGCGGGCGCATTGAATTCTGTCTGGACATTATAGGTCGGGGGAAGCGGAGCAGTCATTTGTTACCCTCACTGCATCGTATCTGACGGGCGCCTATGCACCTCATACGCTCTATCATAGCGTGATGTGGCCGAAAAATACAGCGAGGGGGATACCACATGTTGGATATCCCCCTCGCCGCGTGTCACTCTGTGCGCTTTACGCGTTGGCGATGCTATTCTGGGCGCTGGTGGCGGCATCATTCGTCGCGTCCTGCGTCCGGCTCAACGTCTGGTTAACTGTTTGGCGGCCCTGTTCGATCAACTTTGATGATTGGGTGCGCAACTGCTCCACCTGGGTCTGCGTCTGCGATTGGATGTCATCGAACCGTTGTCGCAACTGCAGACGGGTCTCTTCGCCCTTGCGTGGCGCGAAGAGCAAACCAGCGACGACGCCCAGCACCGCGCCCCAGAAAAATCCACGAAACATGCAATCCTCCTCTAAGGTCAATTCCACACACTGCTGTACCAACGAGTCGGATCCTAGCGGGGTTCCGATCAAAGGGTACCTAGTTGCCACATGCAATGCCTATGCCATCTTCATACCAGGGAAGAGCGTGACCAAGGTCATGCGAATAATGTCACTCAGGACACTGTCAAGCATTCCCCCCACACTCTATAATGATTATAGCAGGTGTTCCAACAGACCGTCGCCTGATAAGGACTTCATGTACCTCTCATCATTATCGGGTATACTCTGCCTGGGAACGCTGCATCATGGCATGATTCGCTCAGTGCTGAGCATCATATAGCGCCCTGGAGACCGCCTAGGGCTGGTCTCGGGCAACGTCATCCTCTCATCAATGCAAAGTTAGAGAGATGTTCCATCCAGTTCGAACAACCATACAACCGAAGTAAGGAGCAATCCGCTTAGATTATGGGTACAGAAACTATTTCTTCACGCGCTGGCGCTGAGTCTGTCCGGGGGACCTACGCGCTCGAAGCCATTGATGTCACGAAGAGTTTGCCGCTGGGCCGCGAACGAATCGACATCCTCAAAGGCATCAGTTTTACGATCAATCATGGGGAATTCGTCGCGATTGTTGGCCCCTCCGGGTCGGGAAAATCCACATTGCTGGGCATCATCGCCGGATTGGATGTTCCTTCGACTGGCAAAGTCTTGATTGATGGCGTAGACATCACCAAGATGAGCGAAGGGCAACTCGCCAGTGTGCGTAACAGCAAGATTGGTATGGTCTACCAGGCGTTCAATCTGATTCCGACGCTGACCGCGCAGGAAAATGTCGAAGCGCCGTTGTATGTTGGGAAGCACGATGGCCGCCCTTCGGAGCGCGCGAAAGCCATGCTGGATCTGGTAGGTCTGGGACATCGCCTGCGGAATCGACCTAACCAGCTCTCTGGCGGCGAGCAGCAGCGTGTCGCCATTGCCCGCGCGTTGGTGACGCGCCCCGCGATGGTGATCATGGACGAGCCGACCGGGAATCTGGACAAAGCCAACGGCGACCGCGTCCTGGAGATGATCCGCGATCTGCAATCACAGACTGGCACCACGTTCATCATCGCGACACACGATCCGAATGTCGCGCAAGCCGCGCAGCGCTCCATCCGCATTGTCGATGGCCGCATCGCCATATAACCCTTCCATCTAGCGCTCACCAGACGCGCCCCGCTCAGACATGGTGACTCGCAGTGTGCGGGTGACTCGATTGCGGTGCGGCGGGTCTGGCTGGGTCGCGTTTGCGCACCGCCTTTTGCGGCGCCATTTCGATAGGTGATGAGAGCGAGATTGCTCTCGAGGATAGACCGAGGCGCATTATGAAACTTACAATGTACTGGAATTATGCGACCCGCTCCTTGATCCGCAGTGGGCAGCGCACGATTCTAGGAATCTTCTGCATTGCGGTCGGCGTGATGGCCATCGTTGCCTTACAACTCGTCGGCATCAGCGTCAATCAATCCTTGACCAGTAACATCGCCGAGGCCAATGGCGGCGATCTCCGTGTGGCGACAACCGCTGTCGCGTTACAGCCGAAAGATCTCGCCATTTTTGACGCACAGCAAAACGCGGGTAACTTAACGGCATATGCGACGACTGAAAACCTCGGTGGTTCGGTCACATTGAGCGATGGTACCGCCGTCCCCTTCGATGTCGAAGCCATCTCCTCGAATTTTCCCTTAGTTGGCAACGCGAACTTTACTCAACCGAATCGCGGCGTGACGATTCAACAAATTGTCCAGGGTAACCAGGTCGCCATTGTCCAACAACTCGCGGATTCCCTCCATGCCAAAGTTGGCGATACCTTTACGGTGACGACTGAAGATCTCCGCCAACTGCAGGTCACGATCGGTGGAATCTACCAGACGGGTGGTCAATTTACTGGTACGACTATGCTCGTGACCGAGCAGACGCTGGATGCAGCGACGCTACCAAATGGGAACACCGTTCCGCCCAAATACACCACCATTACGATTAACGCCCCAGCCGACAAAATTGCCAGCCTGCAAACGACCTTGCAGAATGCATTGCCCTCAGCGACAGTGCAGTCGGTCAATGATCTGCTGAAGCAGCGGCAAAATCAAGTAGCGCTCTTGCGCCTCTTCCTGCAGATTGTCGGTTTGCTGGCCATTTTCATTGGCGGCATCGGCATTGTCAACACGATCCAGGTGCTGCTGCGGCGTCGCCAGGTCGAGATCGCCATGTTAAAGACCGCTGGTTATCGCCAGGGCGATCTCTATGCGCTCTTTGGCCTGGAGACCGCATTGCTCGGGTTGATTGGCGGCGTACTGGGGGCCGCAACGGGAGTCGGAGTCAGCGGCATTGTGCGCGTGGTTATGCAGCGAACCTTCTTTCTCACGCTCCCCGCTGTCTATGATTGGAAAACCATCATCGCAGGTGTCTTCATCGGCTTCTCGACATCGCTGATCTTCGGTCTGTTGCCGATTGTTGAAGCCAGCCAGATCCGTCCACTGGCGGTGCTGCGCGGGGTCAGCGAAGAGGGCGAGCGGTCTTCGCGCGGTTTGACCGCCATCTTGCTCGTGTTGCTGTCGCTGCTCTTCGTTGGTTTGACAACCTCGATTGTCGGCAACTTGCTCGAAGCAGCGCTGATCACTTACGGGGGCGCGCTGATCATCCTTGCCCTCGCGGTGGGCTTTGGCCTGCTCGTCCTTGCCATCTCGCGATTGCCGGTTTATGAGGTACCCTCGTCACGCATGTTGCTCTGGATCCTCCTCGGTTTCGGCATTCTGGTCGGTGGTGCGCTGGCCGGTTTGCTGATGATTGGCATCGGCAGTGCCGCGACGTTTATCCTCGTACGGATCGGCCAGGGCGCAATTGGTTCTTACATTGCAACTGTCCTTGGCGGCTTTGGTTTGGTCATCATCGGTGGTGCCGGCGTGTATTTTATCGCCACCCTGCTTGATGCACTGATCATGTTTCTGCCGCGAGGCGCGAAGACGGCAGTCATGCTGGCATTCCGCAATATCGGTCGGCAGCGGCTCCGTACCACGACGACCTTGACGGCGCTCTTTGTTGGCGTTTTTGCGATCGGGCTCATCGTGATTCTGGGCCAGGGCATTAAGGATGCCATCAATAACGTCCTGAATACCTTCCTGGTGCGGAATGTCTTTGTCGCGACCACACCAGCCCATATCGCCGATGTTGAGACAATCCTCGCACAACAGGGCAAGGCGGTGGATACTAGCAAGACGACGTCAAATCTCTTGGCCGCCGATGCGATTGTCACAATCAATGGACAGTCGATCAATACTGTCCTGTTGAATGATCCACTCAAAGGATTCCGCGACAATTCTAACATCGGTCGCCAGGGCATCGAGATCTTGCTGAGTTCGATGCAAGGCTACGATCTGCAAGGTGGGGCGACCAATCCGTCGCTGCTTCCTGAAGTGACTCTCAGTTCGAAAAAAAATGCAGGCCGCATCCTGACGACCAACGACGCGGGCACCAACAATATTATGCTGAGCGATCAGTTGATGATGCCACCCCTCAATCTGCAGGCTGGTGACACGATCGTCGTTTCGAATCTGACGAGTGATCCGACGAAAGCCTCGCTGGTGACCTTAACCATCGTTGGTTTCTATAATAGTAATTCAGCCAGTTCGTTCACTTTCGGGTCGATCCTCGCCGATAATGGTTTAGTGCAGACCATCGGTGGCGCGCAACTCACCGCGATTGTCTCTGGGAAGATTGACCCGACGATCGTCCCCCAGTTGCGCAAAAATCTCCAGACTGCCGTGCCAGGTGCCAGTCTCTTCAGTGTCGCGGATGTCAGTGCGGCGATCAATGGCATCCTGGATAACCTGATCCTGCTCTTAACGACGATCTCTTCGCTGGCGATGGTCGCGGGATTGATCATCATCGCCAATGCCGTGGCGCTGGCAATGTTGGAACGACGTCGGGAGATCGGCATCCTGAAGTCAGTTGGGCATACCAGTGGATCTATCCTGGCAACGGTGCTGGTCGAGAATGGCCTGGTTGGCTTTGTCGGCGCGCTGGTAGCCATGTTGTTGGTTGGTAGTGCCATCACACTGCTCAGTGTCGTCTCTGGTACACAGCTTGGTCTGGCGGTGCCGCTGGTCTTCCTGGTCATCGGATCAACGGTTGTGGTGACGATGTCGATTGCGGCACTGGTCGCCTGGAGTGCGACTCGCCTGCGTCCGGTGGAAGTTTTGCGCTACGAGTAATTCCCTGGTTGCTCCTATAAACGACACACTGACCAACTGTAATGACTGAGTAGACCCTCACCGGTGACAAATGCCGATGAGGGTCTACTCAGTCATCTACCCAGTTTGGATAAACCCTGATGGGGTTAGATGTTGCGAGCGCGGCCAGCTCCACCACTGAAGGCTCGTAAGATAGCCACGAGAATGACCGCGCCCAGGACGGCTACAAGGATTGTGCCGAAAAATCCGACTGACGTGTTCACAAAGAGACCCAGGATAAACCCGCCGATGATACCGCCCACGATGCCGAGGATGATATCGCCGATGAAGCCATATCCGCCGCCCATGAGACGCCCGGTGATCCAACCCGCAATGCCGCCCGCGATAATCCAACCCAGAAAACCGCCAGCGTTGAGCGATACTGCTGCCAATGTAAGAGCAAACTCCATGATTCTCACTCCTTCTTTGATAGGTGAGCCGTGTAACAGAGGACTCACCCAGAATCATTGCAAGCGTGATGCCATACGGTAAGCTCTTCGATCGATCTAGATATAATATGTGGGAGTCATATAGTTTTTCTGTGGAGTAAATATGTCAAAGACCAGAGGTGCGATTTCCTCTGGTCTTGGGCTAGCCTTGCCTGGAGCGTGCCATGAAGGGGTGCGCGCGGCGGGATTCGAACCCGCGACCCCGCGATTAAAAGTCGTGTGCTCTACCACTGAGCTACGCGCGCAACGCTATGTAGTATATCTCATAGTATTGACTGATAGCAAGTGGCAAGTTCGCTCGTATGCTGATAATGTGCGGAGATGCTATGCTGTTGGGGTACCTGCAACCGTGAGGAGAGCGATGCCATGCTCCCATTTGAGGCGATTCCGCTCGTTGAAGTGCCGGAGAGCGACCGCAAGAATCCTGTCGCCTATCTGATGCGCGCGGCCGTAGAGCGTGGGCCGATCTTTCGTCGCCGCACCACGCGGCGACTGCAATCACGCTATGGCCCCTGGCAGGTGTATCTTATTGGTCCGGCGGCGAATCGCTTCGTGTTGCATTCTCATCGGCATCTCTTCAGCCACGAACGCGGCTGGCACGCCTTCTTTGGCGGGGTCTGGGATGAAAACCTGCTGTACCTTGACCATGCCACCCATGCTAGCCACCGCCAGGTGCTGCAACCAGCCTTCACCCAGGCCGCGATGGCGTCATATCTCCCCGCGCTACATCGCGTCATCGTCAGCCAGACCAGCAAGTGGGGCGCGCCAGAGCAGATCGAGACACGCGGCGCGCTCCGCGCCATTGCATTCCATGCCGTGGCCGAAGCTCTGCTTGGTTTGGGTCCACCTGGGGCAGTAGCGCAACTCCATGCCCAGCGCGATCGGCTCTGTCGCAATCCCGCGCCTTTCGGTAAACGCGCGTATTGGGACCATATCCAGACCGAACGCGCGACCCTGAACGCGTATTTACGCGACTTGCTCGCCACTCGCGTTGATACCCAAACCAATGATGTCATCGACAGGATGCTCGTGGCGCTCCATGCCGATCCACCCCTGATGACAGATGCCCAATTCATGGGACACCTCCAGATCTTATTGGAGGCCGGGCATACCACCACGATGGATGTCGCCACCTGGGTACTCGGTTTTCTGGCTACCCACCCCCACGTACAGGGAAGGATCCGTACCGAAGTCGACGCCGCCTGGGCGACGCATGGATCCTTGGCGACAGCAGAGGCATTGCGTGGACTGCCACTGCTGAGCCGGGCAATCGACGAGGCCGGACGACTCCGTTCGCCAGTGGATACCGCTCCGCGTGGGACGCTCACTGAGATCGAATTTGCTGGTTATCAGATCCCGCCTGGTACCTTTGTCCGCTTGCATCTCGGCGCCAGTCACCGCCTGCCGGACGTCTTCGCTGAACCGGATCGCTTCGATCCAGATCGCTTCGCGCCACCACGCGAAGAAGAGAAACGCACACCCTATGGCCTTGTCACCTTTGGTGGCGGCCCGCGCATCTGTCTCGGCGTCACCTTCGCCCAGACGGAACTGCGCGCCCTCACTGCCCACCTCTTGCATCACTACCGCATAGAGCCCGTTGCGGATGAGACTCCATCGAATGTCTATAATCCTGGTGAGTATGACGACTCGTTGCCGCGTGGATTGCCACTGCGTTTTATTCCTCGCCATGCGATAGACACATGATGACGCGCCGCCCCATCTCAGGAGATTTGGTTCTTGACCTGCCAAGGTACCATGCGGTAGACTAGCGCCCAGGATTATTTGAGGAGGTAGTCATATGCTCGAATTGCCTACCGAACTGGTACGTGCCTGGCAGCAGCATCTCGCATTCCTGCTCGCGGGCTCGACTATATTGCTGGCGATGGGTGGGATCAGTCTTTGGCGCCGGCGGCGCTATCAGATGCTTCGCGTCGCACGCGAGGGTCAGCCCGATATGCTGATTTTCGTACCAGATTCGCGCGGTTTCATTATCGGAGGATCGATCATTGGTGTCTGTCTCTGCGCCTATGCTGTTTCAGGCATGGCGTTGTTGCTGGTAGGGCTCATGGTACCTATGTTTGTTGGTGCTTTGCTGGGAATTTTCAATCTCTCGACGATTCCCTTGTTCAGCGCCGACAGTCAGGGCATCTCTCGTCACGGAATCTGGCGGCAGTATCGCCTCGATTGGGGCACGATCGATTGGGTCTACGGCGAATCGCAATCAATGTCAACACCCGCTCGGACAACACGACGCGCCAGCGCTACCAGCGAAGTGCGTTTAATTTTGGAGGCCGGACCACATCGTCGCCTCGCCATTCCGCTCAGCCGCGGTGACAACCGCACAGGCACCGCCCTCCAGTTGTTGATCGAGCGCCATACCCCTGATGCCCTCGTTGGACAGCGGAAAGCCGCCGCGGTTCGCGAACGACGCCTGCGAAACCAGCAAGTCGCTGTGACCAACCAGCATTAGACCTTCGTCGCACGCGCCCGCCATGCACTATACAGCGCGATCGAGCCAGCCACCGCGGCATTCAGCGAGTTGATCGATCCGCGCATTGGCAGATGCACCAGCAAGTCGCAATGATCGCGGACCAGTCGGCTCATCCCTTTTCCTTCGCTGCCCACGACCAGCACCAGCGATCGGTTCAGGTCCACCCGCTCGATCGATTGCGCCGCCTCGCCTGCCAGGCCGATGACCCAGATGTCCTGTCGCTTGAGGTCTTCGAGGGTGCGCGTCAGGTTCGTGACTTGCGCGACCAGCAGATGCTCAATTGCTCCGGCCGAACTCTTGACAACAGCGGGAGTGATACCCGCTGCGCGATGTTCAGGAATGATAATTCCATGCGCGCCCACGGCCTCCGCCGTACGGATCAGTGATCCGAGATTATGGACATCTTGTACACTATCCAACGCCACCAGCAATGGCGGCTCATGGCGTCGCTCAGCGAGCGCCACCAGATCATCAACCTCGACATAATCCCACGGCGTCACCTCCGCGATGATGCCCTGGTGGTTAGCACCGCGCGCGATTTGGTCCAACCGTTCGCGTGGCACGGTTGAGAGAGGGATGCGCTGATGTTCGGCGAGTTGCAATAACTCGCTCAATCCGCTCTCGCGGGCTCCCCGCGCCAGCATAATCCTTTGCACGCGGCCCGCTTGCAGCGCTTCTTCGACGGGATGGCGTCCCCAAATAAAATCAAAGGACTCAGTCACAGATCGTTCACCCAATCACAGCATTAAAGGCGCGATTGAGCGCCTCATCCAGCAGAGCGAGACCAGCGCCACCGCCCTGGGCTAAGTTTTTCTGTCCGCCGCCCTTGCCATCGATGAGCGGTAACGTTGCCTTCAAGATTGTCGCCATGTCATAGGGAGCATCTTTCGGGCAAGCGAAAACCAACTGCGCCTTCTCACCCGTCACCGCGCCCAGCAACGCGATGCCGCCATTGGCAGCGATTTGCTGAGCCAGCGTGCGCAATTCATTGGCATCGTGGGAATTGAGCCGCCGCGCGATTACAGGATAAGGTCCCGCCTGGGCTTGCGCCTGGGTCAGCAGGTCTTGCGCCTCATATTCCAACAACTTTAACCGCGCCGCTTCGAGATCATGACGCGTTTCGCTGAGTTGTTGCTGGAGCCGTTCGACATGAGCTTCGAGATCGGACATCGGGACTTTGAGTCGTGCGATAAGATCATTGACCAGGAAGGTCTTGCGATGAAAATCGTCCAACGCCCGCGCGCCACACAGGAAAGTAATGCGCGACTGCATGCCTCGCGTCTCAACGCGACGAATGCCAATGGCGCCGACTTGCCCAGTGGAGGTGACATGCGTTCCGCCACAGCCAATACGATCCCAATCGCCAACACTGACCACCCGAATGAGCCCGCTACGTTCCGTCCCTTTACGGAGTGTGAGGGATTCTAATTGTTCCGGTGTATACACATCCGCCGTTACCGGGACATCCTGCCAGATCACTTCGTTGGCAGCTATGGCGATCTCGCGCACCTGATCGTCGGACAGACCGGCGCGAGCAATATCGATCGTCACCTCATCGACGCCAAGATGCCAGGCAGTCGTCTCCGCACCCATCAGTCGCCAGAACGCACCCGAAAGGGTGTGCTGCCCGGTATGTTGCTGCATATGATCGAAACGACGGCGCCAATCAATCGTGCCGGTAACCGTTGTCCCTACTTTGATCTCAACTGGATCAGCCAGGATATGGGTGATGCGATCATCCGCTTCCTGCACATCGACGACCGGGACTCCTGCCAGAACACCATAATCTGCTGGCTGTCCACCGCCTTCGGGATAAAACGCTGTAGCATCCAGGACGACCGCTGGCTGGCCAGTCTGGGTGGTAGACACCGCGATGACCCGCGCTTCGAAGTCGCAGAGATTGGCATCATCGAAGTACAGTCGTTTGGTCGGTCGCATATCAGGCATATCCCGATCTCCGGCGCTCAGTTCAATCCATCCTCATCGCCATCATCGGGATCGAAATCCAACTCAGGTGGCAGGGGTGGCATATCCGCGACGTCCATTGGAGGCTTGGATGGCGCCTGGTGCTCGCGCAGGTAATTCACGCTGCGATCATAGAGCGTGCTATCGATCAAGCCCTTCGCATGATAATAATTTAACATCACATCCAATTTGAGGATGCTGATCAAATTGATGCCATTATGACGGAGCTGTTCCGCGGCACCCTGTTCGCGGTCGATCAAAATAATCGCATCCTGAACAACAATATCATGTTCTGCCATGAACTGTGCCGTCTTGATAACGCTGCTCCCAGATGTGATCAGATCATCGATCAAGAGCGCGCGTGCCCCTGGCTCATATGAGCCTTCGATACCGCGTGTCCCGGTGCCCTGGGGTTGTTGCCGGGGATAGATGAGTGGAGTGGAGGTTTCCATCGCATAAGCCAGGGCCAGTATCAACCCCCCGACCGGAATGCCCGCCACATATTCAAAGGGATGCACGCGCGGTCTGCGCAAGGACTGCGCCAACTGCAACTCCTGCTGCATCAACTTCGCG
>DAIDHM010000146.1 GCA_027459705.1 Ktedonobacteria bacterium | reverse complement strand
CCGATCACTACGATGTGATCATCGTGGGCTCTGGCCCAGCGGGATATACAGCGGCTATTTATACGGCGCGCGCCAACCTCTCGACCCTGGTGGTGCAGGGTCGCCAGTATGGCGGCCAGTTGATGTTGACCAGCGATGTGGAAAATTTTCCTGGTTTCGAACATGGCATCATGGGGCCGGAGATGATGGAAATCTTCGAGAATCAGGCAAAGCGCTTCGGCCCAGAGATGCGTGCTGAGGATGTGACCCATATCGATTTCTCGCAACGACCCTTCGCCGTCACGATTGAGGACGATCCCGAACCGGTCTTCGGCGACGCGTTGATCTTGGCGACTGGCGCGAGCGCGCTCTGGCTGGGGCTGCCAAATGAGACCCGTCTGTATGGGCGAGGCGTCTCGGCCTGCGCGACCTGTGATGGGGCATTCTTCAAACAGAAAGAACTGGTCGTGGTTGGTGGCGGCGATACCGCGATGGAAGATGGCATTTTCCTGACGCGTTTCGCCTCGCACGTCACGATCGTCCATCGCCGGAACGCTCTGCGCGCCAGCAAAATTATGCAGCAGCGCGCCCAAGAGAATCCCAAAATCTCGATTATGCTGAACACAGTCGTCGAGGACGTGCTGGGCACAGAGAACGTGACGGCGGTGGCCTTGCGCGATGTCACGACTGGCGCGACGCAGACCAAGCCGATTGATGGCTTCTTCGTCGCGATTGGCCACCGGCCCAACACTGATCTCTTCAAAGACCATATCACGCTCGACGCCCAGGGCTATATTGTGGCGACTGAACATACGATGACCAACATTCCTGGTGTCTTCGCCGCGGGTGACGTGATGGATCATCGATACCGTCAGGCGATTACCGCAGCGGGTAGCGGCTGTATGGCGGCGATCGATGCCGAACGCTGGTTGGAAGATCAGCGTTCCGCGCAATAATACGGTCCGTTCCAGAGCACGACGAATCCAATAAGGAGGGGTCGGATGGACGCTGGCGCCCATCCGACCCCTGTTCGCGTTTCAGCGCTGCCCAAAGGCATAATGCATCGGCCAGGTGCATGGAATATCCGCGTTTTCCCATTCCTGGCGCATGGCAGCAGCGGCTGAATCAAAATCCATCGCCGTCGCAATCGATTGCGCGATCATCCCTGACCGGATGGACTGCACCCGCGTCCAGAGGATCTGGGCCGCCCACTCGCCCATGCAGCCGTGAATCTCTCCCACCGGGACATCAAAGGTCCGTTGTTGGACCGCGGTGAGATGTGCGGATTCCAGCATGGTGTCGAGCTGCGTGGCGTAATCAGGGTTTATACCCTGGCGCGCATAATAAGCCATCATCCAATCGCTCATTTGCCGCATGGCTGGTCCACCAGACATCATGCTGCCCTCAACCAATTCGACCCATCCTCCCTGGGACGTCACGCGCGCCAACTCGCTCACAACGCGTGGCCAGGCGGCTTGTGGCATATCAAACATCAGCATACGCTGGTGCACGTAATCGAAGCCTTGTTCGGGGAAAGGCAACCCCGTCAGAATGTCCGCTTGGGTGAAACTGAAATTTTCTGGCATGGTCGTGGTTGTACCCAGCAAAGTCGAATCGGTGTCCACTCCAATGACATTGGCATCGGGAAATTGCTCACCAATCTCAGCGGCCCAGCGACCAGTGCCACACCCCACGTCGAGGACTGCCAGCGGCGCGCCCCGCAGAGGGGCCATGATCGAATCCTGAAATAAATTGCGCAGCAGAAAGTGCAGGTAGTCTAGCGGATTAGTCTCCACCACTTCGTCGATCGGTCCTTCCGGGGCGATGGTGACCGCTTTCAATTTACCAGTATTCCCGGTGGGCTGGCGGCCATCTGGGCGCGCCAGCGCTGGCCTGGGCTGCTGTCGTGTTCTGCGAAACATCGTGTCGACTACCTCCCGCCTATGACCTCAACCATCTACCTCACAGTGTATCTGGGCTCGTGCACATAGTGTACCATAGGACCCATAGTACGGCATGCATGACTTGTCTGAGATATCCCTACCGATCTCACCTTCGACCCAGGAGCATGATGAATCGCAGGAAATGGTAATCGCTCTCTGGTAAGAAACATTTCCGTACGCTATAGTGAAGGCACAATAGCCTGTTTACGTTATCCGCAGGCAGGTTATCGCGAGACGCGGTGAAGGGATGGACGGGGACCATGTACGTCGCTATTATGGGTACTGGCAATGCGCTCCCCAGTGTGGATCGTGCGAATACCACGATTGCACTGGCTGCTGGCAAAGGGCGACGCGTAACACTCATCGACTGTGGCGGAGATCCTTATCGCAATCTCGTTCGCACTGGAGTGGACGCCAAACGGCTAGATGATATTTTGATCACCCACGCCCATATTGACCATATTGGTGGTCTGCCCTCGCTGATCGAAAGTCTGCGCATTGGTGAACGAACTGAGCGATTACGCATCTTTGGGAATGCGCATGTCCTCAAGGTCGCCAGAGGATTGATCGCGCTGTATGATTTCGAATTAACGATGGATCGTTGGCCATTTCCCATCGAATTTATCGAGATTGAGGCAGGTCAACGCCATCAGGTCGGTGCTTTCTCCTGCCAGGTGATGCCGACCGAGCATGCGATACCCAGTATCGGCGTCCGGATGAGCCCCATCGACGAGGTGCAAGGGCCACTGGTCTTTGGCTATACCAGTGATAGCGTCTATTCGCCAATGCTGCAGGCTATCGCGCAGGACGCTACGCTGTTCATTACTGAGGCGACCTATCCACGCGGCGCGGAAGACGCCGCCCGCGCTGTTTTCCATATGACGATCTCGCAGGCGGCCACTGTCGCGGCCGAAGGTCGAGCGAAAGCGCTGGCCCTCGTGCATCTCTCGGCGCCGCATTATGCGGAGCGCGCTGTGCGGGCGGAAGCTTGCCAGTCCTATAAGGGAAATTTCGTCCTCCCACGCGATGGCACCATCATCGAGCTTCATGCGTTCCATGGCAATGCCCAGGCACGGGTATTATCGAATCTGCATCAACTCCCCTGAGCGGAGACGCTGGGCATCGCAACGGGATCGAATCGCAATACCCCTATAGGGCTCTCCAGCACATCGTCCGCTAATTTGCCGAGCATAAGTCGCTGGACGTGAGTCTGCCCAAAGATCGGACCAGGATGCGCGCCCACTTGTTTCAACAATCGTGGTGCCAGGGCAAGCGGCGCGAGATAGATCGCGCCGCAGTATGGCGCATTGCTCCACAATGTCAAGGCGCGTCGCGGCGCCCCCAAAGCCAGCGTGGCGGTAGCGTGAATGCCCACATTCCAGACGCCGGCTTCGTCGGGGTCTAAGCCTGAAGGCAGGTCGATCGCCAGGACCGGCGGGCCAGCGGGTTCGCTATCAATCGCCGTGATCCAGTGTGCGGTCATCTCGCTTGGCGCCTCGCGCAAGCCATCGCCGAAGATCGCGTCGATGATCAGGTCATGATCGCGCACGTGCACCAGCCCGTGGGGTTGGCGCGGCGTTGAGTCGATCGCTATAAGATGGACATCGATACCACGCGCTTGGAGCGCCACTGCCGCGTATTTCCCTACCTGGCCCGTCTGGCCGGACCCCGCGACTATCACGATATGAGGTCGTGAAATATTTACAAGCAGACGCAATGCCAGGGACGCCGCTATTTCGCCAGCGAGCTCAGTCATTTTTTGCAAGGCGTCGGCGTCCGACGCCAACAGCAACGAACGCACGGACTCCATCTGGCGCCTGGTCAGTGCTGGCACGGCTTCGGGTAATTGTTCCATCGAGGCGCGCTTCACGCGGAGAATCTCACCCACTTCGCGATTCGTGGCCGGTTGCGCGCCAAGAACCCGCGCGGACACTGCCCAATCGCCAAAGAGGTCAAAATGTTCGCGATACGTACCCGCTGCTTGCATCCACGCATCATGAGCACCCATTGCACGGATAAAAAGCAATAATTCCGCCGTCCCCTCAGGTCCCGCCCTGTCAGAGAGCAGGTGGAACATCGGCTCCCCACGCGCGATACGTAGGCCAGGGATGGCGTGGGGGGCGTCCAGCGCGTGCAAACGAATCATCATCTACCTCTTTGATGGGAGAATGATTGCGATCATAGCACGCCAGAGCAATGTGCTGAATGGAATAAAGCTTCCTGTACCATATTGATGCGCCGAGATGGTGTAGCATAATGAAAGAAAACCATGATCGAAGAGCGCGGTATAGGCAACATGGGACATGGAGCATGAACGAGAGCCAGGTGCATCATGCATCACGATAGCAGACAACCGGTAGGCGTCTTTGACTCGGGCATCGGTGGGTTGACCATCTTGCGCGAATTGCTCGCGACATTGCCCGACGAACATTTCGTCTACTTCGGTGATGATGCCAATTGCCCCTATGGGCCGCGCCCAGCATACGAGGTCCGGGCATTGGCCCTCGCGGCCGCGCGTTGGTTAGTGGACCGCGAGGCGAAGGCCATCGTCGTCGCGTGTAACTCCGCCTCGGTGACCGCGCGCGATGTGCTACGCGCGACGTTCCCCGACACCCCGATCGTGGTTGTTGTGCCTGCCGTCAAACCAGCCGCGGCTATGACCACCAGCGGCAAGATCATCCTCGCGGCGACGGATCGATCGATCAATGATCACTTCACCCATGGACTCATCGACCAGTTCGCGACTGGCACCACTGTCTTCTCCGTCGCCTGCCCTGGATTAGTCGAATTGGTGGAACGAGGCGAATTGGATGGGCCAGCAGCGGAAGCCGTCATCACTCGCTATTTTCGGCCAGCGCTGGCCGAGGGCGCCGATGTTGTGGTGCTGGGCTGCACCCATTTCCCCGCGCTCCGCGCCAGCGTCCAGCGGGTCGTCGGTCCGACAGTGCAGGTCATCGATTCGGGCGCGGCGGTTGCGCGGCAGACCCGACGGGTGCTCACAGACCGCGCATTGTTGGCGCCAGTTGGGTCACCAACCGCCGGCGCTGAGTACTGGACGAGTGGCGACCCTGACCATTTTGCGGCCATCGCGACGATTGTGCTGGGCCGCCCTGTGAGCGCCCGTCACGTCGCCCCACCGATTGATTGGGAGGCCGGTCGCTGATAGACCATCACCCCCGAGCATTCCTGCCCTGGCACGGCGTCATGCCGGAGGCAGATCGCCCGTTTGTGGTTCGTTGAATTCCTGTTGCGCCAGCGCTTGTGTCTGTGCTCGGAGCGCTCGAATCTGCGCCACGGTGGATTCCACCTGCAGAAAAAACTCACGCTTCGCGGCGATACCCGCGGCAACCAGCCATGCTGCTGCCTCACTCCGCGTCCCGCAGACGCCTGCTTCGATCAATGTATCCACAACCGCGAGTTGGGGATCAGTCAGACGAAAACTGAGGACATTGGCCCGTGCGGAGGGTTCGTTACTGCTGACGACTCTTTCCACGTTGCCTTCCGCGCTGGCGTGTTTTGCCGCGCGCACTGCCAACACTTGTGCGCGAATACGCGATGAGTCGAGGCCCACGGAATGTAAAATGCCATTTGCGATTCCTTCACCATCACTCAAAATACCGAAAACAATATGCTCCGTTCCGATGAAGTGATCGCCCTGGTCCCGTGCTTCTTTGATGGCCAACTCGATGGTCTTCCGAGCGCGTGGGGTCAGGCCAGCAACCATATTGGGTGGTACATCAGTCTGGGCTGGCAAGATCGCTGCGACGGCACGCCGGCCAACCTCGATGGTGAACCCGAGATCTTTGAAAGCTGCGCCCGCCACTGTCTGATCTTCCCGCACTAAACCAAGGAGTAAATGTTCGGTCCCAATATAGTGATGACCCAGTCCGCGTGCTTCTTCTTGCGCATAGACGAGGGTTCGCCGGGCTGCCTCTGTGAATTTTTCGAAGCGTGCGCCCCGACTCCACCTATTCATATCCTCTGGTTGCATGTGGGGATCCTTTCTTGAGAGATACGTGTAAACTATTTACATGTATGCGGCACATTGAGTGTAGCATGTTATTGCATAAAAATCAAGCGTGAGTCAGCATCAGGGTGCCCAACTCTGCCAACATGTTGAGCGCCAGGGTGAATGAGATCGCTGAGACGCAGTGTGATGTCTCGGCGAGGAGCGCGGCGGAGGCATCTAGCAAGCTCATACGGGGACGGTAGAGGTCAGATGCTGCGAAGCGGCCAAAGTATTTATGGTTGGGTCAGGGGGGCGACGTCTGCGCCAAGCCGGGCCAACTCATCCCAGAATGCCGGATAGCTCTTGGCGACATGCTGGGCACCGGTGATCGTGAGCGGTGCCCGACAGCGGAGCGCCAGGAGCGCCAGCGCCATCGCCAGTCGATGATCGCCGTGAGCGTCGACCGTCACGCCGCCTGCCAATCCGTGGGGCTGCCCGATGATCGTGATTGTATCCTCGCCAGGTATCGCTACGACGCCAACTTTTCGAAACTCAGCGCAGAGATCGCTGATGCGATCGCTCTCTTTCAAGCGTAAATTGGCGACCTGATGAAATGTTGTCGTGCCCGTCGCGACGGCAGCCAGCGCGGCCAGCACTGGGACGCTGTCGATGATCGCGTCGCCCGCGAGATCCGTCCCATGGATGGCAGGTTGTGTGCCGCCCCAGCCCGCCGGACCGTAGCGCGACGCCTGCGCGGAGGGGATCCGCGCATAGGGGGCGCCCAGCGCCGCGAGCGCTGCCAGGATCGCCTGGCCTTCGATACTTGCCGAATCCAGTGGTGGCGAGTGGATCTCACCGCCGGTCATGGCGCCCGCCACCATCCAGAGTGCCATCGTTGGCCAGTCGCGTGACAATTGCCAGTGATGAGGTTGATAAAAACCCGTCACCGTGAAGTGGCGAAAAGCGGCATCGCATGTGACCTCGACCCCGGCCTCGTGCAACATTGCGATCGTCAGCCGCACAAAATCAGCGGATCGCAACGCATCGTATACATGAATATCCAGAGATTGGCCCGTTGCAGCAGCGACGAGCGGCGCGAGGTAGAGCAAGGCGCTCAGGTATTGCGAACCGCGCGCTCCGCTGACACGGATGGAACCCCCATGTGGTGCACCGCGCCGCAACGTAATGGGAAGTGTCCCGTCCGGACCGGCGGCGGCAACCTGGACGCCAATCTGCGCGAGTGCATCCAGCAGATCGGCATTTGGGCGCCGCCCCAGGGATATTGGATAAGGGGTTGTGAAGGTGACTTCGGGCAACAAGGACAACGTGCCCAGGCAAAAACGCAGGACCGCCCCCGCATTACCCATATCGATGCTCACCGGGCCTTGTATCGGGAAATTGCCGCCACACCCCATGATCGTGAGGTCGTCAGGCCCGATCTGTTCGATGCCAACGCCGACCGCGCGTAGAGCGCCGAGCAGCACCACCGTATCCTCCGACCAGGGGATGCCTGCGACCGTGGACGGACCAGCGGCCAGCGCGGCGGCCAGAACGGCGCGCACGGTGGCATATTTTGATCCCGGCACATGGGGTTCTCCGGCGATCGGTCGCGTGCCAGGCGCGACCGTTACCGCCGAGTAGCTGGTTCCCTGCCAGGGGTGGATATGGGATTCCATCGGAACTTTCCTTGCCTGGTTAGCCCGCCAGAATGCTCTGACCAGAGTCGACGTAGATGACCTGGCCGGTGATATTGCGCGACGCTTCGCTGGTCAAAAACAGGGCGAGATCCCCAACATCTTGCGCTGAGATATTGCGCCGCAATGGTGAAGACTCTTCCACCTTGTCAAAGATCGTGCGTACGGCGCCAACGCCCATCGAGGAGATCGTGCGCAAAGGGCCGGCGGAGATCGCATTGACTCGGATGCCGTTCACGCCCAGATCATACGCTAGATAGCGGACGCTGGCTTCAAGCGCGGCTTTGGAGATCGCCATGAGATTATAATTCGGGACCACGCGTTGGCTGGCCTGATACGTGAGCGAGACGACCGCGCCGCCACCGCGTGCTTGCATCAGTGGTTCTGCGCGTTTGGCCATAGCCACAATCGAGTAGGCGCTGATATCGAGCGATTGTTGGAAATCCGCGCGGCTCGTATTCACGAAGCGGCCGTTCAGAGCTTCGCGACTGGCAAACGCGACAGCGTGGACGAGGATATCGAGGCCACCAAACTGTTCACCCACTCCATCGAACGTGGCGTCGAGCTGTTCATCGGATTGTACGTCACAAAGGAAGAGGGGTATGTGCGGTTGGTCGGCGGTCAGTTTGCGGATATTTTTCTCGAAGCGATCCTGATAGGTCAAGGCGATGCGAGCGCCAGCCGCCTGGAGCTTTTCGGCAATTGCCCAGGCGATGCTATGATGATCGGCGACACCAAAGATGAGTGCGGTTTTCCCTTCGAGGGTTCCCATGGCCATGCGCGTCCTCCTGTCGGAGCATTTTAACGTTGGTCGAGCAACAGAGATGTTGCCCTGGACGCGCCGCCACTGGGACATACTGCCCTGAGGAAGTCAGGTGATTCCTGGTAGTACCGGGCGGCGACATCGCTGACTTCCAGTGTGATGATGCCCCACTGTGGGCTGAATGTCAAGTAGGAGATGATAATGTGCTTGTCGTGGCAAGATTACTGCGCCATAGCAAGCCTAGAGTGAGATGCGCGAAGCAATCTCTAGGCTTGCTCAGAAGCATCAGTATAGCGCGGTGTGACGTATACTCTGATATGAGTGACTCACAGGCGGAGGGCAACCGCACTGGCAAGCCGCCGCTGTGATGCACATCTGCGCAGCGATGACCGTGGGCAACCACAACGTTTTTGATTGATCTGTCAATGTAAGTAAAGGAGCGAGCAAAACCATGCAAGCACCATCCGGATCTCCCCGCGCCGCAGTCGTCACCGGCGGATCGCTTGGCATTGGCGCGGCCATTGCGCGGCGGCTCGGCCATGATGGTTTCGCGGTCGTGATCGATTATCACGCCCATCGCGAACCGGCCGATGCCATCCGGCAAGAACTTGAAGCCGCGGGCGGCCATGCCACTGTTGTACAGGCTGATATGGGGCAGATCGCGGACATCCGTAACCTGATTGATACCTGCGTCAAGACCTATGGGCGTATTGACGTGCTGGTGAACAATGCTGGTGTCGAGAAACCCACCCCCTTTCTGGACATTACTGAAGACCAGTGGGATCAGCAACTGGCGGTCGATCTTAAAGGCCCGTTTTTCGCCACCCAGGCCGCGGCACAGGCCATGAAGGCTCAGGGGGGTGGAAAAATTATCAATATCTCATCTATCCACGAAGAACAGCCCATGGTGGGCAATGCGCCGTATTGTTGCGCCAAAGGCGGCCTGCGTATGATGACCCGGACCCTGGCGCCAGAATTGGCCCCGCATCACATCTCCATTGTGAATGTCGGCCCAGGGGCGATTGCGACGCCCATTAACGCGACAACCCTGAACGATCCCGTGAAGATGCAAGCATTGCTGGCCGAAATTCCCCTTCAGCGCATTGGGCAGCCCGAAGATATCGCTAACATCGTCGCGTGGCTTGCCACGGATCAGGCATCATATATTACTGGCACGACATTCTTCGTGGATGGCGGCATGCTCGTTAACGCTGGCGCCCTCTGAGTGGGTGCTAGCTTTCTGGGAAGTAGGATGTCTATGCTCACCTCTCGTCGACCGGATGCATCCAGTGGCCGTCAGCGTGCCTTCACCATCATGCCGTTCGCTCGCTATGATGATCTCGCGCCGATTGTCGCTGCCTGGGCGCGCTCGTTCGCGGAGCCACCTAACGGACCACGGCTTGCTTCTGACCTGGAAGCCCAGGTCATACGGCATATGCAGAGCCCTGATTTTGCGGGTTTTGTGGCCCGCGCGGTGACGAGCGAGCATGGCCCTCAAATCGGGGATATCTTGGGTATGATCTATGGATACAGCAACCAGCCAGGAGAATGGTGGCGCGAACGTGTCGCGATGGCAATGGCCACTGACCAGGTGACGGAGATCCTGAATCACAGCTATTGTCTCTCCGAACTGGGGGTTGTACCAGAGGCACGGCGCATGGGCATCGCGGAGGCATTGGTTGCTACCCTGATAGCCCATCAGCCGCATCCATACGTTCTCCTCTCGACCCGTAGCGACAATCGCTCTGGCAAGGCTTTTTATGCCGCAACCGGGTGGCAAATTTTGCTGCCATCGATGAGCTTTGGTTGGAACTATCCCCCTTATGACATCTTGCTGCGGACAACAGAGCAATCCCCGCCTGTGCATAAGGGAAGAGTGTGAACTGGTAGCGGATCTTGTACAGATGGCCTGCGCATCGCTAGTCTAACTGCCAGGTCATCTGCTATGATAGATATTACTTCCGCGAGTCGGGATGTCCACCCCGCACGTTGCTCCGGTTCAGCATACGCGACATTCTTATTACCAGGAGGCCCGCAATGCCCACCCAGGAACTCCTAAAATTCGCGGGGATTCTGCTAGCCATTATCATTGTCGATCTGGCTTTAAGTGGTGATAATGCGCTGGTCATTGGTTCTGTCGCGTCCAAGCTCAAAGGGAAACAGCGGCGGCAAGCGATCTTACTGGGGGGAACATTTGCCGCAGTCTTGCGCATCGCGCTCTCGATCTTCGCCGTTTTTTTGCTGACTATTCCCTTCATCGAAGCGATTGGTGGTCTTGTCGTCTTCGTCATAGCTGCCCAGATGCTGCATGAAATTATCGTTGATCTCCACCGCGGTGGGCAAGAAGAACCCGAGGAAAATGGATCGCGGCGCGTGCGACGGCAACTGACTGGCGATGAAAAGCTATTCCGAGCGAGCATCACCATTCTGATCGCTGACTTCAGTATGAGTCTTGATAATGTGCTGGCTATCGCCGCCCTAGCCCAGCATTACTGGCAACTATTAGTCATTGGTCTGTTACTCAGCGTGGTGCTTTTGCTGCTCGCCAGCAGTCTGATCGCGCGCATCATCGAACGTTTCCCCATACTGATGTATGCCGCGGCGGGCATTCTGGCCTGGACCGCTGGTTCGATGGTCTTGCAAGATAAGCAAGTAGGCGCCTATGTGCACTACCTGGATCAATTTGTGCCCGGGCCCTTGCCAGATTATATCGCTCCATTGTTCTTACTGGTTCTCATTGGCATTGGCTTATTTTTTACCCGCCAGGAACGCCAGCGAACATTGGCCCGCACGCTCACCACGCCCGCGAGTCAGCCACGCTAATCAAGCATAGCAACCAGTTTCGACCAACGCCAGCGCTTCGGGAGGAACGGTGTCCGCGATCGACTCACCAGCAGCGATGCGATCGCGCAGTTCGGTCGAAGAGATACCGCGTAGCGCGGGCTCGAGCGGCAACATGCTGATAGCGCCGGCGAATGGGCGATTGTGGGGAGTGTCCAGCAAATTGCGCAGGTCATCGGGGCCATCGTCCGCGCGTGGCGCGACGATGATGCGCGCAAGTGAGTACAACTCGCCGAGCGTGCGATCGCGTCGTGTCTCTGCGGATTCGGGGGAGTCTAGCCCGTCTATGGGAAGTGCGTTGCGATAGTACCGCGGATCAAAAATCTGGACAATTTTATCGAACCCCATGATCAAGGTGAGATCGCTGATATGTGGAAATGCATCTCGCAAGATGCGCGCTTGATCGACATAGAGCCCGGCGTCGACCAATGCGACGGCCATATCGGGATGGCGTTCCGTCATGGTCTCGAGTACCAGCAATCGATCGATCAATGGTGCTTTCACGATGCGCTCTTTATCTACCGTCACCCGGCTGATGGTCCAGAGCACACAATCGATCCCCGCCGTCGAGCGCGCTGCTATGGCGAGCGCCTCGTGGGCCAGGGTCGGCGGATTAAACGATCCCGCTAACGCGCCCAGGTGCTGCGCTGTATGCAGACACTGTTCACCCGCAACTATTGCGATTGGTTGTGGCGTCTCGATGAGTGCCGCGATGCGCTGACGACGGGTTGTATCCCGGAGTGCATTCAGGGCGTGTTGGGTGAAAAATGTGGCCGACACAGGCAACCTCTCTTCCCCACGACAACCAACAGGGGAACTTCCGCCGAGGCGCATCATCTTCGGATGTGACCAAACATGGCAGAGCGGTACTCCTCCAGCATCTCTGCCATGATCGCCAACGTACTAGCGGTGGTAACTATAACGCGCCGCCGATGAAGCCGCCTAGCAGCAATGCGAGTCCATGAAAGACCCCAAAGATGAAGAGCCCAATCCCGGCGAAAATGCCACCAAGGAATCCAACTGGTCCGGTAAGCAAAGAAATGATGATGACAAACGCCGCCGCGATGATGGTCGGTAAGAGTGCCGCCAGGGTTCCGCGACCAGCGCTGCCAGCAATCCGTCCGCCCACAACACCAGCGATGAAAGGCCCGACGAATGGCAACCAGAAGAGCAACAAACCACCAACAAGCATCACGACGGCTCCCCAAAAGATGGAACCGCGATGTTGCGGCGCAACAGTGGACATAATGAATACCCCTTTCCGAGTAACGATCCAAACGCTGTAATGCAGCCAGCAATCTGATCGTACCACAGGGAATGGTCAAAACAAGATATATTCTCCGGGTTTCACTGTCTCAGATTTCACAGTATTCAATCCCTCCACCCCTTTCACATGAACACTGATGGATCGACCCAGTCTGCTGTGTATTGGGGTGTATCGATTGGAGCGAGTGAAGTTAGTGCCTGACTTCTGAGCTTTTGAGGGGCGAATCAGCTCGTAAAGTCCACTGGCTAAACCAAGCATTCTCCGTGTTTCAGCCGAGAGGAGTGTCAAAAAGCTTGACAAGCATTGTTCCTCGTGGCACGTTGTAGCTATTCGCTGTATGGATTAAGGCAAGAAGGAGCCGCGACGATGCCCCGCCCATTCTACGATAATCTCTGGAAAGGTTTACCTATTGATGTTCTCGTCGCACTGATTCGCCTCGTAGTCCCGGAGATCGGCTCATCGCTCACTCCCTGGCAAACTGAACTCGTCCCACCTGTCACCTTCCGTATGGATGACGCCTTCCTGGGTGAAGTTGCCGCGACGCAGTGCTTGGTCCATCTGGAATACCAGAATTCCCTCGACCCGACCATGCCACACCGCATGTATGAATATGATCTCGAATTGGAACGCGCTACAAAAACGGCTCGGCAGGTACGGCTCCCTATCATTTCCATAGTCATCTGGGCGGTTGCGGGAGAGACACCGACACCAGTCTATCATGCCGAGTTTCTGGGTAAGACGTTTGCGCACCATGAGTATTTTGAGATACACTTGACAGAGATCCCCTGGCAACAGGATCTGGACCCGGTGTTGCTCGTGCTGGCCCCATATTTTCAGGGTGTAGAGCGCAGCGATCTCATCGCCATCGGCGAACGCCTCTATGAAAAAGCCCCTCCTGAGGAGCGTTTGATGCTGCTGGGGTCCTTCATGGCGTTAAGTCAACGGTCGTTCGGTTCAATTGATGACGTCATTGCCGCCATTGTCGCGAAGGTAGGTCAGATTATGATCGACATTGAACAAGCTATTGCGGAAAGTACATTTGGTCAGGCAATTCTGGCCCGAGGGAAGGCAGAAGGAGTGGCTCAAGGGGAGGCCACGGGAATGAACAAAGGTCTGCGAGAAGCGATTGCCGCGCTCTGGCAGACTGTATACCAATCGGAACTGCCCGCTGATATCGCTGAGGCACTTCGTGCCAGGTCGGAGCAGGATCTATTGGCGGTGCTGAGCGCGGTTGCCTTGCGACCGACAGAGGTCAACTTGCGGGCTCGTTTTGGCTTGTGAGCCGCGTCGCGCGGCTTCCCCACACTGCTAATCACCTATCTGGCGTGACACGCACTCCTCGCTAGCCATTGCGCCTTCCCGTCATCGCCCAAGTTGTACCCGTGAGGTAGGCCCTGTGCGATAATATCAACAGGCGTCAACAGCATCGACGCATGCGCTTGGAAGAACATTGATGGGAAACTTTGCCTGCTATGTTTCAGATCTGCAAGACCTTTACCTTTGAAGCGGCGCATTTTCTGCGCGATTATGATGGCGACTGCGCGCGATTGCATGGGCATCATTACGAGGTCGCCGTCTGTGTCGAAGGCGAATCGCTGGATGCCATCGGGCTGTTGCTTGATTTTGGGGTCATCAAGGCCGCCGCCAGACAGGTCGCTGGTGCCTATGACCACAATTTACTCAATGAGATAGCTCCTTACGATGAAGTGAATCCATCGGCGGAGAACATTGCCCGTACGCTTTACCATGGTCTACGTGCCGAGCTAGCGCTTCGCTCGCCTACCTGTCGGCTGGCCTATGTCCAGGTGAGCGAATCACCAACGGCCTGGGCTAAATATTGGGAATAGCGAGCTGGCCAAGACTGCGGTGCACTATGCCAGGGCGATGCCCTCTAACCGCAATAAGGCTGCCTTCATCGCCAATCCACCGCCAAAGCCCGTGAGCGCCCCCTGTTTGCCGATGACCCGATGACAGGGCACGATGATCGGGAGCGGATTCTGACCATTCGCCGCACCTACGGCTCTGGTAGCGGTGGGCTTGCCGATGTCGCTGGCGATCGACGCATAGCTACGGGTGACGCCATAGGGAATCGCGCACAGTGCGCGCCAAACCGCGCATTGAAAGGGTGTACCGTGCAGGTCCAGGGGAATGTCGAATTGCGTGCGCTCACCCGCGAAATATTCTTCGAACTGTCGCGCATATGGTTGGAGCATAACTTCGTCGTGTAGCAGAGTTGTTCCTGGCAGATGCTTTTCGACCCATATCATCATTTGTTGCACTGAGTCGCCTGGCAAAGTCGTCGCGCAGAGCCCCGCAGCAGTCGCTGCCAGGAAAATGCGCCAGTCCCCCGACTGAGCCGTGCCCCAACGTACCATACTCGTCATGAATTCTATGGTCCTTTTTGCCAGACTGGAATAGAGTCATAGTGTTAGCATAGCATCTTTGATCAGCAGTGAGCGAACTGATGGTACATTCATGATCTCTGTGAATAGCTCGTGTTACGTATCTGCCACCCTGGTAAAGAGCGCAGGGCACTGATTGCGAATCATGCTAGGTCTACCCTAAAGATTTGTTACGTTTCAAACCCTAAGGAAGCGGTGCACACCATGACAGAACTTCAACCATCGCCCATCCATTCAGCTCAAGATCACCCTCATCGCCATCCTGACCGCGGTTGGGCTGGTGGTGCGACTCTGATCGTCATCGGCATCGTGTTGTTATTGACCATGCTGGATCGGTCGGAGATCCTGAGTGTAATCCTCTTGCTTCTGATAGGTATAGTGATGATCACCTGGGGCTTGATGGCGCGGTCGGCAGCACCATTGATCCCTGGTGGCATCCTTACAGGCCTGGGGATCGGTGTTGTCCTCTTGCGTACTGTGTATATCAACGCGATCGGCACGACACAGGGTGCGGTGATCTTGCTCGCCTTAGGGTTGGGTTTCCTGGCGATTATGCCGCTGACGTTGATCATCCAACCGACGACGCATTGGTGGCCGACCATTCCAGGGAGCATTCTGGTAGTTATCGGCGCGCTGCTGGCGCTCGGCGAATCTGGGCTACCGATGTTGAATTTTGTGGGAACGTTCTGGCCACTGACGTTGATCATCGCGGGCATCTTGATCATCTGGCGCGCGCAGACGAAGCAGCGAACCTGACTGTATAGAAGAGTGGCGTCACATGGTCCAAACCATGGCGGACAGATCGGTGAGGAAAACTGCTCCTAGAGTCTTGCGCTTACGTTGCATAGATCTATACACTTATCCCTGAGGCGGCACAGAGTATGTGCCCGAGCCGCTCAGGGAGGCGCTACGCGATGTCGACAGGCCAATCTTCGTCTGACACTTCCAGTAGGGAGGCAATGGCATTATCCTTAGATGATGCACCACTGCCGTGCTTTCTCTGTACTTATGATACGGCTCGTTGTGATGTGAGCACCATTTCGGGAACCTTGCTCGGCGCGCGGATCGATCAAACCCATAATGAGCCATATCCTTTTATCGGATTACAGACAGCTCTCGGCGAACGGGTACGCGTCAACCTCACGACACACTGGACCGGCCTGGTGGAGCAGCTCGCCGCGTTGCCACCCGATGTTTTACACCGCATCACGCTCAACATGCTGCATCTGCGCGAGGGAACCGCCACGCCGCCCCAGCCGGGTGCGGCGCCCCACCGGGTCTTCCATGCGCTTGCTTCGACACTGGTGGTACTGGAACCTGACCTCCTGGTTAACATCACGGATCTTAACCATGGACAATATTGCATCCGGCAGGACATCCTGCGCCGCATTGTCCCCGGTCGATCGGGGTCGGCCGGGCTGCGTGGCACGATTATTCATGGGATCTTCAAAGAATATCTGAAATCGACTACCGATGCGACCGAGGAACCCCGCGACCCCGCCGACTTGTTGGAGGACGCATTGCGTCAATCGGTGGTGGCGCTGGCGGAGGTGAATACGACCGAAGCGGAGATGCGCGAGGCCATCTTGCCCCACCTGCGCAATCTGGCGCAATGGTACGCGACTCTGCGCGTCGAGGATGGGACGGTGGAACATGAGGTGCGCGCGGAAACCTTTATGCTCGCCCCCGAACTGGGACTCAAGGGTCGGCTGGATATTCTCTGGCGGCAAGGCAAGGAACGCCGTGTGTTGGAACTGAAGACGGGCGCGGCGCGGGGCGACTTGCCCAAAGCCGATCATCGCTGGCAGATCTATGGCTACCAGGCGCTGTTGCATGCACGCTATCCTGAGGCCCGCGCGCTTGACCCCAAGGGGACGCTCCTGTATAGCCAGACCGCCGATGGCAATGCTCAAGCTTTTGGCATCCTCGGAAAGTTTCAGGAATTGCGGCGTGTCTTGCTTCTGCGCAATGCCCTCGTCATGATCCGCCTCACGGGCAAGACGCCCGAGCCGCCGGGAGGCGCGAAGTGTGAACGCTGTGTACAGCGTGCCGAATGTGGGCGCATCTCGCACTTGCTGGGCTGGACACCGCCGCCCGGCGAGCATGGCAATGTCGGCCGCGTGCCGCGCGCTGACGCCGAGTGGTATCGTCGCTGGTACGATTTGCAACAAGCTGAAGGGCGCGTTGGGGATCAGGAGACGCGCGCGCTCTGGCATCAGACCGTGCAGGCGCGAGTTGCCGCGGGCATCGCCATCGCCGACCTGACCCAGCAAGCTCCACCGCGCGAGACGGAAAACCATGAGTGGATCTATGAGTTTCGCTGCGATAACACTTCGGAATTGCGCGAAGGTGATGAAGTGCTCCTCAGCGATGGCGACCCAGTGCGCGGCCAGGTCGTGAGTGGCGCCATCCTCGCGATTGGGGCGGATTCTGTCAAACTCTGGGCGCGTGAACGCCTGGCGCACCCGATTCTGATCGATCGGTATAGCGCGGACATCATGACTCAGCGCCTCTCGACGAATCTGTATCGTTGGCTGAGCGCGGATGACCGGCTTCGCGCGATCGTGCGTGGCGACGCCCGACCAACATTCGAGCCCGACCCACCGATACCTTCCGCCGAATTGCTGGATGGGCTGAATAGCGAACAATCAGAGGCGGTCATGCGGGCGTTGGCGATGCGCGATTATCTCATTATTCAGGGACCGCCGGGAACTGGCAAGACTAACGTCATCGCGGCAATCGCACACGCTCTCGCCAAACGGGGTTTGCGAGTTGCTCTGGCAGCCCATACGAACCAGGCCGTTGATACGATGCTGGCGCGCTTGATTGCGCGGGGGGTGACGGACGTCGTCCGGTTGGGCCACAGCTATGCCATCGCCCCCGAACTGCACCCTTATCGGCTTATAGAACGCGTTTTGCAAGCAACGAACAACGCCGCTGACGCGCAGTCCGCGCGGAACTTTTTACGTGCTGTTCCAATTGTTGCGGCGACGGTCGCGACCTGGTCTTCTGAAGCTCATGAGATCGAAGAGACGATGCCGCGCTTCAACGTGGTCATTTTGGATGAAGCTTCCCAACTGACTATCCCTGCTACCGTTGGTGCGCTGCGCTGGGCGCAACGTTTCATTCTGGTTGGTGACGAACACCAATTGCCGCCGCTCGTGCGCGACGCCGCGGCTGGTGCAGCCGGACTCAGCCAGTCGCTCTTTGTCGATCTGGTGGCGCGTGGCGGGCAGGGCGCCATCGTGTCACTCCGCCGACAATATCGCATGCATGCTGCCATCAGTCAGTTTCCCAGCACGATGTTTTATAACGGCGCGCTGATTGCCGATAGTTCAGTTGCCACAAGCATTCTCAATATCTTGCCGACGGAATATCAGGAGATTCTTAATCCCGAGTGTCCACTCGTCTGGGTCGATGTCGTTCCGCTGGCGTCGTCGAGCCCGAAGGTCAATGAACAAGAAGCGATTGCGGCGGCGGCCTTAACGACGAGCCTAATCGCTGCAGGGATTGCGCCCAACCAGATCGGTATCATCGCGCCGTTTCGCGCCCAGGTCGCGCGCATCCGCCAGATGGTGGATCAGGTCAATCAGGGGGTCACCGTCGATACGGTGGATCGCTTCCAGGGCGGCGAGCGCCGCGTCATCATTCTCTCCCTGACGGTTTCGTCGCCCCTGAGTCGGGATTCGGCCCTCGGTACCTTCCTGGCCGAACCCCATCGTCTCAATGTGGCATTGACCCGCGCTCGTGAAAAGCTGATCATCCTGGGTAGCCGGGCCGCCGTCGCCGACCTGCCATACTTCCGCGAACTGGCGAACCATTGCGCCGCGCAGCCCGGTGGAAAATATGCTGCCAGCGGCTTTGTTCAATGGTGAGGTCGGCTTAATTGCCGACACCCACGGCAAAGGTCACCTGCGCTGCATCGCTGATGTTCGGTGTTGCCGCCGGATGGATAATAATGTGTACATTCCAATGGCCGGGCATATCGAAAGCTACCTGGCCGCTATATGCGCCGGGTTGAGCTGTGGGTGTTAGGGTGTACTGGTTGGTCCCCATATCCATTTCGACCATCGTAGTGGTGACAATCACGTTTCCCTGGGTCAGGGGCTGGCCATTTGCCCCGGATATCTGGAGAGTCAGCGTGTTCGTGCCAAACTGGCCGGGGTTCACCGTGGCGACCACATGCAGGTCACCGGCCGTCGCGGTAATCGCTTGATTGCCACCCGTCGCGCCATAACTCGTTGAAATCGTCGTGTTGGCCAGCGTGCTGGCGAGTGGAGCGAGCATGGCTGCACAGAGGAGCACCAGCAGGCCAATCACCGCTTCCAGTTGAATGCGCTGTAGAATTCCGCGCGTCAAGTGATCTACCTGTGGGTGGTCACTGCGCCCAACACCAACTGGGGTAGCCGACACCGCCTGATCGCCAGTGAGAGCGGCCGCGGACCCACCCAGGGAGGTGAAAGCTGTGGGTGTCGCATGCCAGGCGAAGACGCGATCCACCAAAGTTTCGATCCGACCAATCAAGTTCGGTGGAGCGACAACGCGGCGGCCCACCTCGCGCGTCCCGACCCTGGTGAGGTGCGCGGCGAGTTGGGGCCGGAGGCGGAAGGCATGCTGATAGCTGATCGCTATCATGCCAATGAAAAGAGCGATCTTGATCAACAAGACCATCCCATAGCCAGTCGTCCAGAGCTGGCTGAAGGCGGTCATGCGCACACTGGCATTCAATGGACCCGTGATGGCCAGGAGGACGGCGCCACTGATGGCAGGGATACTGAAAGCGGGGATCCCTTGAGCGAGGTAGCGCGCGCGCTGCTCCAGCGACCCGTTGTGAATGACCGGGAGGATGATGAGGCTCAGCATAAAGAGACCACCCAGCCAGATGCCGTTGCCCAGCAGATGCATCGTGTCGATAGCGGGCCCGATGGGCGAGCTGGTTGCCCCACCATGGCCAGAGAAGACAAAGGCGAGCACCATCGTCAGTGCGAAGAGGAGACTGATGGTCATGCGTGCAGCGGGGATGATCAATTTGGGAATGCTCGGGATCCAGATACAGATCAGCGCGGCGATTCCCAGCAAGACTCGCGCGACCAGGAAGATGCCATAATGGCTGCTCAAAAGCGAGCTGATGATGGGCCAGGAGACCGCGCCGCGCCAGCTTCCACCCAGGACAATGCTCTGCATGATGATTTCCGCGACGGTCCCGGCGACGATCGTTTCAATGGCGAGATCCGCCACCTGAGGCATACGCGATCGCACCACCGATTGGAGACCATCGTCCGCAACCTGTCGTGGCAAGACGAAGATCCACCAGAAGATGATGCCAAGCAAGACGGTCAGAGCGGTCTCACTGATGAAGCGTGTCAATGCGGCGAGGATTGACGGCAGATCCAGACTGCTGTTCGTCGCGATGCCGCCGCCACCGAGGACATTGCCGGAGGGCAGCGGACCCGTCAAAGGCGGTACGATTCCATTGGCATTGGCGACATGGAAGAAATAGGATCCCCCCACCTTATGGCCATCGAGCGCCGACACGGTCCGCCATCCAACGACATAGGTGCCAGGTTGGAGTAAAGAGACTGGTACGATCATTGTCACCTGGTCTGGTTGTACGGTGGCAGGACCAGCCGTGACGCTCTGGTTGGAGGTGTTGACGACCACAATCGTCGATCCAGCGGCGTTCAATTGTTCGGAGAACGTGATTCTCACCTGGTGTGGCGATGCTTGCAAGGTTGATCCTGGCGCCGGATCATATGTCACTGGCAGGGCATGGGCCAGGGCCGTCCCAGGGAGCAAAGCGCAAATAATCACCCCAATACCCAGGGTCCAGATCGCCCACGTTGCTCTTTTTCCGCGCATGGTTCCCCCTCAGATTGGGGACGATGTCCCCCACACTTGCCTGCCACGAATGAGATCTCGTTCTCTCGACAGAGTACCGCAAATTATCTGACAACACATGCCAGGTTGTTCAAATGCACCTGCCACATACCATCAAGGAGATCAGACCCTGTGACCTTCGCCCACTCATATGGTATGGCATACGTTGTGCGATTGGGTAGCCAGGGATTTTACCACGTTCCTGGCGGTGTACATGGCGCTGGCCACGCAGCGAGGATCTGTCGACCTTGGTGGCAATGATAGCGCTCTCTCTACGTAGTACCTGGCACCGATGGAGCATACCTGCGGTACAGTACAAATATGCTAGAGATCATCACAACTGATGATGTGGTGTGCCGCCAAATTTGCCACAGTGGAGCGCCTATGTCACTACCCATGAGTGAAAATCAGGGAGCCGCAATTGCCGCCAGTCTACGTGCCCTCTGGAGTCCCGTGCTGGCCATCACCACCTGTCACGGAGGGGTGCAGAACGGCCAAATCGCCGTCGCGGGCCTGAACGCCAGTATCCTGAGCGATGCACCCCGCGTCTTGCTCGAACTCTGGAAATCCAATTACACCCACGATCTCGTGCTGGCTTCCGGTATGTGCGCTCTGCACCTCCTCCCTGATGGGCCAGCGCCCGCGCTCGCTCGCTCGCTTGACCTGGTGCGCCGCCTGGGGTTGCGCAGTGGCCGTGCTGGCCCCAAACTGGATGGACTGGCCTGGCAGGTTGGCGTCACCGGCGCCCCCATTCTGGCAGACGCGCTCAGTGCAGTTGAACTGCGAATTGTCCGCACGCTGGACGCCGATGAAGCGACGATTTTCCTGGCCGATGTCGTGGGCGGGGTAGCGCTTGCAACCGGAACGCCGCTCACTATGCGCGCGTTGCGCACTGCGATGCCCGCCGCAGATCTGGCCGCCTGGGATGCGCAGAACATCGAACAACGTGCTCGTGCCCGCGCAATGCGAGGTTTCGCGTAAACTGACCATGCCCACCGGCGATGGGCTGAAAGCAGCGCCAATCGCCCACGTGGATGCTCGTCAAGCCGCCGTGGGGCGTACCAGGATACGTTGCAAGAAGAACCCGCCCAGACCGCCTATCACCAGCCCAATCACTCCAAGGATCCAGGGATTCAGCCCGGCGGAGCCACTGGTTGCCGGAGTTGGCGCTGGCGGATTCGGATTGATGTGAAAAACAAACGCGCCGACATCCTGATCGCCATCAACCGCAGAAGTGGTATGCCAATCGACGCGATAGATATCAGAGTTCGCCACACCTTGCATCTGGATGGTCGCGGTGGCGGCATCTGTGGTCGAAATGGTAGGTGTTCCCACCGAGACGACCTGATTAGACTGGTCGACCACCGTGATCACAAGACCGACTGGATTGAGTGGTTCCGCGAACGTGATGCTGACCTGAGTTGGCGGCGCCTTCAGGATAGCATCGGCAGCGGGAATGGATGATTTATAGGCGGCATGGGCCAACGCTGTGCTGCTGAAAATCGCGCTCAAGATGAGCATGCCGATGGTTGCCGCGAAGATGATACCGATCCGACGCGCCCGGCGCGTTTGTTGCCGCATACAAGCCTGCCTTTCGTATGGTCAGTGTTGCTCTACGCTGAGTTGGTGCTCAGGCCCCCAACGCGAGTGGCTGCTCACTACGCGCACGCTGCAGGAACCTCGCCCTTTTGCAGTATACCTGCCCCCCTCAGTATGTTTGCCAGGAAAATGGGGTACGTTTGTCAGGAAAATGGGGTACGCTTGCCAGAAAGTTCCAGCTTTAGGTTGGCTCCGTGCGCGCCCGGGAATGATTTGTACTATGTAGAGAGCCTGTGGACCAGGCATGACGTGATGTATGGTACAATATTGAATGGATAATGGTAAGCAAGACAGCTTGCCTGGCTCTGAACACAGAACAGGCCAAAACACCTGCTGGCTTGAGCAACTGCGTTGGTCGACGCGAGGAACATCGCCTATGCCAGAGCTCCCCCCCCACCATCTCGCGCTGGGCGTCACCGATCTGATTGACACCTTCCTGGGCAATACCGCCTTGATGTTGGACGCGCAAGCCTGTGTGTTGGACTGTGTGCCGCAACCAGGCGCACCGGCCGGGCTCATCGTAGGATGGGGGATGACGCAACCCGAGGCGCGTAAATTTTTGCAGTGGATGCGCGGTATGCTGGATCTGCGCTTGCGTGGCGACTTCGCCGCATTCCCAATCGCCCCGGAGGTCTGGCCGTCTTCCGTCGCGCGACTGGGCGGGCCAAATGATGGCGAAGCCGTCGCCCTACGTCTGCAAACCACCGGAGCAGGGCGCACCATCATTCATTTAGGGTGGATCGTCTATCTTGGACTGCCAGGCATGCCACAACGGGCACCCCTGGCACAACCTCGCACGCGCACCGCCTATGTCGGGCAGATCAGTGCGCATCTCCGCTCGTTGTTGGATGCGCGCATCCTCATCGAGCAACGCGATCAATTGGAAGCCGTCTTTACGTTCAGTGGCGATGGCATCCTCACCGTCGACCCTCAATTACGCATCACCGGCTGCAACCCTGCCCTGGCGCGCATGCTGGGGATGGATGCGCGGGGCATGAATGGACGCTATTACTCCGAGGTCTTGCGCCCCGCGACCACCGATGGTACGCCTTTGCATCTCGAGGACTGCCCCCTCGTCGAAGCCTTCGCAACCAAGCAGCCAGTCGTGGCGCGCGAGATCATCATCCACGCGCGCGATGGTGAGCCGATCGCCGTCGCGGTCACTACGGGAGTGGCGCGAACCCCCGAAGGAACCCCGATCAGCGGCATTATGAATGTGCGAGATATGAGTAATAACCACGCGTTCGAGAATATCAGCTCAACGATTGTCTCGGTGGTCTCGCATGAACTTCAGACACCTATCGCCATTATCAAAGGCTATGCCTCGACGTTGAGTCGACCAGATGCGCACTGGACGGGCGATGCTCTGCGCGATCGCCTGCATGCCATCGAGGATGAAGCTGATCGCTTGAGTCATATGGTCGGCAATTTGCTGTATGCATCGCGTATCCAGGCGGGAGGATTGTCGATGTCGCCCGCCCCGCTGGATATCGAAGAGATGCTGGCTGTCTGCGTGCGACGGGCGCGCGTCCGCGGCGTTAGGCATACGTTGATTCTGGATCAGCCAGAGCCTCTGCCAACGGTCTTCGCGGATGTAACCCGGATTGAAGAAGTGGTCATGAATCTGCTCGACAATGCCATCAAATATGCCCCATCAGGAACCCGGATCACCGTCTCCACACAAGCAACCCGTGATGAGGTGCAGGTGAAGATCAGTGATGAGGGGCCTGGTATCCCTTATCGCGCTCAAACGGAGATCTTCGATCGCTTTCACCGCCTGGATGGCGATCTCACGCGTCAAACGTCCGGAGCCGGCCTGGGGCTCTATATCTGCCAGGCAATTATCAGTGCTCACGGTGGTCGCATCTGGGTAGAGAGCGAATTGGGGAAGGGATCCACCTTCACGTTCTCCTTACCCCTCGCAGAACGGGTAACAGCGCCAATCGTCGCACTCGTTCGTTGAGCCTGCCCGGGCGGAGGGCGCCAGATATTTTGCTAGATACCGGAGGGTTTCGAGATGAGCGACGCACGATCTACACAAGTCCGTCAACCGGGAGACCCGGAACCAGGCGCGCCATTGGTCGCAAAGGTGCCGACCACCGTGGACCAGCCGACCACCGCGCGTCTGGTCAGATTGATCATCAATCCAATGGCCTTTCAAGGACATGGCTCTGACGACATCGTGACGGCGGCCACCCACGAACTTGAAGAAGTCGGATATCAGGTAGAGGTCATTCCGACGACCGAGCAGGATCATGGGCATGGCATCGCGCACCAGGCGGTGCATGATGGAGTCACCATGGTTGTCGCGGCGGGCGGCGATGGCACCATTCATGAGGTCGCGGCCGGGTTGGTAGGCAGTGAGGTGATTCTCGGCATTCTGCCGCTGGGGACCATGAATAACGTCGCGCTCAGCGTTGGCATCCCCGCGGATCCCTTCGCGGCCATTCAGGTCTTGACGCATGGCAAGCCACGCCAGATTGATGTGGGCATTGCGAATGGCCACCCTTTCATGGAAGCCGTCAGCGTTGGACTTGAAGCCCCGCTTTTTCCCCTTGGGGAAGCAATGCGCCACCATGGAGTTCGTGGTCTGATTCAGGGCCTTTTCGGTGCGATGCAACTCATCAATCGTTCGCAATCGCAGGTGGTCACCTTGACCATTGACGGAAAAAAACGGCAGGTTCGTATCCGCCAGATCACGATCTCCAACACGCCCTATTATGGGCTCGGCATCCGCAGTGGTAAGGAAGCATCAATCAGTGATGGTCGACTGGATATCGTGACCATGCGCTATAGCCGCCGCCGCGATCTCCTCCTCCATTATTGGGCAATTGCCACTGGACAACGCGAAATGCACCAGCATACCCACTTGCGGCAAGCGCGTACCGTGCGGATTCGTGTCTATCCGCCTATGCCGGTCGCGATTGATGGTGAAGCCGCAGGAACCACACCCATCAATATCGCGATCAAGGCTGGCGCGTTACGATTGATGGCCCCACCTGTCGAAGAGGCGGAACGCCAGCAGACTGCAGTTCCCATTCAGCGGCTCTGGCGCGCCATCCTGCCCAGTGCGGATATGCAGGATCCCAATCATACATATGCTCCAGAAGAGATTGCTCATCGGTGGAGCACGTTAGCGCTCTTCAGCTGGATTGCGACCGTGGTGAGCGGCGGCTTGACCTTCTTGGCGTATCGCCTGCGCTGGTGGCCATTCTGGCATGCGGCGCGCCCAGCCAAGGCGGCGGTTTACCATCCGCTGCGCGATCGCTGGGTCTGGCGGGGCACGCTCGCGACGTTGATCGCCGCGTTCATACGCCTGGGCTTACCGCTGGAAGCGGTCGCTACCACACTGGCCGGGGGATCGCGCTGGGTAGCGCGTAGCATCCAAGCCTTCTTTCCCAAGGCCCCCACGCCTGAAACACGCGCGATGCGCGCGGTCGCGGCGTCGGGTGTGCTCGCCGCGGGCATCTGGACCAGTCGACGCCCTTCCTGGCGGCGCGGCGCGTTGCTGGCAGGTCTCGGCGCGTTGGCCGCGTGGTTTGGCGGCACCCAACCACCCAGCGCGGAGAACCGCGAACGCCAACATGAGAGCCGCGCACTGGGATTCCTGATCGGCGCAACCTGGCTGAGTCTGCTGATCTCCCTGTTAGCGGTCGCGCAACGGGTCTTGCTCCACCTGACCCAGCGCCCATCTCACCTGGAGCGGCATACTAGCCCGCACGACGCCCGTACCCCCACGCCACCACCCACGAATCCGTCGATGAATATGGCGATGGTGCCCGTGGCAGTCATGGAGCCGCTGCAACGTGGCGATATTGTGCTCTTTGGGCCGGATGGTACCATGGGCGCTCGCATCATCGAGATTGCGACGCTCTCCTACTTCCACCATGTCGCGATCTATGATGGCGAGGGCATGGTCATCGAGGCGATGCCCCATGGCGTGCGGCGCTATCTTCTCGGCAATCGGCGCGTCACGGGCATCCGGCCGCGGGTCGCGGACACCCAGCGCACCGCGGCCGCGGACTGGGCGCGCGACCAGATCGGCAAGCCATACGACACACGTGGTCTCGCTTTGATTGCCTTCGATCGCATTCTGCCTGGCCTGCGTCTCGGCAATGCCAGCGCCAATCGCTTCAGTTGCGCGGTCTTTGTCGCCGATGCGTATACGCACGTGGGAGTGGATCTCCTTCCCGGCGAGCGCTGGGAAGACCTGGTGCCAGGTGACTATATCCACTTGCTTGACTCATCGCCGATTGCCTGAGATGGTACAGAATTGCGCCTATGCCCGCATGGACGCGGGCCCGGGTTCCGGGATACACCATCCAGGCAGTGTGGCTTCAACTTGGCATCTTGGGGCCTTGCGGCAGATTGAGTTGCGGCGGCATCCCCGGCGTCGGTGCAGATGCCGGAAGGTTACTGATCTGCGATGCGCGCAAGACGCCCGTGGCGGAAGGCGATGTGGGATCGAGGTATCCGCTGGTGTTGGCCGTGGCGCGCTGAGCGAGCGCGCCACGCGCGGCGGCCCCTACCTCGCGATCCAGGATACGCCGCAAGATGGCGATCGCGGCAGCGTAGGTGCTATCCATTCCATAATATGACAGGCTCCCCGCGCCAAGATTCTTACCACGGGTGTATGGCGTATCTGACGCATAATGGAGGATGCCCACATCGAAGGGCATCTTGGCGAAATTGATGTTTTCGCCAATGGGATAGCGCGTCGAATAAATGTCCTCGTAGACCGCTTCCATATAAGGACCAGCCTCCATCTCGATGACCGTATAGTTAGAATTGTAGTAAAAATCGAGATATTGACGGTTCTGTAAGTACGTGCCCTTGCTGGATACCGCGCGCTGGTTATCCAATACTGATCCATAGACCAGAAAGCGGCTGAGGTCCGCGGCGCTGAAACAATTATCTAACCAAAAGACGTTCTGGGAGTGCTCGTCGAAGATGACATTTGAGATCATAACATCGCCGATACTCGCATTCAGGGTGGCTGCCTTCCCCAAGATATAGACCCCGCGGACGTCGGTGAGATTCGTCAACATCTCGCGTAATACCCGGTAGGCGGCAATGCCCAGCGGATAGTCGATATTCAGGATGATGGCGCGTGACTCTTGCAGGCGATCATAGCCAGCCACCTGGCAGCGTTCATCGAGATCCCCCGGTCGGATCTTCCCAACATCAATGACCTGGGCATCCAGTTCCATACCCTGACGCGCGCTGACATGCCAGATGCCGTGCTCCTGTTCATCGACAGGCCGCGCCCGGGCATATTCACGTCCGGCGGCGGTTCGCATATATTCACGGGCGGCATAGTAGAGAAAATTTTGCAGGTTTCCCTGGGTATGGCCTTCTTTCAGTTTACGGCACTCCTCCATCAGGTAGGGGTCGGCGCCGCTCAAGGCAAAACGCGTGATCTCCTCCTGGCGGCGGGTAGCCATCCCGCTGATCAAATTGGCGACGCTATGCATATTGCTCGAGACAAAATAGACCGGCCGATTGACCAGCCGCAGGTCTTCGATGAGTTTCTCGATTGGCCCCCACCAGCGCCGCGCGGTTCGGGCGAAATCGACATAGGATCCGCCGACCATGCGCATCGTCAAATTCTTGCGATCACGGCCAATGATCAGCAGATTGGCCCAGAGTAAATCGCCCCACATCAATTCCAGTCGTCGCCAGTCGTCGAGTGAGACATGGAGCCGCTCGCGTACGACCTTGGTAATCTCAGCGAAGACGGGTGAGTTATGATCGACGCGGCTCTCCAAGAGTTGCATCGTGGTTGGGTCAACGTTCAGCAGCCAGTGAAATTTATTCCACTCAATCTGAAAGGCGACGAGCGTTGGCACGATATCGTCGATATCACTCTCGCTGGCGATGAAGACCGCCAGGGTGTTCTTGCCATCATAATACCAGCGGCGGCGGCGCGCGGAGGCCGTCACGGCCTGCCATTGGTCGATGGTGATATTTTGCTGGCGAAAGACCTCATCAGACTGCCCCAGCAAGATGCGATGGCAACGCAAGATCTCTGGCGGCAAGCGCAGTGTGCTATAGATAAACGCCGACATATCCGGATCCGAGGATTTGGCATCGGGGTGCAGGGCGGAGTCAATGTTGTAATGCGATTGGATCAGCGCTTTCAGTCCTACATCTCCCGAGCTGCGCAAGAGAGAACGATACGTGCGGACGTACATTTCGACTTCACGCTTGCCGGCCTGATGTTCCACTTCACTCGCGGCATTGGCGTTCACTTCGCGCGATTGGTTGCGTCCCGCGCCCGGTCGATCTTGCTGCATAGCGCTCCCTCAACGTCCTCGGTTTTAGGAATATTATACGCTATCGCTCGAGCATAAGCAGGAGTGGTTGCCAAGTTTCAGGTTTTGGAACGGAGAAACGTCGCACGAACAACATTTCTGCTAGCCATGAGAACCATCAGGGCTGATCCACGTGTGAGCGTAGTGATAGTTGGAGATCGCGCTACGGAGCGCGCTCGCGAATAGCATCAACCACCTCGCTGCCACAGATGGCGCGGCCGAAGACGGCGTGCTTGCCATTATTATTTCCCTATCGCGCGCACTCCATTCCTACCGCCGACCTGGTTCGCGTACAAGCTCAAGCTATGCTAGAATGAAAACGATCATTGAGGAGAAAGGCGCTCTTACACCATGACAACACTGAATATCTCGCTCACTGACGATCAGTTTGCCGTCTTGACGGCGCTGGCGCAAGCTCATCACCAGACGCCTGAAGAAACCGTCGTGGAGATCGTCCAGGCGGCGTTGCCAATAAAGCCACCTGGCAATATGCCTTCGATTTTAGACCTATTGGGGATGGTTGAGACGAATGGCCTCCCGGACTCACGGCTGCATGACCAGATTATTGCCGAGGAGGCAATGAACCCTCATGATGGCCAGGAGTAGCTTGTTCATTGACACCTCTGGCTGGGCTGCCGCTCTCGATCGCGGCGACACTCACTTTCAGCAGGCACAGCAGATCGTCCAAAAGGCATACCAGCAACAATGCCCAATCATCACCTCAAACTATGTTTTGAGCGAACTTGCTCCGCTTTTGGAACGGAGAAACGTCGCACGAACAACATTTCTGCTAGCCATGAGAACCATCAGGGCTGATCCACGTGTGAGCGTAGTGCATATTGATCAAGCAACAGACGGTGAGGCATGGGCACTGCTTGATGCGCGACTTGACAAGCAATGGTCATTGGTTGACGCCAGCAGTTTCATCCTCATGCGCCGCATGGGAATAACTGAGGCGTTGACTAATGACCATCATTTTGAGCAAGCCGGATTGGTGCGCTTGCTGCTCTGATCCGCGTGACCCTAGCTTTCGACGATCTCGATGGAATCGATGCGGTCGCCTGGTTGACGATCGCGCTGCGGGTCGCGCTCGCGAATGGCGTCGACCACCTCGCTGCCACTGATGACGCGGCCGAAGACGGCGTGCTTGCCGTTGAGATGAGGCGTAGGGCCATAGGTGATGAAGAACTGGGAGCCGTTGGTGTTCGGTCCCGCATTTGCCATCGAAAGGATGCCCGCGGAGGAATGCTTCAGCGCCAGGGCACTCTGCTCATCGGCGAATTTGTAGCCCGGGCCACCTGTTCCTGTTCCTGTCGGGTCGCCACCCTGCACCATGAAACCCTTGATGACCCGGTGAAAGGTAGTGCCATTGTAGAAGCCTTCGCGGGCCAGAAAGACGAAATTGTTGACGGTTGTGGGTGCTTGTTGCGCGAAGAGTTCGACGGTGAAGTCACCCTTGTTCGTGTGAAAGGTGGCGGTGTACTGCTTGCTGGGATCGATCATCATAGCAGGTGGTTGGTTGTATTGTTTAGCCATCGGTTGTCTCTCCTTTTCGTACGGTATGTGCCTGCAAAAGCATACGCATATGCCGCAGCAATGTGCAACCGTGCATCAGAGGATCAAGCCTGCCCTACCCATTGCACCTGGCCCTGCGCCTGATTGGCACGCAAAGATCCAAAAGGGTGCGCGGCAGTATGCCGCACACCCCAACGCTGCTTATTCCATACCAAATCGTACTATGGCTGATTCGGTGGTTGCCCGACGGGAGGATAGATCGGCGGGGGCGGCGTGGAATATGGTGCGCTCGCCGAAGTATCCGCGTTAGATGGCGGCGTAAATGGACTCGTTGGTTGTGGGTAGGTCGAAGCGGGACCAAATGGCGCGGGAGACGCTGGCGCGACCGCGCTGTTGCGGCGGCGCAGCAAGAAAAACGCCAGCCCACCGATCGCCAGCAGGACTACCAGACCGCCAACACCCAACCCGATCGCGCTGCCCGCGCTGGAACCGCCAGTTGCATCAACTGTGGCAGTGTCGCCAAATTTTAAAGTATAGGTTACTGTGTCGCCGCTCACCGTGCCGCCTTTATGCGCGCTGACACCGCCGGGGAACGTCACCGCGAAGGTCTCGCGCGCGTCTGCCAGCAATGCAGCCCCGGGACCCGTCGTGCCAATCGCGCTGGCTCCCGTTCCACCTGAGAAATCCAGGTTACCGGTGACATGGTAGGTGTTGCTGAGAAACCCACTGCTCTGGGTGACCTTGAAGGTTTCGGTAATGCCCGTGGTTGGGAGCCCACTGCTTGCCGCTGCAGACCCGAGATTGGTTGTAGTATTCAAGAGTGTATTCAATTGGGCAATGTTTTTGAACGTGTAGCTGAGCTTCCAGTAATCGTACCCGTCGGATTGGGAAGTCGTCACCTTCGCGCCGCTTTTGGCAGCGCTCTGGCGGATCCCAGTATCCAGTTGTTGCTGGGCGTCGTTGCCTACCAGGGCGAGCAATTGCGTCGAGAACCCCACCTGAAGAGCGAATGTGCCCGAACCATCGCTGTTTAAGTTGACGCTTCGATCCAATCGCACGCATCCGGAGAGCGCTAAGGCGAGCAACAAGATGAGTCCGGCCGTGGCGGAAGATTTCCTGATCTGTGTCATTCCATGGCTCCTCGTCAATGCATAATCCCGTTGTCCTGTCGGGCGACCGCGCGCCTTGCGGGCTCGTGTGCGCGCCGTGACCAGGCTCATATGTGTTCTTGATCGCGAACTGCGATTTTGGCGGTGATACGCCAGATCGCTGCACGATCCATTGACCACGTTCTCCGTGGATCTGTCCCTACAACGCCACGACGCTCGCGGGTGTGGAGCACCGACCTCACTCAACTGAGCGCGGCTGACCCATCCGGCCGCATCTATCGTACGCAGAGAAGCAACGGACGTCAAGAGATCAGGATGGTGCATAGCTCACATATCGCGTATGAGCAAGGGTGAGTCGCACCGGTAGTTCTGGGTGTTTGTATGGCAAACAGTCAGTTTCCGAGTGGAAAGAAACTCTACCACACTATCTGTGCGCTATGGTTTAACAGTGTCAAAACCAATATCGTACCGCTTTTGATCGTGAGCCAAAGGATTGCGTGCTAACGCCATATGTACCAGGGCAGATGGGGAGCTTATTCAAGCCGACAGTCGCATAGAGTGTGGGGGGCGCGGCCGATAATAGTCGATCGACCGCGCCCCCACGTGGGGCATGAGCATATGTGGAAGGCTAGCTCCCGGCTTCAGTGATCGCCGCCCCGGCCGCGGCAACCCCCGTGCTGATATGCTGGGAGAGTTGTTGATCGGCCGCCTGATAGGCGACCCGGACGGCATTCTTGATGGCCTTGGCGTGGGAACTTCCATGGGCAATGATTGCCACCCCACGGACCCCCAACAGCGGCGCGCCGCCATATTCCTCATAATCCAACTTAGCGCGGACCCGATCAAATGCGCCTTTTGCCAGCGCTGCCCCCGCCAAGGACAGTGGGCTCGCTTTGAGTTCCGTGCGAATGGTTCCAAGGAGCATGCGGCTAAGGCCTTCGCTCAATTTCAAGGCCACGTTGCCGACAAAGCCATCACAGACGATCACATCGGTCTGGCCACCAGGGATATCTCGTCCCTCGACATTGCCGACGAAATTGATCGCCCCGGCGTTCGCCATCGTTCGTAAGCGAGCATGCGCCGCCTGCACCAGGAGGTCGCCCTTGGTGTCCTCTTCGCCATTCGCCAGCAACGCCACGCGTGGCTGTTCGATGCCGAAGACACTCCGCATGTAGGCTGAACCCATGAGACCAAATTGCGCCAGAAAGTGTGGCTTGCTATCGGTCGTCGCGCCCACATCCAGCAACAACGTTGGCCGCCCCGTTGCGGTTGGCAAGATGGCTCCCAGGGCGGGCCGCGCAATGCCATCGATACGTTTCAGGGTGAAGAGCGCCGCCGCGACTACTGCCCCACTGTTGCCAGCCGACGCCATCGCCACCGCGCGTCCATCGCGCACCAATTCCATACAGACTGTCAGACTGTTGCGTTTTTTGGCGCGCACCGCCTCGGCGGGATGCTCATCCATGCGGATAAACTCATCAGTGTGTTCGATGGTCAAATCCAACCCACTGATATCCTGTTTCGCCATCTCGGCGCGTATCTGATCTTCGGGTCCTACCAGGATCACCCCCAGTCGCAACTGGCGTGCCGCCTGGATCGCCCCCGCCACGACCTCACCGGGGGCATGATCTCCGCCCATGGCATCGAGTGCGACACGGCGCATGGTTGTCTCTGCTTGGGTCATGCTCTCACTTTACTCCTGCGTCTATGTTCATCCGATAGTTTCGCGAATCAAGCGCAGAATCATCGGCAAATCGGGCGGTTTGAGCAACACATGCTTTACCCCCATTGCCAGATAATCGGCCGCGTGTTCTTTGGCGTGGGGGGCGCCGGTGACCATGATCACCGGGATTGATTTGGTATCCTCTTGCAACCCCATTAAACGCAACTGATCGATTCCATCGAGGTAGGGCATCATCAAGTCGAGTAAGATCAAATCCGGATGAAATTCGCGCACTTCGTCATAGAATCGCAGCGCCTGGGTGGTCTTGCGCGCGCTATATCCTTCTTCGAGCAACACTTGCTCGAGCATATCAGCGATCGCATGCTCGTCATCGACGATTAAGATCCGTTTAGCCACGATCTATCCCTTTCTCGCTGGATGCGTTTCCCATCGTCGCGGGGGTTCAATGTCCATATCATAGCATATGTGCCGCCTGGATCGTGGCGATGCCCCCATTGGGTCCCCCGAAGGCATTGTCAAAATGGAGATAGGAAGTCTCGGATAGCTCCTTTCGGTACTACCTCACAACCCAACAGCTTCCAAAATATCCACTTGTCACCAGGTGCATTCAGGTTGGATAATAGAAATACTCACTTCCATTGCATAACGAGGCGCGCGAGGTAAAGCCAGGGAGGACGTATGTTTGATGATGCATCCATGTCCGCGGTCTCCATACCACTGACACGGACCGAAGTGCTCGGACATATTGGATTTCGCATCGATCAACTCCCAGGCGACTATCAGATATCGCCCGATCTGATTGATGGACACCTCAACGGTATCTTACGCACGACGTTTCTCAACGCCCTGGGTGATATCCCGATGCACGTCAATGTTGAGATGGCTCACCCCTCTCTCCGCGAAAACTGGGGAGTCGTCCTCTTCAGTGGAATGGGAATTGCCGAAGAACCTTTCACCTCGCCAGCCGAGCTCTTTGATGCTACATCCGCGATGTGGAATCCACTGCGGGCGGCGCTGATCCCGATCTGTGGCACCCAATGCACACTATCCTTGCAGGTCAACTTTTGGCCCAATGTCTTATTACCTGCCTATTACTGGGCCATCATGACCGATACGGATGGCAGCTATGATACGATGCCACCAGCTCCGCGCGTCTGAACAGTGGCCATCACAGCGCTCTCAACGGGCCTGGCGGCCCAGCCAGCGCAGACAGAAGAAGAGGCCAATCCCCTGCGCCAGGCCGAGCAGATAGCCGATGATCTCAAATGGATAGAAATGCAGTGTTACTTCGGCATAGAGCATACCCACAACCGGGATAGCAGCATACCACCAGACAGCGGTACGCGTTGGCTTCCACTGTGTCACGCCCCAGATCGCCAGCGGCGCGATCGCTTCTGTGTAGTAATAAGGCCAGACCATAGTCGACAACCAGGGAAATGTCAGAGTAGCCAGCGCCACCAATAGCCAGATCGTCTCGGTCGCGCTCACCGCGCCTGGCGGCGCGCCGCGTGGCCAACCCCGCCAGAGTGCCCAGCCACACCACGCACTGGCGGCCACCACGGTCAAAAGCGCCGCACTCCGTTGTACAGGGCCTTCCAGTGGAGTATCGATCACGGTCACCCAGATCGCGCCCGCGCCGACTGGAAGTTGCGCGCGATACCCTCCCAGCGCATAGATCGTCGCGGCAGGGTACACCAGCAGGAATGGCGCCAGGCCGATGAGTGTCACTCCAGCCACCACCCCTCCCAGTCGCGTCAGATCGTGCCAGCGTCGCTCCCAACCCAGGGCGCACAGCACGGGCACGATCAGTAACACCGCTGTTGAGCGCGACAAGAGCGCCAGGCCAAGCCAGATTGCGCCGACAACAAGACGACCGCGCGTGACCAGGCGGATACCGCGGAGGCCGAACCAGAGGAGCAGCGCCAGCTCAAAATGACCATAGTGCGCGATGCCACGCCAGAGGACGGGATTGGCCGCGACGATTGCCGCCAGGGCGATGCGCTCGCGCCAGTGCAATGGCGCACCGCGCAATCCTTCGACGGCCAGCCAGGCTTCGCGGCCGGCAGCCAGTGCCAGGCCGCCGCAAATGGTCGCGATCACGACGCGCAATCCCACTCCCGCCATGATGCCCGCCCAACTCACCAGGCGCATGACCAGCGCCAGACCGATGAGACTGAGAGGACCATCATCGGCGGGGATACCATCTGGACGCGGAACATAGATTGCCAGGGGATGCCCCGCCAGCACCTCGCGCGCGGCCGGCACAAAGTTGCCCGTGAGATCGTTGTCGCCATTGCCGATTGCGCCGATCGCGGCGGCGGCGATAATAGCGCCAGCCGCCGCGATCCAGACCCATGGGGGTGGTGCGTCCCGCGCACTGGGGTTAAGGGAGGACATTCCAGAAGAACCCTGCCTGATCGGGTTCCGCGGCGAGGAGGGCTGGTGGTCCAAAATTGACCCAGAGCACTGTGGCTCCCGGAACCGTCGTCGCGGTGGCTGTAGGAATGCCGGGAGGCGTAGCGGTGGGAAGAGCCGTGCCGGTCTCGGTTGGGGTTGCCGTGGTGATCACGCCAGGCACGGTTGCTGTCGGAGCGGTGGTCGCCGTCGGAGCGGTGGTCGCTGTGGCGGTCGGCACGCTGGTGGGCTGGCTTGTCGGCGTCGCCGTGGCCGCAGTCGGCGCGGGCGTCTCCAGCGCATCAAGATTGATCATCGAGATGGCCAAGGACGCGGGAGTATTGAGCGAATTCGGCGGCGTCACACTCTGCGCGATCGTGACGAGACCACGCTGCGGCGTCACTGCGTAGATGCCCGCCGTCGCCGAAGCATTGGCATCCTGAGCGATGGGCAGGTCGCTGTTCGTCGGAGCAAAATAGGCTATGCCATTGGCATTGACGGCGAAATCAATCCCTTCACTGGCTATGGATGCGCCCCCCGCCTGACTCCCCGCAATCGTCGGACTGGAGGGCCAGGTGCCAGGGGTCCAACTCTGGCCGCCATCGACCGATGCCAACAAGGTCGTCGCGGGTGTTGGGCTAGCGGTATGGATAATCGTGTAGAGCACACGGCCACCAACACTTGCGAAGATCTGCGCGCTTGGATGCGTGGTGAGATCATAGGTGGTAGGGAGTGTGCCAATTTCTTGCCACGTCACCCCGGCATCCGTTGTCTGCCACAACTCATACGGTTGTGGAGTGGCGGCATTCACCTGCACCGCCAGCGCCAGCAACGTGCCAGGTATTGGCGCGGCAAAGCCCGCGAAGACCAGTCCCGTACTGCTACCCGTAGAGTTCGTTCCCAGTTCGGCGGCGCTATGACGTGTCCAGGTCATGCCCTGATCCGTGGTGGTATAGAGCGCGTCCGCGCCGCTCTGGTTGCTCGCGAGGATTAAAGTCTTGCCAATGTGCGAGATGATCAAATGGTTGGGCGCAATTGGGACTACCTGAGCGGTGCCCGCTAAGACAGGGAGCGGAATTCTTGTCCAGAGCCGTCCCCCATTCTGACTGTGCCAGAGTTCGTAGGAGATCTGGCTCGGCAGCACCGGAATGGGATTGGTCAGGTCAAGCTTACCCTGGCCAGCGAACAGATACACGTCGTTGGTTTGACCGCCATCGGGAATGACGATGGTTGAAGCGGGACAGAGGAGATTGGGCATGCTCGGCGGAATCGCGGCCTGGTTCCAGGAAGCGCCACCGTTCGTGGTCTGCCAGAAGGCATTGATGATGGCGGGAGCAATGACCGGGGTCGGGCCGCCCGGAACGAATGGTGTCGCGGTGGGCGTCGTCGCCGAAGCATTGGGAGTGGGGGTTGCGGCAGTGGGCGGCAGTGTGGAGACACACGCATAGCCGATCTGCTGCAGCGGATCGGCAAAAGTAACAGCGCTCACGGAAATCTGTGAGGCTCCACTTAACGATGAGGGACGGGCCCATTGTCCCAGGACATATGGGCCAGGTGTGGGTTGTGTTCCACTCGAAGATCCCCCACAACTAGCGACTGTCAGGGCTACACATCCTAAGACGCATGCCAGCAAGCCAGAATACTGAGGGCGTCGACTGCCTCGCGACCATTGCATAATACGCTCTCTTCCATTCTTCCAAATATATCCAAATTGGCTTTGTCCTCTGTAGCCTTTGGATTCTGCTTCGTTGACACTCCCCCAGCGCTGACACCGCCAACCAACCAAGCGATCCCCGGTCCTCTCTGCACCCGGTCCCGCCTCGCCATGGGATTTGATTGCCGTTATCTGAACTGTAGCGTCGGCGTAAGCGTGTCGTGACCAATGTGATCATTGCAGGCTATCGTGACAGATAAGGATGGTAGGGGATGGGCCTGGTTCCCGCTCTTCCCTTGGCTGTCTCCGGGCACAACGTACCCTACCGACATCTTAACACAGAGTGAGCAAAAAGGACCGAAACATGCGAGTAAGTAGAAAAGTTTGCAGGAGTGCATCGGCGTCGATAATAGGTCTGCGAATGAGGCACGCAATGGAGGAGATCTCCTTTCAGCATGCTTGCGCCCGCCTATCTGATCCCTGTCAACGACTACCGCAACAAAGTTCCGCCTCCGCTGGGTGAGCCAGTGCTGTGGCATCGCATTGGCGGCATCAGATATGATGCAAAAGATTTCAGGAAAAGAGGGCTCAATATGGCGCAATGGACTTTTTTGACGAATCACGCCCAGGTCCTCCTCTTCATTGCCTATCACCAGCAGGTGACCACGCGTGAGATCGCCGCTGCGGTTGGGATCACAGAACGGGCGGTATTGCACATCGTGCGTGAGTTGGAAGAGACCGGGTATATTCGGCGTTTTCACGAGAGTCGTATCAATCGATATGAGGTGGACCTGAGCCAACCGCTGCGTCACCCAGCGCAACATGGCCAGCCCATTCGCGAGCTCGTCACATTGTTGGAGCGCTACTTGGAAGAAAAATAACACGCGCGGCACCTCTTGACATATGAAATATATTTCATGATATACTATTCATGATTCAGACAGCACTACTGTCTGAAGGTATTTTGTGCCTCAAGGAGTTTTTCATATGCCAGAACATCGCGTCACCCTCATTCCCGGTGATGGGATCGGCCCCGAAGTAGTTCAGGCCACTCAACGCGTCATCGCTGCGGCTGGCGTTCCAATTACCTGGGAAGAATGCGCGGCTGGCGCTTCCGTTTTTCGTCAGGGCCTGGCTTCCGGTGTTCCGCAATCCACGATTGAATCCATTGCCCGCACCCGCGTCGTCCTCAAAGGTCCTCTGGAGACCCCCGTCGGGTATGGTGAAAAAAGCGCCAATGTGACGTTACGCAAGGTCTTCGAGACGTATGGCAATATTCGACCGGTCCGAGAATTGCCGGGAGTGCCGACGCCATATCAAGGGCGCGGGATTGATCTGGTCGTGATCCGCGAGAATGTGGAAGATCTCTATGCTGGCATTGAGCATATGCAGACGCCCGATGTCGCGCAATGCTTGAAACTCATCTCACGCCAGGGTTGTGAAAAGATTGTGCGGCTAGCGTTCGCCTATGCTCGCTCTGAGGGTCGTAAGAAGGTACATTGCGCGACCAAAGCCAACATCATGAAGTTCACCGAGGGCATGCTCAAACGGACCTTTGAGGAGATTGCGCCAGAATATCCTGATATCGAAGCGCACCACATCATCATCGACAATTGCTGTCATCAACTGGTCCGCCATCCCGAGCAGTTCGACGTGATCGTCACAACCAACATGAATGGCGACATCATGAGTGACCTCACCTCTGGACTCATCGGGGGACTGGGTTTTGCTCCTTCTGCCAACATTGGCAACCATGTTGCGATCTTCGAAGCTGTGCATGGGTCAGCGCCTAAATATGCTGGAAAAGATACTATCAACCCCACCGCTTTGATCCTGACGGGCGTGCTGATGCTACGCTATTTGCGGGAATTTTCGGCGGCGGCGGCGATTGAACATGCTGTATTGGCAACACTGGAGGCGGGGCTATATACCCGCGATGTTCGGGCAGATGCGGGGGCGATTGGCACCAGCGCCTTCACGGATGCAGTGATTGCGCATCTTGGGCAGACCTCGTCCCGCTGGACTGTCCGCGAGCAGCAACCGCTCGAATTACCCAAAGAAAGCGCGCCGACGGCCATGACGCGGCTCAAGTCGCGCCAGACTATCGGCGCTGACATTTTCATTGAAGCCGATCTGGATCCGGTAACTCTGGGCGAGAGCTTGCAGGAGATAAGCGCGCCAACCCCGCTGCACCTCAAGATGATCTCCAATCGCGGAACGAAAGTATATCCCCCAACCGCGGCTGTGCCAGATTGCGTCGATCATTGGCGCTGTCGCTTTGTTCTCAATGATCCGCAAGCTGAACTGACGGATGCGGCGCTCCTGGATCTCCTGAATCTGATTGCCGCGCGTTATCGCTGGATGCATCTGGAAAAGCTCTGTGACTTTGATGGATCGCCCGCCTATACGCGCGCGCAAGGTGAAGATTAGCCGGAACGGAGGTGCGACGATGCTGGAGCATCTCCCCATTACGGTGATTACCTGTTGGGAAGGCCAGGTCGTGGAGACAGTGACGACCTGGTTAGCGACTGCGCAAGAGAGGGAGGCAGCCTACCTCATCACAGCGGGCGCACCGGAAAAGCTCTTGGCAGAACCCACAGGTTCGGCAAGCCAGCGGCTTCACGAGCATATCGGCTATGCCCTAGCCAATGAGCATCGCCAGGAGGTGTTCCTGGTTGGTCATGCGAATTGCGCGGACAGCGGGGAGGATACGCACCAGAGCGTAGCCACCTTTTTCCCACGCGCACTCGCACGCTTACACGAACTGTGTCCGCAGTGTTCTGTCACTGGCATGTGGCTGGATGAAACCGGGCAGTTAAGGATGGTTGAGCCTCGACCTTCGCCAGCGGAATAAACAGTCGCCTAATCTGACGGAACAACGCAACTGAGTAGCACGGCCACCACTCCCGTGCTGCTCAGTTGCGTTGACGCATCCAATTAAACAGTCCATCGCCAGCGCCAACACATGATTCCGCGAATGAGAACGAATTCAGCCGGGTCGCCCCATTCTAGCATAAGGCATTGAGCAAACGACGAGGTGCGCGTGGACGTTAGGCCACGCTGGAGCACGTTTTATGGGGTTATATTTTTTCCCATGACTGGCCTGCCAGGCGATGCTTAGCGCGGCTGCGAGTGGGGGACAGGTACGCGGAAGAGCATGTCATAGTGCTCGCCTACTACCTCAGCAGGGAAGATGCGAAGCAAGTTAAATCCGATCACGGTGGCAGCCACCCAATCGAGGGCAACATCGCCTGGCAGGCCCAGCACGGGGCCGACGAATGGCAGGATATTTTCGACCAGCGCACCAATACTTTCGGGAAGTAATAGGGCGAGTATCAAACCAGCGATAGCCAACAAAAAGAAAAATTTTCTAAATATTGAAATGCGGCGGTCGCGCAATAAAGCGCCAGCGAGTCGCGACGTGCGACCGACATGAAATACCATCTGCATAAAACTTGGGCGAACATAATTCACGGTGCCGGGTTGAGCGGGAACCTGGGAGGGTGGTGGGATGGGCGGTACTTTATTCGCCATATTTCGCTCCTCACTGCGCTTGAAAGGCGGCGTGCCCGGGGCGATGGATACACCTGCCCCCACGAATAGCTTGTGCATACAATCTTACCACGATTCAAGAAGAATATACACCCCATCTGCTCCCCTGGCAAGCAAAATGTGCATAATACACTACCAATTGAGACGATTCCGTGTGAAGAGAGCCCCGCTACTGCCATGTTGGATGTCATTGCGGATGCATAATGCCATCGAAATCAATCCACCATCAGATGTTCCTGGCGGGTGAGGATCGGCCTGACGTGCGGAACTCGTATTCCCGCGCGCCAGGCCCTCCACAACGTCACTTCCCGAGGTAACTGAAGAGCGACTGCGCCCCCATCCCACCCGCGTTGAGGAGTGGACCGATGAAGATCGTCAGCGCGATGATGCCGATGACGCTCAGCACCAACGCCGTCGAGGCCGCGCGCGAGATCGGCAACCGGTCGTCGCGCGGCGGTGTTGCCACGAAGATCCGGTAGACGATACCAACATAATACGCGATGGAGATAACGCTATTCAGGAGGCCCGCGATCACCAGCCATGGCAAGAAGCCGCCCTGGTTCCAGGCCGCGATGAAGAGCACCACCTTGCTCACCGCGCCCGCCAACGGTGGAATGCCCGCCAGCGAGAGCAAACAGAGCGACATTCCCAGCGCTAACGCCGGGCTGCGCCGGAAGAGGCCATCGAAATCGCGGACGCGTTCGCCGCCTGTGGCATTGGCCAGCGCGATGATACCCGCGAAGGCGCCGATATTCGTCACGACGTAGACGGCGATAAAGACCAGGATCGCCGAGGTCGCCGAATTATTCTTAGGCTGGAAGGCCAACGCCGCGAATCCCACCAGGATGTACCCGGCCTGCGCGATGCTGGAATAGGCCATCATACGTTTGATATCACTCTGCACGATCGCGACAATATTGCCGAGCGTCATCGAGAAGAGCGCTGCGATGGCGATCAACCCCCAGACATAAAAGGAACTGGTCTGTACCAGGCCGCCAGCGATGAAGACGCGGATGAGCGCCGCAAAGCCCGCTGCCTTAGACGCTACTGAGAAGAAGAGTGTCCCTGGGGATGGCGCGCCTTCATAGATGTCGGGCGCCCACATATGAAATGGCACCGCCGAGATTTTGAAGCCAAAGCCGGCGAAGATGAAGACATCCGCCAGCAACAAAACCAGCGCGTTGGGTCCACCACTGGTGAAGGTCTGGAGCGCCGAAGCGATCGATTTCAGGTCCGTCGTTCCGGTCACGCCATAGAGTAGCGCCATACCATAGAGCAGGATTGCCGATGACATCGCACCCAGCAGGACGTACTTGATGGCCGCCTCGGAGGATCGCTTGGAAGAGTCCGGGTTGTTGGGGATGTTGTTGCGCAACATCCCAGCCATCACATAGAGCGGGAAGCTGGTCAACTCCAGCGCGATATAGATCGTGATCAGCTCGGTCGAACTGGCCATGAACATCGCGCCGACCAGCGAGAAGAGGAGCAAGGCGTAGAATTCGCCCGACGCCTTGATATAGAGTCGGATGAAATCATATGACGCCAGGATCACCCCCAGGCCGATGCCCAGGAAGAGGTACTGGAAGAAGAGCGCGTAATTGTCACTCGTCAGCATGCCGTAAAAACCCGTTGTCGGGCGATTAGGCGAGAACGCCAGCCAGGTGGTGAACCCGGCGGGGATCAGCATGCCGACGATTGCCACCACCGCCAACGTCCCCCGATTGGGGCCCGTCCCGCCAGACCGCATGAAGAAATCGAGCACCATCACCAGCACGGCCAGGCCGGTGAGCGCGATCTCTGGCGAGAGGAGCCAGACATCCGTCAAACCAAGTTGCATAGTTGTCGAACTCCCCTAACGACCAGCGACAGGCAAACTGCCCATCGTCTGGATAATCTGATGCAGGCTGGGGCGGAGCAGATCCACCAGGAAACCAGGATAGACGCCGACGAAGAGGACGACCACGCCCAGCATGACCAGCGGAGCCATTTCGAGCAGATTCGCGTCGTTCAGGTGCGCCCAGCGCGGATTCAGCGGGCCATAGAAGGCGCGCTTCAACATCCAGAGCAGGTAGCCAGCGGTCAGGATCATCGTCACGGCGGCGATGATGGTCTGGGCCGGGAAATTCGCGAAGGACCCTGTGTAGACCAGATATTCCGCGACAAAGCCGCTCAAGCCAGGCAGGCCCAGCGAGGCCATAATCGCGAAGGTATAGATCCAGGTGAGCCGCGGCATGCGCGCCATCAGACCACCGAAGGCGTTAATCTCGCGCAGATGGGCTTTCTCATAGAGCACGCCGACGCAGAAGAAGAGCATGCCCGTCACCGCGCCGTGCGAGAACATCTGAATCGCCGCGCCCGTGAGCGCCGCCTCGCGAAACGCCGGATTCGTCGCACCCGGTCCGATAGCGGCGGCGACACCCAGGATGACGTATCCCATATGGCTCACGCTGGAGTACGCGATCAGTTTCTTCATGTCGCGTTGCACCAGCGAACAGCCCGCGCCATAGATAATGTTGATCGCGCCCAGCACCGCGAGCGGGAGCGCGAAGTCGCGCGCGCCCTGCGGTGCGAAGTCCACACAGATGCGGATCAAGCCATACGCGCCCATCTTCAGCAGGACGCCCGCCAGCAGGACACTGACCGCGGTGGGTGCCTCGGTATGGGCATCGGGTAACCAGGTATGGAAGGGGATCATTGGCAGTTTAATCGCAAAGCCCAGGTAGAGCAGCAAGAAGAGCAACAGTTGCGATGCGATCGAGATGCCGAAGATGGAGTACGTCCCCGCCACCTGGTGCGATGCCAGATAGCTGAATGAAGCCGAGTAGGCGCCATTCTGCGCGCCGAGCGAGAAGTATAGCAGGATGATCCCGGCCAACATGAACGCCGAACCGAAGATCGTATAGATTACGAACTTCCACGCGGCGTATTCGCGCCGCTGCCCACCCCAGATGGCGATGAGCAGGAACATGGGGATCAACTCGACTTCCCAGAAAAGCCAGAAGAGGTAAAGATCAAAGGCGCAGAATACGCCCATCACGCCCGTCTCCAGGATCAGTAGCAAGGCCATATACTCGCGTGTCCGATTGGAGACGTGCCATGAACCGATGATCGCCAGGAAGGATAGCAACGCGTTCAGGATCAGCATGAAGATGCTCAATCCATCCGCGCCCAGATGATAGTCGATATTGAGTTGCAGGGTTCCAATCGCGAAATGGACCCAGGGGATGCTTTCGGACCAGGCAGGGTGCATGATGCTACCGAAGCCCGCCGTTCCGGACCCCCCGACCAGTGGCCCAATATAGAGCCAGAGCGAGAGCACGAACGTGACACCCGAGAAGATTGCCGCAATCCAGCGACTCGCGCCTTTAGGACCGACCATCAGGACCAGTGCCCCGATGGTGGGTAAGAAGACCAACGTGGTCAATAAAGGAAACACGGTGGGCTACCTCACTTTATGTTGAAATAGACCACCACGAAGAACGCGGCGGCGATCACAAGGGCGCCACCGAAGATCGCGGCGCCATAATTCTGCATGCGGCCACTCTCGGAGCGCCGGAGGCCGCGCCCGAAGGCGACCACTCCGTTGCCGACGCCGTTGAGGATGCCATCGATCACCAGACGGTCGAATCCGACCGCGATGCGCGAGAGGCCCATGATCCCGAAGCGGATGAACGCCAGGTAGACCTCATCCACGTAAAACTTGTTCCAAAGGACCTGGTAGATCCCACGTCCCAGCGGGTTGCGCGTCAGCACATTGGCGGGGATGATCCGCGCGCCATACATGGCCCAGGCCAACCCGATGCCCAGGAATGCCGCAGCGATGCCCACATAGGTTGCCCCCGAGGTGAAGGGATTATCGAACGCCGCGCCGACGATACCAGCGGGCGTGACATTCGCCGCGGAGATGAAGGCGTTGAAACCACCGCCGCTCACGACATTCCAACCCAAGAAACCAGCGAAGACAGCGGGCACCGCCAGGATCGCCAGCGGCAACCAGAGGCGGATGCCGGGCTGGCTGATCGTGCGTGTATCCCGGTACTGGCCACCCCACCAACCGCCGAACCGTCCACCCTCGCCGCCAAAGGTCAGAAACCAGAGGCGGAACATATAGAATGCCGTCAGGAATGCGGTGAAGAGTGTGATGGCGTACAGCACATAATCGCCATGTTGCAACGTCTGGGCGATGATCTCATCTTTACTGAAGAATCCCGCGAAGAACGGGAAACCGGATATTGAGAAGGTCGCCAGCAGGAAGGGAATCGCGACCTGCGGAATGCGCGACGCCAGGCCGCCCATCTTGCGCATATCCTGCTCGCCGCCCAGCGCATGCAGCACAGCGCCGGATCCCAGGAAGAGCAGCGCCTTGAAGAAGGCGTGCGTCATCAGGTGGAAAGTGCCGGGTCCAATGGTATCAGCGACTCCCAGACCGACGAACATGTACCCCAGTTGCGAGACTGTCGAATACGCTAGCACGCGTTTGATATCAGTCTGGACCAGCGCAATCGAGGCGGCGAAGATGGCGGTGAAGCCGCCGACATACGCCACGACTTCCAGCGATTGCGGGCCTGCGAACTGATGGAAGAGCACAAAGGTCCGCGCCACCAGATAGACGCCCGCGGCAACCATCGTCGCGGCGTGGATCAGCGCGCTGACGGGGGTTGGGCCTTCCATCGCGTCTGGCAGCCAGACGTGCAGCGGGAACTGGGCCGATTTGCCGACCGCGCCGCAGAAGACCAGGATCATCGCCGCCGTCAGCAGCGCCTGATCCGTACCGGTGAGGAGCCGTGGAATCGCCGTGAACTCGAAAGTCTTGGTGACGGTGAAGAGGATCAAAATGCCGATCAGGAAGCCGAAGTCGCCGACGCGGGTCGTGATGAAAGCTTTCATCGCCGCCGCGCCAGGCGAAGGGCGACCCGCTTGCATCTTCGGCGCGTCTTTGCCAAGGAAGCCGATCAGCAAGAAGGAGCACAGTCCGACCAGCTCCCACCCGATATAGATCATCAGGAAGTTGGCGGAGAGGACCAGGATCAACATCGAGATCGTAAAGAGCGAGAGCCACGCGAAGAAGCGCGAATAGCCCGCTGGCTCCTCGTGTTCGATATATTCCTGCGAGTAGATCTGCACCAGCGCCGAGACCGTAGTGACGACGACCAGCATGACGGCCGTCAGGGCATCGACATAGAAGTTCACTGAATAGTTGATGCCTGCCACAGCGACCCAGTCATAGAGGTGCACCACCGTGCCGTTACGTAGCGCCCCATTGCCGAGCATCGCGAAGAGGACGCCCAGTGACCAGGCAAATGCCCCCAGCATCGCCAGGATGCCGATGTAGCCATTGACCCGGGCGAAGATTGTCGGCTCGCCATGCGCGTGATGGGGATGGCTCTCCGCATCTCGCATCAAGGTGACGGCGGCCGCGCCGCCCGAAGTATGTTCGGCCTTGCGGATCGAGCGGGCCAGCGCGGCCGGTGTCGCGATATGCCCGTCGATGTCGTCGATGCCCTGGACGTAGCTTTCCTCGACCAGCGCGTCGATATCTGGAACGGTATGCTGGGTGTTGTCGGCCAGGTGGCCGTTGTCCTGCCCATGCTGCTCAGCGTGTCCATGCTCTGCGTGGCCCGCGCCATGGCTGCGGTCGCGTATGGCGACATCCAGCGGGCGGATCACGAAGATATTGAGGATGAACGCGAGCAAGGGGAGGGCGGGAATGACCCAGATGTTATCGATGAAGACGTTTCCACTCATCGGCTGTCCGAACCCCTCACCACTTCATCATGTTGATGTCGCCGACATCAACGGTTGAACGCTGACGATAGATCGCGATGATCATGGCCAGCGCCACTGCTGCTTCCGCCGCCGCCACCGTAATGATGAAGACCGCGAAGATCTGCCCGGTCAAGCGGCCGGAGAATTGAGGATTGACCACGGAGGACCCGAAGGCCACCAGCGTGATGTTGACGGCATTGAGCATGATTTCGATGCCCATCAGCACAGAGACCGCATTGCGTTTGCTTAACGCTCCGAAGAGGCCGATACTGAAGAGCACGGCGCCCAGGATCAGGAACGAATTCAACGACAAGAGCATATTCAGTCCTCCCGGCCGATCACGATCGCGCCGACGATGGCGACGAGCAAGACGACCGACGCGATTTCGAATGGGAGCACATAACTGTAACTGGTCGGGCTATAAAGCAGTTGGCCGATGCCGACGACGGAGCCGGGTGGCCCGCTGATCGCTTTTTGCGAAGCCGTCGTGATGGACGTATTTTGCGCGAAGGCAAAGACCGCACCCGCACAGAGCGCCACCGCGATCAGCGCGGCGATCAGTGTTTGACGATTAGAAGGATTGCTCCCGCGCGAATTGGGATTCTGGGTCAGCATAATGGCAAAGAGGATCAGGATCGTGACGGCTCCAGCATACACCAGGATCTGGACGATGGCGATGAATTCCGCGTTGAGTAAGACATAAATGCCCGCCGCGGCGCCAAAGACCAGCACCAGGAAAAGCGCGGCGTGGACAATATTTCGGAGTGTCACCACCGCTAACGCTGACCCCACCAGGACCGCAGCGAACACGATGAACACTACGGAAGGAAGATCGAGCATGACGCAGATACCTTTCTGGACATCCTGGCAAAACCCGCGCGCGCGCTGGAGCCAGGCGAGATGCGGCAGATCGGGAGCCCGGCGCGGCCGGGCGCGGCGGCAGTGAATATAGGGCGGAGGAATGCGGTCACACAAGACCCCGTGCGGACTGCTGCCACCGTCTATTGTATCACTCAGACACAAACCAGGCATGGTGCATGGGACCGGCACAACCCTACATTGTTACTATGCCCGCGCGCCGCCTCGTACGGCAACAGCCATCGGTCACCATTCGGCGTGATGGCTGGCAGGAGGCTATTTGGCATACTCAATCGCGCGCGTCTCTCGCACCACCGAGATCTTGATCTGGCCAGGGTAATCGATGCTCTCCTCGATGCGGCGCGCGATATCGCGCGCCAGTTGCGTCGCGCCGAGTTCATCGATCTCCTCCGGTTTGACGATGATCCGGACCTCGCGCCCTGCCTGGACGGCGAAGGAGCGCTCGACACCAGGGAACGAGTTGGCGATCTGCTCCAGCATCTCCAGACGCTTGTTATAGAGATCGACCGTCTCGCGCCGAGCCCCGGGCCGTGCCGCTGAGATGGCATCAGCCGCCTGCACGATGATCGCCTCCAGACTCATCGGATCAGCCTCGGTGGCATGGTGGGCGACGATCGCGTGGATGACGCGTGGATTCTTGGTGAAGCGCTTGGCGATCTCGCCGGAGATCAGCGCGTGCGGGCCTTCGATCTCCTGGTCAAACGCTTTGCCGAGATCGTGGAGCAGTCCCGCCAACTTGCAGACTTGCACATCCGCGCCCAGTTCGGCGGCCATCATCCCCGCCAGAATCGCGACCTCGATCGAGTGGTTGAGGACGTTTTGGCCATAACTAGTGCGGAAATGCAGTCGACCGACCAGTTTGACCAGTTCGGGTTGCATGCCCGCGAGCTTCACCTCCTGCACCGCCCGCTCGCCCTCTTCGCGCACCACCTGGTCGACCTCCTGGCGCGCTTTCTCCACCATCTCCTCAATGCGCGTCGGATGGATGCGTCCATCGATGATCAGCTTGGTCAGGGCAATGCGCGCGACCTCGCGTCGCACCGGGTCGAAGCTGGAAAGCAGGACGACATCGGGGGTATCGTCGATGATCAGGTCCACGCCCGTGGCCGCTTCCAACGCGCGGATGTTGCGGCCCACGCGGCCGATGATGCGGCCTTTCATCTCATCATTGGGCAGTGGCACGGCCGTGATCGCCACTTCCGCGACCTGGTCCGAGGCACAGCGCTGGATGGCCAGCGTAATGATCTCGCGGGCGCGTTCCTCGGCTTCGTCGCGGGCCTGGGCTTCGATATCGCGCACCTGGCGCAGGGCCTGCGCGCGGGCCTCGGCCTCGATGCTCGCGATCACCTCGCGCCGAGCATCGTCGCGCGACAAGGTGGCGATCCGTTCCAGTTCGCGCTGTCGTCGCTGCGTATGTTCGGCATCAGCAACCTCCTGACGGCGACGCGCGCTCTCAATCTGCTCCTGGCGTTGGGCCAGCGTCGATTCCGCTTGCTGGGTGATGCGCTCGCGGCGCTCGACCGCCTCGGTCTTGCGGTCCAGCGCGATCTCGCGCTGATGGATGCGCTGCTCCATCTCGCGGGCCTCCTGGCGACGCTCGCGCAGTTCGGCCTCCAGGGCGGTCCGGACCTTGGCATTCTCTTCTTTGGCTTCATGCAGCGAGTCGCGCTGCTGATGCTCCAGTTCAATCAGACGGCGTTCGCCATCTTCTTTGGCGAGCCGCAGTTGCTCTTCGAATTGCAGGCGCAACCGTTGCGTGGTCAGGTAATTCGCCACGGCGAATCCCAGCCCACCAGTCAGCGCCATCAGGATAATGACCAGTACGTATTGCACGGGGGTCCTCCATCAGCAGAAGACCTGCCGCGACTCCATGGGACCAGCGCCCCATCCGTTGGCGAACCAATGGCTGGCGGCATGCCGCGTATATGACAAGCAGTGATCCTTCTCTGCGACGAGAACGATCACCAGACAATTTCGCAACTGTGCTGGCCCTGCGAAGGGGGCAAGATTTCAGGCCCACTGGGCGTAGTGTGAATGATGAACAAGGCGATCGTCTCCAGCGTACGAACAAGGTCGGGAGAGATCGTGATCCCATTCACTATAGAAGCCCGCGGCGTCTTTGTCAAGCAGACCGCGTCTTATTTGGTGCTATCTCGCAAACGGCCTTGTTCACCGCGTGGTTGTTGATCATACTTGACTTACGGAAATTCATTATGCATACTTGCACTAAGATCGTCGTGTAGTAAAAAATGAAAGAAACAGAACCCATATTTTACGGACAGCAAACTAGGTCAACTATACACATATGATGACAAGAAGGAGTGGAGACCATGGCACGTAAGATCTTTCTAGCCGGTCCTGGCATTGTCGTCGTCGTGCTGAGTTTTGTCGGAATCCTGATCGCGCACGCTGATGCGGCGAACAGCCAGGTAGGCAATACGTGGGGCCTCCCACTGCCCTCAGTCGTGCAACAGATGCCCCCCGCCAAACAACACGTCGTACAGACTGTCGCTGCGGAGCAGATAGCTGCAAGTCAACACCCCGCGGCCCCCAAGAATTCCGCGCCACCGCTCGCTTCATGCCCGAGTAGTCTGCCGCAGCCCGAAATTCTCACGAGCTCATCGATCCCAAGTGCCAGCCCGATTCAAGCGCAGTACACCTTGAACGGGGTGAGTTATACAATCAATAACGGCGCAATCCTTGAAGATCACGCGCTCAATGGCTACCAGGTCTCAGCGGGAGCGCTTGCGTCGAATTCCGCCCAAGGGGTGTTGATTGTGATCCCCATCAATTTTGATATCTGCAAACATCCTAACTTCACTTCACAACCTATGGCCTATCCAACAAAAGCATTGATGGGCTCGATCACGATTACCGGTGTCAACGACGATATACTCGCATTCGTCACGAGTAAGGGTATCACAGGACATTTCAATCTGGCGATGGGTGTATATCAATAGCGTCTCTTGCCCATACGCCAGTGCGGTTTTTCAGGTGGCGGTCTCTGGTTAACCATCATCAAGGTGATGAGGCAAACTCACCAAGCGCCTGGCTGGAGGTCAAGAACCGCTGGGGGGACACAAAGTGATTGGGAGGCAGAACATGTTGCGGCTCATGAAAACGCATGCTGTGCTGGTTGGTATCAGTTTGCTTATACTCGTCGCTGTATCTGCCTGCCAATCTACGACGACCGCCAACGTGAGTCCGACCGCGACTTCAAACATACTGGCGGTGAAATCTTACACACCTGCCCCATACCCTACCAGTGGCGTGACACTGACTCCCACCTCCGCTCTGCAACTGATAGCGGGGATACAACCGCAAGGACTCGATCTTACGCATAGCAGGTTGAGTGTGTCCCCTGATAAATCCATCTTGCTCATCTATGATCACTACCATCTACAGATCTGGACTTTTGTCCCCACTGCGCAATTAGTGACCACCCTGCAGTATTCGGCAACTGACCTTGGGGGAATACAGAATCCTGGGTGGTTACCTGATTCTTCGGGTTTTATCATTCTCACAGGATCCAATGATATCTTTGTCTCACGCTCAGGGACCGAGACCCTGCTCTCCCACCAGGCAGCGTCGTATGCTACCTCAAGCTACTATCCTGCGCCACAGAGCAACGCGATCGCCCTGGAACTGCTCGCTAATACGCAGAACATCTTGCAAATCAATTTTGTAGCGTATGGAGTCATTCAATCCCGTACGTTACAACCTGCCACGGGCAATATTACTTTGCTTGGCTGGCTTGGATCGCAGACAATTGTCTATGCCAATGGCCCACAGATTCTTGGCTATAACATCGCCACCAACGCGACAATGACCCTGGGGACGCTACCGGGGCAAGGCCCCCTCTTTCCGCTCACCACATCACCAGACCGACAGTATTTAGATTTCGCGGCCTTCAAGACTGGCGATTTATACACCGTTTCGATGCAAGGAATCAAGATGCTGATCACTGAGTCAGGGGCTAGTGCCTGGTATGGTTCACATACATTAGTGGTGGAAGCTCTAGTCGGAGCACAATACCAACTCCTGCAGTTTGATCCTGGTGCGTCGCGACCCAATCCGCAACGTATCACCGCATTCCCGAGTGATAATTTCTCTTTCGCATCAGGCCCCTGGTTGGCCTTTACGCCGACTACTGTCGATACAACCCTGGACCTCTTCGACCTACGAGATGACCGCACGGTGACCATCTTCACCAATCTCAACTTGCATTATTATCATCTCTACCCAACAGGAGATGGCACATTCTACTTGCTCTATGGTGCAAGCGTCTATCTGATTCAGCCTACCTGATGATGAGGGCTGGAGATGGGCGGCAGGGATGAACCTTATACCTTGGCATACTGCAAGTGCGGTACCCAGCGCGCATCAGTCGTAGCGCAAAACCTCCAGCGGACGAACGCGGACGGCATTCCAGGCAACCAGCGCGGTGACGGCGAGCGTGAGCGCAATCGTCACCGCGATGATGACGCCCACCAGTGGGAAGCTGATCGCCAGCGCGCGCTGAAAAACGAGCGTCGCGAGCGCGACGATCAGCCCGGTCACCAGCGTCATCGCCACCAGCGCGCCGAGCAGGCCGATCACGCCATTCTCGACCAGGACCATCGCCAGGATAGAGCCGCTGGTATGGCCCACCGATTTGAGGATACCGATCTCACGGCGGCGCTCCAGCATCGCCAGCGCGACGGCGTTGGCGATAATGATCAATCCCGCGATGAGCGCCAGCGAGGCGATCGCCGAGAGCATGATGATCAGATCGTTCAGGATGCGGTCGAAGACGCCGTTGAGATCGGTGAGGCTGACGATCTGCGCGCCGGGCACCGCCTGACTGATCAGCTGGCGGACGGCGGGGACGGCGTTGGGATCGACTTTCAGGCCAACAATTGTCAACGTGGAGGCGCCACCCAGCTGGCTGGCGATCGCACTATCGGCCAGGATCTCGCCAGGGACGAAATCGGTGGTGCGCAGGCGACTGAAGAAGCCGACGATTGTGAGGCGGACGGGCTGGGCCGCGCCGCTGGCTGGCGTGGATCCCAGCACCGTGATCGTCTCACCCAGCTGGAGATTGACGGGCGGTAGCGTCAGGATATCGTCGAGTACAACATTGGTCGTGCCAGCATCAGTGGGGGTGAGATTGCGCCCAACCGTGATGACGACATTTGGACGCGCGAGCGCCTGGCCATCGCCGACATTGAAGCCTTCGACAATGCTCAGCGCCAGCACAATCGCCTGGCGGCGAGCGAAGTCTTGCGGCGCGCCAGTCTGAGTGCCTTGCCCGGCGAGCACCGTGGCGATGCCGCGGTCTCCAATGGTGACCGGGATCACGCGGGCCACGGGATCGGTCACCGTCCGCGTGGCGTCGACGCCCGCTTGCCCATCGACTATGAGCGGCACGATCGGCGCCTGGCTGGGAGCGGTGACGACAAAGAGATTATGGGTGAAGAGCGACGAGATGGTCGTATTCACGGCGTCCTTGATACCCTGGCCGAGGATGACGATCGCGCCGATTGCAAAGACACCGACGAAGAGCGCCGTGAGCGTCGCCGTGGAGCGACCACGTTGGCGACCAAGATTGCGGAACGCCAGCAGGACCGCGGTCTTCCAGGCGCGTGGCGCGAACATCACCAGTCCATCCAGCACCGCGGCGAGGAGGACGACCACCGCGCCGGTCGTCAGTGCCAGCCAGATACCCACTGCCGCGAGTCCACCGGCCAGCGCGGCGTAGGCCCCATCGCGCACCAGTGCCAGCACATCGGGACGGCCAAAGCGCCAGAGCAGGCCGATCGGGATCGCTGCCAGAGCGCCACAGTAGGCCAAGACCGCCAGGAAGACCAGCAAGATGCGCGGCGTCGGGCGATCATAGACAGGGAGTCGCGAGATCGCCAGGATCAACAGACTGAAGCCGCCCGCTAGCAGAGCAACTGCCGCTACGCCGCCATAGACCACCTCAGCTGCCACACGAACATCCCCCAGAATCCCTGCCGCCAGTGTCACAAAGAGTACCGAGAGCAGCAGCAAGAGGCCGATCTGCCCGATGCGTGAGATTCGCCCGCTCTCTTCTTCGCGCAAGATGGCGATCGGGCGGATGCTGCTGGCCTGGACAATCGGCAGGAGGCCGAAGATCAGGGCGGTGATCACCCCGACCCCGACCCCACTCGCCAGCAAAGCCGGGTCGATGGGAATCTCCAGATGCAGGAAGAACGCACTGGCGATGATGGTTCGGACGATGAAGGCGGCCCCAATGCCCAACGCGACGCCGAGCACACTCCCGGCCAGGCCGAGCAGCGCGGCCTCCATGCCAAAAATCGCGTACAGATCGCGCTGGCGATAGCCCAGTGTCTTGAGCATCGCGATCTCCAGCCGACGGCGCCGCAGCAAGACCTGCATCGTATTCACAATCCCGACGCCGCCGATGAAGAGCGCCAGCAACGCGACGATGCGCAGGAAGAGACGAATCTGCGCGACATCTTGCTGACGCAGCCGCAATTCGTCGGCGGCTGTCAGCACGGTGGCGGCGGGAAATTGCTGACGCAACGTCGCTTCCACTCCCGCGGGATCACTGGTCAGCATAGTAATGCCCGTGACGCGCGGCGGCAACAAGGCGCCACTCGGACCCGGCGTGGCCTGCAACGTCGCGGCAGAGACGAGCACCTGCGGTCCCTGGAAGGCGCCGCCCTCGGCGAAGATCGCCGCGACGACCACGGTCAACGTCTGATTATCGCCCGTATGCAAGGTATAGCTCGAGCCGATGTGTGCCCGCAGGAGGTTGGCGACCAGCGCGCTCATAGCCACCTGGTCGCCCCGCACAACGTCCTGGACGCGGAGTGCAGGCGATGGCGCCGTGAAATTGGCCTGTCCGACCAGCGGATAGTTGGCAGAGACAGCGACCAGGTCGAATGGGACAGTGCTGCCAGCGGACGCGGTGATCTGGCTGGGGATCTCATAGGTCGTAGCATATGCACGGATGCGCCCCTGCGCCTGGAGCGCGGCGAATTGCGCCAGATCGGTGCCCTGGAGCGGCACCAGCACGGAGGTCAGCTGCACATCACCGCCATTGGCCTCGATGATGTTCCCCGTCAGCGCGCTATTGACGCTCTGACCGACGAGTTGCAGGGCGACGATAGCCATGACGCCGACGGCGACACAGAAGATTGCCAGCGCAGTCCGCTGGCCGCCTCGCAACAATGACCGCAGGGCATAGGGCCAGGCGAGCCGTAACCGCATCCAATTCCACCATTCATCATACATTGGGCTCATGCGGTCAGGGCCGCTATTCGGCGACGCACCTCATCGCGCTACGACATCTTTTCCCACATTGCGCCAGCAGGCGCGACGACCGCCGAGCTTCCGCATACATTGTAGGGCGCACGGCCGCCCCCATGCCAGCGGGAGTTTCCTGACAGTCGAAGGCGAGCCAATCGTTTTTTGATTGGTCCGCCGCGCTGAGTCCGGCGGAATGCGCGGACTTGTGCGCGAGGGAGGGCGACGCGGTGCAATCCTGGCGCCACCCATCCCTCGCCGGTAAGCAGGCAGATTGGTATTCTCGGCCGATCATCAGCGATCAGCCGGGCGATTGCAGCAGGTCCAGACCGGTGGCATTGGCAGTCCAGGTCGCCCCCAGATCCGTGCTCGTCGCCGGCCCTTTGCCTAGATCAAGCGAAGATGCGTAAATCGTCTTATCGGTCGCGTAATTTGGCGAGAAGACCAGGGCGGGGAAATTCGCCCCGCGTTGTGTCGCTGGTCCTGTCCGCTTCCAGGTCGCGCCGCCATCCTTCGAGACGAAGGTACCGAGCGTAGGTGAAGCAGTATCAGCGGCGGCACTGGCCAGCAGGATAGTCTTATCGCTGGCATAGGTGGGCGAGAATACAATCTGCGCGGTCTGGGTCGCAGGCACTGGCAGCGGCTGGGTCTGCCAGCTCTGTCCGCCATCCGTCGAAACCTTGGCCCCTGTGCCGCTGACGGCGATCACCGTCTGATCATTGGCGTAATTGGTGGAGAGCGCCACGAAATCTTGTTTACCCGCCAGAATCTTGGACCAGGTCCCACCACCATCGGTGGATTGATAGAGCGCCGGTACTGGCTGTTGATTGACATCGACCGAGAAAGTCGCAAAGATAGTCTGGTCTTGCGCGAAATTGGGCGAAAGGATAAAGATATCCGGTCGAGTGGATCCTGGCGGTCCCTGCATCGGCGACCAGGTCTGTCCACCATCTTGTGAACGGTAATAAGGGCCGGTACTGGTCGGGCAGCCGGTTGGTCCGGCGGGTGGCGTCGCGCCGGGGACGGGGGTTCCATTCGTATTGGCGCTGATGACGCTATTGACCCCAAAGACCGTTTTATCCTGCGCGAAGGCGGGCGAGACGGCCGTCACCACCGCGCAGAGCGGCGACCAGGATTGGCCACCATCGGTCGAGACCGTGTTGCCAAGAAAGAGCGTCTGGGCATCGACGGCGATCATCAGGCTGCGTTGTGTCGCTTTCTCATCACTGATCTTTTGCCATTGCGAGCCATTGAATTGATACAGTTTGTTATTGCTGTCCGCGAGCTCGACGACCCCACTGCTCCCTTTGACCGCGACGAGGGTATTGACGACGTAATCGCAGGTTGTGGGAGTGCATTGCTGACCAATCGGCAATCCCGAGAGGTCGCAACCGGCGACGGACAGCGCGGCGAGGGTGATGAGGGCGATGATCCCCGCGCGTCCATTCCACACGCGGCGGAGGGCAGGGGAGAGATGAGGCAGTGAGACTATCATCCGCGAATCTCCTTCTTAATTTATGAGTCGGCACGGGCGCTGAGGCACGTGGTAAGCATGTGCTTAGTAGCATAGCCGCTCCGCGATCCGCTGACAAGCGCATTCCGTCACAGCGCTGGACGGTGTGATCAACTTCACACACGACCAGCCACCACGATAGTGAAAATGCCACAGATTGCGCTACGCATAGCGAAGATTATGAGCTACTTCACACAACTCACCGGCAAATCTGCTGTATGCTGCGACCAAAGCACACAAAACAGCTTGTGCGAGTCATGACGGTTCATGATGAAAGGGGGAGAGCGGCTACCACTCTGTCTGGCGCGAGTCTACGCTGCATCCTCGTGATTGGCTATCGGTGGCTTAGCGAGGTGTTGTCGGCGATGGTTACATGCGCGCTAGACCTCGAGCGGGCATGCCGTTCATAAGTCTGATGCCCATGACACACCCGCGAAACCTGTGGAGGCGATTGACGGCCCGTGGCCTGATCGTGCTCATTTTGCCGACGCTCTTGCTCGCATCGTGTTCGCTCAGCGGCCTCACCGCCACCTCGCAGAATGGCACGCCTACCGGCTCTGACCCCTGTGTGGGGGGCAGTCCAGCACCCACCACTTCGGGCGATCTTGGCACCCCGATCTCCGGTGGTACGCTCACTGGCGCGGTAGATAGCAATCAACCGATTCATCTCGATATCGCGCTGAATATCAATCGCCAGGCGCTGGACGCCTGCTTGCAAGCAATCTATGATCCTACATCATCGTACTATCGCCATTTCTTAAACCCCACCGATATCGCGCAGCGTTTTGCGCCATCGGCCGCGGATATACAGAAGATTGTCACGTATCTGCAACAGCAGGGTTTAACGGTCTCGCAGACCTATGCCACCAATGCCGCGTTGACGGTCGATGGCCGCGCCGCCCAGGTTGAGCAGGCTTTCAACTTGCAATTGCAGCAATATCAGAATGCCAATGGGACATTCTATTCTCCAGATAAATCGCCGACATTACCAGCCAATCTACAAGGATTGATCAGCAATATCAGTGGACTCAACTCTGATACGCCTTTGCCGTGCGCGGTCACCGGGAAGTGTGGTTATATCACGCATCTCGGGTCGATCGTCACGCCGCTGGGTGGCCCGACTCCTTCACACGTTGGCGTCAATGGCGATTGCACTTTTGCGATCACGGGCACGCCGATCATCGGTGGTGGCAACGGGAGTCCGTTGTTGCTCTGGTCCGATCTGCGGCAGGCATATGGCCTGAACACCCTGGCCGCCCAGGGCTTCGATGGCGGAAGTACCACGATCGGCATGGTCGAGTTCGATCCCTATTCGCGCCAGGATGTCCAGAACTATATGCTCTGCGCTGGCACCTTCGATCCGAATCGGCTGGAGACTGTCGATGTCGTGCCTGGCCTGCAACCCGGGTCGGGAGTCGGCGAAGCGACGCTGGATGTCGAGATGGCGGCGGGAATGACCAGCAAGACGACCAAGATCCTGACCTACGACGCGCCCAACAATGCCCAGTGGGAAGCGGAGTTCCAGGATATCTTGAATCGCGCCGCCAGTGATAAGAAGGTCAATGTGCTCTCGGTCAGCTATGGCGACTTCGAGCAAGATCTCACTCCAACGTATCGCGAGGCGGTCAACAATACCATGCAGTTGCTGGCGGCCGAAGGCATCAGCACCTTTGTGGCCAGCGGTGACTGTGGCGCGTATGGTTCTGGCCACTTCGGCGCGAAGATGGTCGACTTCCCGGCCAGCGCCCCATGGGCTATCGCTGTCGGCGGGACACAACTGACGACCGACGCGCTCGGCAACCGCCAGAGCGAAGTCGTCTGGGGCAATCCCAACCCAGATCAGACCGCCTGCAACAATACGTGGGGTAGCGGTGGCGGCGTAAGCACTGAACCGAGCTTCACGATTCCGACCTGGCAGAAGGGGCCAGGAGTCTTCAATCAGTATTCCACTGGCGCTCGCCAGGTGCCCGATGTCGCAGCCGCCGCCATCAATATCTCAATCTACTATCAGGGTCTCTGGTTGATGACTGGCGGCACCAGTGCGGCTGCTCCGATCTGGGCCAGCGGCATGGATGTCGTCAATCAGGCATTGGCGGCAAAAGGGAAAGCGCCGATGGGAGCAGTGCCGGTAATCTACCAGATGGCCGATAGCTCCAACGGTTCGAAGATCTTCAACGATGTCACGCAGGGCAGTAACCAGTATTACTCCGCGACTCCTGGGTGGGATTTCACCTCGGGTTGGGGTTCACCAAACTTCGACCAGATCGTCACACAACTCGGCGGCTAGACCCATCACCCCTCCTTCCCTCCTGACGTCAGAGCGGGCAACGCCACCTAGCGTTGCCCGCTCTGATCGTGTTTGCCATCGCGGATGGCGCCTTCCCCCGCACCGCCCATGCATGAATTCATGGGCTAATCAGACGAAATCGGTTCACACCGA
>DAIDHM010000126.1 GCA_027459705.1 Ktedonobacteria bacterium | reverse complement strand
CGCGACAAAATCTCCCGATTGTGGATCGCACCACGTTCGCATCGGCCCAATTGACCGAACGAGGTGGCTACGTCCTGGCAGACGCGGACGGCGGCAACCCGGAGATCATCCTCATCAGTTCCGGTTCGGAAGTGCCATTGGCGATGCAGGCACGGGACCTATTGGCAGAGCGCGGCGTCCGTGCCCGGGTCGTGAGCATGCCCAGCATGGAGATCTTCGACCGCCAGCCACAGAGTTATCGCGACGAAGTCCTCCCGCCCACACTGCGCAAACGTCTGGCGATCGAAGCCGCGGTTGCGCAACCCTGGTATCGCTATGTCGGTTTGGATGGCGATGTCTTGGCGATGAGTCATTTTGGCGCCTCCGCGCCATACAAAATTCTCTACGAGAAATTCGGTTTCACGCCGGAAAACATTGCGCAGCGCGCCCAGGCGCTGCTCGCGCGCTGAGGTCGCTCGCAACGTGCTGGCAGGGGAATCCCCTTGTCCAGTCGTCGCGCGGCGGCGCAGGTAATGCGCGGTACGTGAGGAACTGTGGCACAGGCGAGGGTGGGAACATACCCAGCCTCGTCAGCTACACGGTTGCGCGTACTGCTAACAGGGAAAGGAGCCAGGTCATGCGGGTCGCAGTCGCGGCTGATCATGCGGGGTTTCCGCTAAAGGCGCCGATTATCGAAGAGTTGCGTCGCATGGGGCATGAGGTGCTGGATCTGGGTGGTGATGGCAGCAACCAGCAAGACGATTATCCCGACTATGCCAGGCTCGTCGCCCATGCGGTTGTCAATGGCCAAGCCGCTCGCGCTGTCTTGATCTGCGGGAGTGGCGTGGGCGCTAGTGTTGCCGCCAATAAAGTACGCGGCGCGCGCGCCGCGTTGATCGAAGATCCGTACTCTGCCCACCAAGGGGTCGAACACGACGATATCAACATTCTCTGTCTGGGCGCGCGCGTGTTGCAGGCAGATCCCGCGATCGAGTTAGTACGCCTCTATATGAGCGCTAAATATACTGGCGAAGAACGGCATGCCCGCCGTTTGGCGAAGATCCAGCAGATGGAACAGGAGTTCTGTAATGGCAACTAATCCTCTCACGGAGCTGGTGGCCGTCGGCCAAAGCCCGTGGATTGACTTTATCCGTCGGTCATTCATGACCAATGGCGGATTCGGCGCGTTGATCGCCGCGGGCGATATCGTCGGCGCGACCTCGAATCCCACCATCTTCGAGAAGGCGATTGGTGGCAGCAACGACTACGACGATCAATTGCGCGACCTCGTCGCGCAGGGGATGACGGATCCCAAAGCGATCTTCGATGAGCTCGCAATCAGGGATATTCAGATGGCCGCGGACCTCTTGCGTCCGGTCTATGACCGCACGAAGAAATTAGATGGCTACATTTCCCTGGAAGTCAGCCCAGTAGCCGCCAATGATACTGAGGCCACCATCCGCGAGGCTCGCTACCTCTGGGGACGTGTCGACCGACCAAACCTGATGATCAAAGTGCCAGCTACCTCCGAGGGACTCCCGGCCATCGAGACACTGCTACGTGAGGGAATCAATGTCAATGTGACATTGATCTTCGCGCTTGAGGTCTATGAGCAAGTCGCGCTGACGTTTGTGAAAGCGCTCAGTCAACGGGCCGCCGCCGGACAATCGGTCGAAGGCATCGCTTCGGTCGCCAGTTTCTTTGTCAGTCGCGTCGACACAGAGATCGACAAACGCCTGGAGGCGCTGGCAGCGAGCAATCCAACCCGCGCCGATGCCATGCACGCCCTCCAGGGCAAAGCGGCTATCGCGAACGCCAAGCTGGCCTATGCCACCTATCAGGCCATCTTCAATGGTCCGCGTTTCGCCGACCTGCGTGCCCGCGGCGCCAGCCCACAACGCTGCCTCTGGGCCAGCACCAGCACCAAGAATCCCAACTATCGCGATGTCCTCTATGTGGAAGAACTGATCGGACCGGAAACGGTCGATACGATGCCGCCACAAACGATTGACGCGTTCCGCGATCATGGCAAAGTCGCGACGACCATCACGCAGGATGTGGAAAGCGCGCGCCAGGCAATTGACGCCCTCGCATCGGTCGGTATCTCGATCGCCGAAGTTACGAAGAAGCTGGAGCTGGATGGAGTCAAATCCTTCGCAGACTCATATAACGCCTTGCTCGAAGAAACCGCCAAACGGGTCGCGGATGTGCGAGCTACGATGACTGGGTCTGCCAGCAAAACCACTTCCGATCCCGCGCTGGGTGCGTTGGCGACACCAGTGGTCGAAGCGCTGGCCCAACTCGATCGCGATGCGTTCGGTGAGCGGATGTGGCGCAAAGATCCGACACTCTGGAAGTCCGATCCCGCCATAGGGGCCAAGATTATCGATCGGCTGGGCTGGCTCGACATTGCCCAAGTCATGGAGTCGAATCTGGGGGAGATCGAGGCCTTCGCCAATGAGATCCGCACAGCGGGCATGACCCACGTGGTGCTCCTGGGCATGGGTGGCAGCAGCCTCTGCCCCGAGGTCTTCCGCACCACGTTTGGCCGTCGTATGGGTTACCCCGAGTTGCATGTATTGGATTCGACCGATCCAGCGACGTTAAGCGCCACCGAGCGGGCCATCGACCTGCGCCATACGCTTTTCATCGTGGCTTCAAAATCTGGGTCCACGCTGGAGACGCGGTCGCATTTCACGTATTTCTACGAGCGCACTCGCCAGATCGTCGGTGATCGCGAAGTTGGACAGCATTTCATCGCCATCACGGATCCGGGCACGACCATGGAAGCCGACGCCGGTCGGTATGGTTTCCGCCAGGTATTCCGCAATCCGCCTGATATCGGCGGTCGCTACTCAGCCCTCTCGAACTTTGGCCTGGTGCCAGCGGCATTGGCTGGTTATGACGTCGGCGCCTTGTTGGATTCAGCGCTGGCCATGACCAAAGCATGTGCCGGCGATGTCCCCGCCGCCCAGAACCCGGGCCTGACGCTGGGGGCCATCATGGGCGCGGCGTGGAAACAGGGCCGCGACAAGATTACGATCGTCGCTTCGCCGGCGATCGGTAGCGTCGGACTGTGGATCGAGCAATTGATTGCGGAGAGCACCGGCAAAGAAGGTCGAGGTATCCTCCCTGTCGCGATGGAGCCACTCGGTACACCTGCCGTCTACGGGTCTGATCGAATCTTCGCGTACCTCCATTTAGAAAATGATGAGGATACGCAACAGGAACGAGCGATTGCGGCACT
>DAIDHM010000118.1 GCA_027459705.1 Ktedonobacteria bacterium | reverse complement strand
CCGCACGGAATGCGTCGCGAACCACCTGACCGAGTTTCTCCGCAAGACCGACCCATTCGCGAAAACGATCGTCTTCTGCGTGGACCAGGAGCATGCCGACCAGATGCGCCAGGCGCTGAGCAACGCGAATGCCGATCTGGTTCGTCGCTATCCCAACTATGTCGCGCGGGTGACCGCCGATGATGGCGAGCTTGGCAAGGGGTTATTGAAGATCTTCCAGGATGTGGAGTCGCAAGCGCCCGTGATTTTGACGACTTCGCGCCTGCTCTCAACTGGCGTGGATGCGCCCATGGTGAAAAATGTCGCGCTCTGCAATGTCATCAATTCGATGACCGAATTCAAGCAGATCATCGGCCGGGGAACGCGCGTCCGCGAGGACTATGGGAAGCTCTATTTCACCATCCTGGATTACACGGGATCAGCGACGCGCAACTTTGCCGATCCGGCCTTCGATGGTGAACCCGTCGCCAGCATCGTCGATTCGGTTGACGACGCTGGCGAAATTACCAGCGAAACGGCTGAAGCCGCGCCGATGGTTGACGAGAACCAGATCGCGGAAACCCCGGCCGAATACACGATCATTGAGGATCCGCGCATATTCTGGCGCGATGCACCACCAGAACGACGGAAGTTGTATAAGCGCGAAGACGGGACGCAGGTGGAGATCCTCTATGAGACGGTCCAGGAGTTGGACGCGAGCGGCCGCCAGTTGCGCGTGTTGGAATTGACTACCTACACCGGGGAACAGGTGCTGAGCCTGTATCCGACGATGGATGATTTGCGCGGGCAATGGAAAGCCAGCGAGAGCCGCGCATCCATCATCGCGACGCTGGAAGAGCGCGGCATCGATCTGCAACGCGTGGCGGCCGTGTTGGAGCAGCCCGAGGTTGACCCCTTCGATCTGCTCTGCCACCTGGCGTTTCACGCGCCGCTCCGGACGCGGGCGGAGCGGGCCGATCGTCTGCGACGCGAACGGAGCGATTTTTTCGCGCGCTTCAGTCCGGATGCCCGCGAGATCCTGAACAACATCATCACGCAGTATGCTGTCTATGGCCCAACGGAGATCCGGATGCCTGAGGTGCTGAACCTGCCGCAGGTGACCCAGCGTCGCACCAAAGTGGAGATCGCCCGGATCTTTGGCGGTCCGGATACATTGGTAGCGGCAATCAATGAATTACAAGAGCTGCTCTACGCGGCGTGAGGAGTTTAGGCGAACATGGCACGGATGGTAGATACCGCGAAGACCACATCGGCGCAGCAATTGGGGAGCATCATCAAATCAGTCCGCGACATCATGCGCAAGGACAAGGGCCTCAATGGCGATATGGATCGCCTGCCGATGTTGACCTGGCTATTGTTCCTCAAGTTTCTGGATGATAAGGAGCAGGAGGACGAGGTAGCGGCACTACTGGATCCCGGCCAGAAGTATCGCCCGGCCATCGCGGCGCCCTATCGCTGGCGTGACTGGGCGGCACATGAGGACGGCTTGAGCGGCGAGCAGTTGATCGCGTTCATCAACCATGATGAAGTCACCAGCGCGACTGGCGAGCAAATCAAGGGGCTCTTCAAATATCTGCGCGAACTGGAGGCAACGCCAGGGTTGGAACGCCGCGCGGTGATCGCCAATGTCTTCCAGGGGACGATCAACCGCATGGTGAGCGGCTATCTGCTGCGCGATTGCATCAATCAGATTAACAAGGTCCATTTCACCAGCCGCGATGAGATTCACACGCTGGGCCATCTCTATGAATCCATGTTGCGCGAAATGCGCGATGCCGCCGGGGATGGTGGCGAGTTTTACACGCCGCGCGCGGTGGTGCGCATGATGGTGACCGCGCTGGACCCGCGCCTGGGGGAGCGCGTGTTGGATCCCGCCTGCGGGACGGGCGGCTTTCTGGTGGAGGCGTATAACCACCTGGAGGATCAGGCGAAGACGAATGATGACGTTGCTATCCTGAAAGATCGCAGCATCTTTGGCGGCGAGGCCAAGCCCCTGCCCTACATGTTGGGTCAGATGAATTTGCTACTGCATGGGTTAGATGCCCCCCAGATTGATTATGGCAACGCGCTACGCTTTGACCTGTCGCAGATCGGCGAGGGCGAACGGATGGAGGTCATCCTGACGAATCCGCCCTTCGGCGGCGAGGAAGAGCGGGGCATTCAGGGCAATTTCCCGCACAAAACGAGCGAGACGGCGCTGCTCTTCATGCAACTGATCATGCGCAAACTGCGGATGCAACCCCGCCAGGGCTGTGGCCCGGCCCGCGCCGCCGTGGTCGTGCCCAATGGCACGCTCTTCGGCGATGGCGTGGCGGCGCGCATCAAGCAAGATCTGCTGGAGCAGTTCAATCTCCACACGATCGTGCGGCTACCCAACGGCGTCTTCGCGCCCTACACGAGCATCCCGACGAATGTGCTCTTCTTCGCGCGCGGCGGCCCGACCGAGGCCATCTGGTATTACGAGCAACCCCTGCCCGCAGGGCGCAAGAACTACTCGAAGACCAAGCCCATCCAATTCGAGGAGTTTGCCGACCTGCTGGCATGGTGGCCGAACCGCGCGGAGAACGATCAGGCCTGGCGCGTCGACGTGGAGCAGATCCGCGCCAATGGCTTTAACCTGGACGTGAAGAACCCCAATGCCGCGCAGGATATCGCGCACCTGCCGCCCGAGCAATTGGTGGCTGATATCCTGGTCAAGGAAGCGCGTATTACCGAATTGATGCACGAGATTCAGCAGTTGCTGGCGGAGGGGTTGGAATGAGCAAAGTATGGCCGCTGGTGAGGCTGGGTGAAGTTCTTTCTCCAATCGAACGACCTGTTGCGCCCGTTGCTGGTAATAAGTATCGCCAAATTGGCGTTAGATTATGGGGGGAGGGTGCTTATGAGCGAGAGTCAATTGATGGAAGCCAAACCAATTACTCAACATTATCTAGAGTTGAAACAAATGATGTTATTGTCAACAAAATTTGGGCGCGTAATGGTAGCGTAGCAGTTGTTTCTAATGGATTATCAGGTTGCTATTGCTCAGCTGAATTTCCAACTTTTCAACCTAAATATGAATTACTTGAACCTCAATGGTTTCATTGGTTAACAAAAACGCCACCATTCTGGCAACAATGTGACGCTAAATCACAGGGGACAAGCGGGAAAAATCGAATTAAGCCAGAGCAGTTTTTATCGATAGTGATCCCTCTCCCCCCGCTCGCCGAGCAGCAGCGCATTGTGGCGCGCATCGAGGCGCTGGCGGCGCGGATCGCGGAGGCGCGAGGGCTGCGGGCGGCGGCGATGGAGGAAATAAAGCTAACTTCTACACTAACAAGTAACTTTATTTTTAATAAAAAAAATATAAATACGAGGGACACTAAAATGAGCCTTGGAAACTTAGTAGATATACGTGCGGGTGTGACTTTGGGGAGACAACTAACCAAATCAACAATTAGTGTCCCTTACTTAAGGGTTGCTAACGTTCAGGATGGTTGGTTAGATTTAAAATTAATAAAAGAAATTGAAGTATTACCGGAAGAATTAGAAAAATGGCAACTACAAAATGGAGATGTGCTTTTGACTGAGGGTGGAGACTGGGATAAATTAGGAAGAGGAGCTATATGGTACGGAGAAATACCCCTTTGTATTCATCAAAATCATATTTTTAGATTAAGAATCAATAATCCTAAAGTTATTCCTGAATTTTTAATCGCTTATATAAGGTCTCCAATTGGAAAAGAATATTTTCAAACAGCGTCAAAACAAACTACTAATCTAGCTTCCATTAATCAGAAACAATTAAAAGCATTTGAAATCTTTTGCCCCCCTCTTTCAGAACAGCACCGCATCGTTGCCTATCTTGATAGCCTGCAAGCCAAAGTGGATGCACTCCGAGCAGCACAGGAAGCGAGCGCAGCGGAATTGGACGCGCTATTACCAGCGATCCTGGATAAAGCCTTCCGGGGCGAGTTGTGAAGAAGTCGAACATTGAGCATAGCCGAGGCGCACGTGCAAACAAAGCACTCGCCGTCGCGCAGAATGCCGTCATCGCCGCCTATCCGGCTGAATATGCCCTCACTTAAGGCAACGCCGGAACCTGCTCACCCCAGGTTTGCCCAAGATTCAGAGCATGAAGGAGCACACAACCCGCCCGCGATGTGCTATGCTACAGACAATTGAGCGCAGCACTTTGTGAGCAGCATTCGCAGGTTACAGGAAAGGGGCGCGCGCGCATGGCCGTCCTCAAAATCTTTGTCAGTCATAGCCATCAGGATAATGCATTCTGCCGCCAACTCGTCCAGGCATTGCGTGACGCGAACGCGGACGTCTGGTATGACGAACATAACCTGGGCTCGGGCCAACTCCTCGACCGGATCGAAGCGGAATTAAAAGTACGGCCCGTCTTCATCGTGATCCTCTCGCCCGCAGCCCTGACCTCGCAATGGGTGCGCGATGAATCCAAGTGGGCGTACGCTCGCTACAAACGCGATCCCCAGCGCATCATCCTCCCCGTGCTGGCGCAGACCATTCAGGAAGATGATCTGTGGATGTTCATCGAGGACTTCAAGCGCGTGGAAGGACCTGGACTCACAGCATTGCCGCCTCTGGAAGCCATCCAGCGCACCCTGCACGCGCTCTCGCTCACCGCCAAAGGGACGAGTCCCGAGCCAACCTCACCCCGACCAACCGAATCGGCAGATGACCTCATCGCGCGCGGCAAAGCCCTGCAATCCCAACAGCGCTACGCCGAGGCGATTCCCCTCCTGCAACGCGCCACCCAGCTCGCCCCCAGGTCATTTGACGCCTGGTTTAATTTAGGTATTTGTCAAAACGAATCAAAACATTATGCCGAAGCCATCGACAGCTATGACCAGGCAATTCTCCTGGATCCCAGTTCCGCCGCGTCCTGGCACAACAAAGGGAATGCCCTCTGGAACCTCAAGCGGTATTCGGATGCGCTGGCGGCGTATGAGCGCGCTCTGGCCCTCGACCCCCAGTCTGTCATAACCTGGAACAACAAAGGTGCTGCCCTCGGTGACCTCCAGCGGCATGCGGAGGCATTGGCGGCGTATGAGCGTGCCCTGGCCCTCGACCCCCAGTATGCCGTTGCCTGGAATGGCAAAGGGAAAGCCCTCTCTGACCTCCAGCGACATGTGGAGGCACTTGCGGCGTATGAGCGCGCTCTGGCCCTCGACCCCCAGTATGCCTCTGCTTGGTATGGCAAAGGGAATGCCCTCTATAGCCTCAAGCGATATGCGCAGGCCCTGGCGGCGTATGAGCGAGCCTTGGCCCTCGACCCTCAGTATGTCTTAGTCTGGAATGGCAAAGGGGATGCGCTCTCTTTAATGTACCCCAGATCCTAGACCAGTGAAGATGTTAAAATGAAGGAGGCATAAAGGAAAGGGAAGAGCAAGCATATGGGGACGATCCGGAAGCAGCACAGTAAGGAATTTAAGGCAAAAGTGGCCATCGAAGCGCTGAAAGGGCACAAGACACTGAGCAAACTATCAACGGAGTTTGGGGTGCATGCCGTGCAGATTTCCCAGTGGAAGAAGCAACTGCAAGAAGGCAGCGTAAGTCTATTTGAGCGGGGCAAAACCGGCGCCAACAAGCAGGACGCCTTGATTGAACGGCTTTACCAGCAAATTGGGCAGCTGCAAGTCGAAGTGGAGTGGTTGCGAAAAAAGGGGCTCTTGCCCTCGACCAAAAGCGGGCGGTGATGGATCCGGCCGATCCGCAGTTGAGCTTGTGCCAGCAGTGTGCGCTCGTGGGATTGGCGCGGTCAAGTTGGTACTATGCGCCAATTGCGCATACTTGCTTTGCCATTAGCATGCGTCAACGGAGCTCGCACAGGTAGGCAATCGCTTCCTTGCCGTTCAGCGTGATCGCGTCAACGGCAAGGAATCCATTCTTTGCCAGTACTTTGCGCGACGCCAGGTTGTTTTGGGTGACGCGCGCGCGCAGCCTGCTGAGCCCATACGCGCTCACGGCGAGCTCGCGCACCTGGCGCACCGCCGCGGTGGCCAATCCTTGCCCGGTGACTCGCTGCGCGATCCGATATCCCAGTTCTGCTTCCCCATCTGCCACTCCGTACAGGTTCACGCGCCCCACTACCGCCCCGTCCCCGGTCACCAGCAGGTGATAGAAATCTGATCCAGCGGCCTGGCTTTCAAGCCACTGCCGCACATGCTCGTCGAAGTCGACGAAGAACGCATCCCCGCGATCCGGTATCGACGCCGCGAAGTAGGCGCGATTCTCGCGCTCGAACGCGAGCAGCGCGGGTGCGTGCTCGCGGCGCAGCAACTGGAGGTCTGGCGCAATGGGATGTGGGCGGGGAAGATCGTCCCCGCCCTGGGGCGATTCTGGCGCGGTATGTGGCGGCTGACTCATGGCGGCGATCCCTTCCTCAGCTAGCTTGTCGTTCGGCAATGTTCCTATGCTGTCCATCTCAGTGTAGCGCAATGCGCGGCCCTGGACCCAGGCAGTATGCCACCGGCCGATCGATGATATGATGCATACATCCGCGGTGCGGCATTATAGAGCGGCGCGCGCCTGAAGGCTCGCTATGAGGTTTTCCACTGTGCCGACTTCATTCAGTTCCTTGCGTCAGCGTTCCTTCCGTTACCTCTGGATAGGCCAGACAATCTCGCGCTTCGGCGATCGGATCTATGAGATTGCACTGGCCTGGTATATTTTGTCACGCACGCACTCTCCTACAGCGATGGGAGCGGTGCTCATCGCGTCTTTTCTCCCCACGATTGTGCTCTTGTTGATCGGCGGTGTTGTCGCTGATCGACTCCCACGCCTGGCCATCATGTTGGCTTCTGATCTCGCGCGCGGACTGCTCGTGCTGGCGATGACTATATTGCTATGGATCAATCTGCTGTCGTTCTGGGTCATCCTCAGCATCGCTTTCTGCTTCGGCGTGATGGACGCCTTCTTCGGGCCAGCGTATAGCGCAGTCGTACCGGAAATCGTCCCCACATCAGCGCTCGCCAGCGCGAATGCGTTGCGCGTCCTGAGCGGAAGAGCGATGGCGATTCTTGGTCCTACATTGGGAGCGGGATTGATCGCGGTGGGCGGGACAAGGATGGCCTTCGCGGTCAACAGTCTGACGTTCTTCTTCTCAGCCATCTGCCTGACCCTGGCTATCGCGCGAGCAGCGTCAACATCGTGGCGACCACGCACACCTGAGCGCGAAAGCCGGGCGATGTCAATAACCGCCTTCCTGCATGCATTGCACGAGGGAGGGGTAACCGTTCGCACACTGCCGTGGATCTGGATCACCATCATTCTCGCTGGCGTGGCGAATTTATTCGGCTCGGGTGCGGCCAGTGTGGCGCTTCCATTCTATGTCGAGCAGACGTTGCATTCCCCGCTGCTTTATGGATGGTTGACAGCCGCGACCGCTGCTGGCTCGATAACGGCAGCGATCTGGTACGGGGGACGCACGTGGCGACATCGCGGACCGCTGATCTACAGCTTCTTCATGGCTAATTTCCTGGTGTTGTCAGCAATCGGCGCTTTTCCGATCCCCCCAGTGATCCTGGGAGCGATGTTTCTCTATGGGTTATGCGAAACGATGCTGGGGCTGGCGTGGATGACTGCCCTCCAGGAATATGTCCCTAACGAGCAGATGGGCCGTGTCACGAGCCTTGATCAATTCGGTTCGTATGTCGGCATTCCATTGAGCTACGCGCTCGGTGGTGTACTGACCAGTTTTAGTGGATCAAGCGCGGTTCTGTTATGGAGCGGGCTGCTAGCAACGGGAACCGTCAGCCTGGGCTGGCTCAGTCGCTCGGTGCGCCAATTGGATTGAAGAAACTGAGAGACACCGTAATGCCATAGATCGCGGTCAACCACTGTGCCCGCTCCGCAGCGGGAGTGGTACCTCGCCATGCTTCAGCCCGCTCTCATCGTGTTCAGACGCGCGAACAACTCGCGTGTTGCCTGCCGGGTTGGGCGCGCGCGCGAGTGCATCGTATGATCACCAGCGCGCGAGTGGCGCGCTGCTGCCCCGTATCTGCTTCCAGCATGTCTGGCATAAGATGCTGGCACGGAACCCATTGATCTGTGAGGTTGTACGCCATGACTCCCCTGCGAGCGGATGCGCCTGTTGCCGCGATCACCGCGGCAACGGAAGCCAACTACCTGGCATATTTCACCGCTTTTACCGTATTGCCGACGGCCATGCTCTGGCAGGAAAGCGACTACACCGCCTTTATCATCAACAGCGCCCCTGGCAACACTGTGTTGCGGGCGACCTTCAGCGCGGATCAGGCGGATAGGCGCATCAGGGCTGTCCTGGAACGCCTGGCAACGGTGGCGCGTCGCAGTTGGTGGCAGGTCTTGCCGTCCACACAACCGCCGGACATCGGGCAGCGGCTCAGCGCCGCGGGCCTGGTGTATCTGCCGGAGGAAAGCCGCCCGGTGATGACGCTGGACCTGACCAGGCGCCCGGACAGCGCCCCGCCACCCGCGGGCCTCGCCATCCTGCGCGTCTATGATGCCGCAACCATGGCCGACTGGGCACAGGCATCGCAAGCGGGATTTGCGGCGAATGCCGCCAATATTCAGCCCTACCATGACGCCTATAGCGCGCATGGGTTCGCGCGCGAATCCGCGTTACATCACTTCGTGGGGTATGACCATGGCGTCCCCGTCACATCCGCGACGCTCCTGCTCGCTGGCGGCCTGGCGGGGATCTACGACGTCAGCACCGCGCCCCACGCCCGCGGCCACGGCCTGGGCACGGCAATCACCAATGCCTGTTTACGCGCGGCCGCGGAGAGGGGGTACGCGCTCGCTGTCCTGCAGGCCAGCGCGGAGGGGGAGCATCTCTATACGCGGCTCCGCTTCCGTACCTGTTACCGCGAGGCAAATTATGAGTTTGTGAAACCAGTGCCCGCGCCATGACCGCGCCACGCCTGTCCTCTTGGCACTGCCCACCATGCCGACGATCGCGCAGGCGGTCGCTAGCATGCGGGTGGAACATTCCGCGGATCGGGATGGATTGCGCGCGCGCTGCCCCAATGGCGGTGTCGTAGCTCGCTGGCCTATCGTGCGGTCGATCGATTCAGCTCGATCGCGGCGCGGACAAGATCCGTCAGCGCCGCCACATCGACGGAGTCACCGGCATGGACATCGATGGCCCGCACCATTTTGCTATCGAGGCGGGCGTTGAAGAGGCGCAGCGGATCGGGCAACTGCGCGCCTTTGGGAAATGTCAACCGCACGGCGAGCTTGAGCGTGTCGGCGACACAGATGATTCCATCATACGACCATACGGGAACACCTTCCGGTCGCGAAGGTTTCTTCCACTTCACCTCCTCGACCACGTTGGGGGCAGCCGCCAGGATGATCGCCCGGAGATGCGCGAGGGTCGCCCCCCGCCAGCCAGTGGTCAGCTGGATCATAGCATCGATCTGCTGTCCGGCAGTCCTCTCGTCCATAGCGTACGCCTCCGTTGTCCGAACCATGGTGCGAAACTCCGCCAAGGCTGGCAGAGATGCCTCTGGAGTGTAGCACTTTTTTTCGTTCGCCGGGGAGCCTGCACATGAAGTGCATGACTCTCACCTACGGGTCAACCAACCGAGAGACTGAGCTGCCCAAAGACGCGCTGCCGACGCTCGTCGGGTAACGCTTTGCCATGGATCATATGGGTGAGATGGCGGACGCGCTGAAAGCCAGAACGTTGGAGCATGCGTTGGCCGGCGCTATTCTTCCCAGGCATCATCACCGTGAACGAAGCGCCGTGATGGTGGGTGAGCGCCGTGTTCAGAAGTTGTTCGGCCATCGCTGCGTGCTCGGCAACCCAGGGGCCGATCGTATCGTTCTGCTGAAGGATGAGATATCCCCCGATACGTTGCTCCGCCGCAATGACCCACATGCGCCCACCGTCGCGGTTGGGTTCGCTACCGGTGGCTTCGGTGATGTAGGGTTCAAGGCAATGGGGACGTAGCATGCCGCTGCATCGCGCGTCGCAGGCGAGTAAAGCGGGGAGATCGGTTGCAGTATACGGTCGCACGTTGGGCGAAACACGCTCGACGGCAGGCGCATGGGGCAGGTCCAATCGCCAGATCTCGACCAGATCGCTGGCGGCGAATCCGAGTCGGGCATAGAGTGGTTCACCAGCCTGTGAAGCATCGAGCAAGTATGTTTGACAGCCATGTTCCTGTGCCCATTGCATCAGAAAGGTCATGAGGGCCGTCGCGATGCCCTGGCGCTGCGCTCCAGGATCCACTCCCACGAGGCCAATGTAGCCAACCGAATCCATCACCGTCACTCCGCCGACACCCATGATCTCAGGATTGCCGATGACGAACCATCCATCTGGCTGGATGTCTAGCTGGCGTTGTAGCCGCTGCACAAAACTATGGGGTCGTTGATAGGCGGCTTGCAATAGTGTATCGACCCGTGCGAAATCCTCTGGGCGCAGCGCGCGCGTCACCCACATCCAACCACCTCAGCCGGTGTCATACCCGATCTTGCTGACACGGATCATGCCGCGTGCCACGTCACGTATTGTACCAGAAAGCGGGAGCGCGGTTCTGCATGTGCGGCACCACTTGCAGGTTCGGATCATTTATGTTACGACAATTGAGCTATGTGGACGATCGAATACTTCGAACAAGCCAATTCCCGGCAACCCGCCGAAGAATTTGAAGATACTCTCGACCGTTCTCACCCTAAGCTGGCCGGTAAGTTGGCACGGATAGCGGTCGCCATCCAACAACACGGCCACCAGTTAGGCGGAGGACTCATCGAGCCGTGCCACGGCTTCAACGGGTTATGGGAGATGCGCGCCATACAGGGACAAGCCCTTGGCCGTGAGTTATTCACTTTCGCTGGGAATCAAGTGGTCTTGCTGCATGGCTACGTCAAACGCACCGGACAGCCGGCTTCCACTCCTGATCTCAGACAAGCCTATCGCTATCTCCAGAGCTAGCTTGCAACACAGCGAGTCAGCCCCGTCCAGGAGGAAACCACCGATGCATAGATTTGAACAGCGCCTCAAGCAGCGCATGCGCGATCCAGAGTTTGCCGTTGGCTATCGAGAAATGAGCGCCGAGCTGGACATGCTGACCGCCATCGAGCAAGCCCGTGAGGCCTTGCATATCAGCAAAGAAGAATTAGCGACCCGCCTGGGCAGAAAGCGGGAGGTAATTTCTCGCTTGTTGAACTCGGAAACAGCAAACCCCACGCTCGATTCCCTGACCGAGATATTGGCTGCTCTAGGTCTAACGGCTGAGATTACCCTGCGGCGAGCCAGGGATGACGAACAACCGATAGCCGTCAAGGTAGCGTTGTGAGAGAGGGGCGAAGACATCCTTCGGCTCCCTCCCCATCGATTCCCAAGAACCTGGCGCCTGGCGGACTCATTTCGGAGCAGGTAGACGCGTGGCACCTCTATCCACGCAGCAAGGCATCGGCTATAACTATGGAGCGACCTCCCTGCGATACGCTGACGCAGGCGCGGGCATCAACTCCTACTCCACGCGCTCCATGATCCATTTTTTAACAATACTGCTATAATAGCGAAAGCATAGTGATGCGGTGTGTGAGGACCGGTAGCGAGTGAGGAATATCCTCACTGCGCGGAGGTACACTGATTCCCGGGACCGCGCCCAAGCCCTATGGCCCATGGTGAGCCATAGCTGTGGCGCGTGTGCTCGCGGGCGATCGCCAGGCATGGGGATATTTCGCGTGCCTACCATCTGGCGAGACGGGGGATCCACGTCGCAGACCTACGACCAACATCAGATGAGGGTGGATATTGAGGGATACCAATGGCAAAAAAAACGAGCGAAAAAGGCCCGAGCAGCGATGCGCAGCATAAGAATAATGGGCAGAGCGCCACGACGACGCATGCCGCGACCGCGCGCGATCTCAATCTGGCGCTCTTGAAGCGCCTGACGGAGACCCCCGGCACCTCTGGTCGCGAAGAGCAGGTCCGCGAACTGGTCATCAGCGAGTTGCAACCACTGGTCGATGAACTCTCCGTGGACGCGCTGGGCAATGTGATCGCCGTCAAGCATGGGTCAGGCAAGATCAAGGTCATGCTGGCCGCGCATATGGATGAGATTGGCTTCCTGGTGAAACATGTCGATGACAAAGGCTACCTGCGCGTACAGCCTGTCGGCGGGCATGATCCCAGCGTCCTGGTGGCCCAACGCGTGTTGGTCCACACCGAGGAACATGGCGCACTGCGTGGCGTCCTGACCCCGGCGCGCAAGCCGATCCACCTGCAGAAAGACAAGGTGGAAGGGCCGCCAACCCTCAACGATCTCTTTGTGGACCTGGGGCTCACTGCCGAGCAGGTCAAGGCCCAGGTGGAGATCGGTGATTTTGTAACGATGGACCGCACACTGGAAGTCGTGGGGGATTGTGTCATCAGCAAAGCGCTGGATGATCGCACCGGCCTCTTTGTGATGATTGAGACCATGCGGCGCCTCCATGAAACGAACGCGACGATCTATGCCGTCGCGACCGTGCAGGAGGAAGTCGGCCTGCGTGGCGCGACCACCGCCGCGTACGCCATCGATCCGGACGTCACCATTGCCCTGGACACGACCCTCGCGGTGGAATTGCCAGGCACGGGTGACCACGAGGCGGTCACGCATATGGGGAGCGGTGTAGCGATCAAGGTCATGGATGGCGGCCATATCGCCCACCCGAAACTGGTGCGCCACCTCCGCGACATCGCGCGTCGCGAAGCCATCCCCTATCAGATGGAGGTCCTGCCCGGCGGATCGACCGACGCGGCCGCCATCCAGAAGGCGCGGGGCGGCGTGATCTCCGCGACGCTCTCGTTGCCCTCGCGCTATGTGCACACCGTCAACGAGATGGTGCATATGGGCGATATCGAGGCAGACATCAATCTGCTGTTAGCCTATCTCGCCGAGGTCCATCCTTCGGATTATCAGCTCTGAAGCTGGCGGAGACGACCGACGCGGCGCCCGTGGGCTTGTAGCCCTGGGCGCCGCGCTTGCCGGTGGTGCCTCACGCTTCTTCGGGTGCTCCACGTGGCGTGAGGGTGGGGTCTGGCACATAGGCGGGGTACTGGCGTTCCCAGATTATGCCGGGCTCTTCACGCGACTCCCAGCGCGCCAGCGCGTCGCGCAGGACAGCGCGCTGCACGTCGATTTGGCCTGGACCCCCCAGACAATCCCCAAGCGGGAAATCCTGAGGGTGTAAACCGCGCGGCGGACCCATCTGGCGCGAGTTTTCCGGAATGAGCGTGATCAAGATGGTAGGAATCGCGAGCTGTTCGATCTCGCGTTGAATCGCCACGACCGTGCGATGGCAGAGCGGTCACCCAGCAGTCAGCAGCACCGCGTCGGCATTCGAACGCTCGATGAGCTTCGCCATCTGTGGCGCCGCGCGATCATAGAGATCCTTGAGTTGCTGAGAATAGCCCATGAAGCCCAGGTGACGATTGGCGACGCCGCCGATGATTCCTTCCGCCGCGAACTCACGTAGCCGATCGATCGGAAAGACGCAATTGATGTCGACATCCGCGTGGCGATGATCATAATGGCCATGGGTCACCATGAGGTCGCTCGCCTGGACATCGCCCGGGATCTCGCGCCACGAATTATCACCGTCCAGATCATAGGGTGTCTGATCCCGCAGGTGCACCCCGGCGGTCGAGACCAGCGCGAAGGTGGCTTTGGCCAGATCTATGGTACGCGGAGTATAGGGTATGCAGCGGCGTGACATCGCCATCCTGTGGATCTCCTCTGACTAGGCGAGTTTGCGCAACACCGCGAAGAGTTCCTCGTTATCCGGAGTCTCACCCGTGGGGCGATGGACATGCACCCAGGCGATCTTCCCGGTTTTATCGACGACGAAAAGCGCCCGTTCGGGCATGCCCGCCATGTGGCGCACGCCATAGAGGTCGACCACGTGCCCCTGGGGATAGAAGTCCGAGAGCAAGGGGAACGTAAGCCCGAGCTGTTTGCGCCAGGCTTCCAGTGAATGGCGGGCATCCATGCTGATGCCGATCACCTGGGTATCGAAGTCGTGAAAGCGGTTGAGCTCGGCCTCATACGAAGGCATCTGCGCGCTGCAGGTGCCGCTGAAGGCGAAGGGGAAGAACGCCAGGACGACATTCTGCTTGCCCTGGAAACTGCTGAAGGTGACGTCCTGGCCGGTGGTATCTTTCAGCGTGAAATCTGGGGCAGTATCGCCCACTTTCAACGTCTGGCTCTCGCTCAGGCTGGGTGCGGACATTGCTGTTTCTCCTTACGTGCTCTGTGAGGTGAGCGGTTCCACACCGCGCATCCTCCAATATCAATAGCACTCCGAAGCACGCTGCATCAAATCACCACGCCACCCCGGGCATCAATCCGTCGTTCACGGCTGCTCCAGTTCAGGTGAAGGCGCGATCGCTGGCACCATGTAGATCGCTGCGATAGTTGCCGCCTGACTTCTGACCGCCGCATAACTGCTGAGCGTCCCAAATTCCGCGAAGAATTTCGTGCCGTTATGGAATGCCTGGGCGGTGCCGCGCGCAATATATCGGGGGATGAGCGCCGATTCAAGCGATCCCCCCGGCTGGCCCCGCAACATCGTCCGTAACGTATCGATCTGGAAGCAATAATAACCGCAATTACTGACCAGGCGGTGGCCGGTGGCCGCACTGTGCGGCCGATGGTGGAGTGGGAGAGGTTCATATGAATGGATGATCCGGTCGTGATGATCAATCTCAATCGCCTGATAACTCGGGATATTTTCGACAGCCGTCGTCACCATAGTACATTCGCACTGGCTCTGGATATGCGAGCGGGCGAGTTGCGGAAACGCCAGATCGACGATCACGTCGGCGTAGAGCGATAAGACATGGGTCGTATTGGCGTCAAGTGTGGCTTCAGCGGCTTGCAATGCGCCAAGCGTGCCTTCTGCTTGTTGAGTGACGTACGAGATATTCGCCAATGCGGCGAAGTGTTCTTTCCCATACTCAACAATAACTGATGCCTGGTAGCCAACGACGATGATAATGCGCTCGACACCGGCACCAATCAATGTGGTGAGGAGCAGGTGGAGAAATGGAAACCCGCACACTGGCAACATCGGTTTGGGCGTCGCGGATGTCAGGGGCCGCAACCTCGTTCCCTGACCGGCGGCGAGGATGCAGACCGTCATATCCGCAAAAATAGAAGTTGGCGGGCGTAGTGGCATGACGTGCTCCTCTCTGCGCATTACAGAATGCTGCGCAACAGTGTTGCCGGGGTGGGTTTCTCGCGCCACAAGAGATCGGTACTATATGCCAGCGCGGCATGTTCCGCTCGCTGACATTCCAGACACTGATCCCCGTGTATGGCGCGATGTTTATGAATGACCGCGAGGCGCGCTAAAAATTGCGCGAGTCTCGGCGTATGCTCCACCAAATTATCGCCGTGATTGCGGAGATATTCCGCCAGTACGCTGGGTGTTCCAATCATTGCGAATTGCTGCGCGATACGGATCCACAGATCCCAATCTTCGGCGAACATGAGCGACTCATCGAACAGGCCAACGACAGCGAAGACGTGCCGCGGCACTATCACAGTGGAGATCGCGATTGGGCAGCGTGCCTTGAGCGCGTGCACATCATAGGTGGATTCCGGAATTGTTCGACGAGTTATACGGCTGGTCTGCGCATCCCGAATCTGCCGCCCGGCGTAGACCAGTCCCGCGTCAGGATGCGCCTGATAGACCTCCAATTGGTCGGCAAGTTTGCGAGGAAACCACCGATCATCGCTATCGCAAAATGCGATGAGATCGCCGTGAGCCGCCCGAATGCCCGCATTACGCGCCGCCGCGGGTCCCCGATGCGGTTGCATGAGATAACGGACCGGGATCGCGCCAGACTGATGTGCCAGGAAATGCCGCATTGCCTGCTCCGTATTATCAGTGGAACCGTCATCCACGATGATGATTTCATCGTGATTGCTCGTCGCTGGCATGCCATGCTCCATAGCCGTTTGGGCGGCGATGCTCGCGATCGCAGGGAAGAGGAGATGCGCGCGATTATAAGTGGGAATAATACAACTGACGGTAGGGGAACCGAGCGCTCTTGCCATATGCAGTCCTCCACCAACCGGATCGACTCAGTTGCAAGCGGTGGCCAGCCAGGTGACAAGCGCGTCGCATGGCGTCAGTGGTGAGAACCAGTGGCCGCTGGTTGCGACAGCCATTCGATGGCCGACGCGGTAAGCTCGGCGAGGTCATGGGTGGTCTGCACTGTCAGCAATGAATCACTGACAGCATAGCTGGAGTTCGCCGACATCGCGCTGCGCTTGCCTTGCAATACATCCCAATCCGTCTGCTGATGTGCCGACAATCCGCGTTTTTTACGCTGGTTGATACGGAGACGCCAGAGTTCTTCATCAGGGCATTGACACTCGATGAGACGCAATGTCGCATGCGCCTCTTGAGCAATGTGCCGGGCACGATCGTAGCTGATACGATACGTCAGCGGACTATCGGCGATCACGGATTGCCCTAACAGCAGTTGGCGCCGCACGAGTCGCCACATAATTCGATACGCCATTGCTCCCGATGCAGCGTCCAGCGGAAGTTCCTCAAGAATATCGTCTTTATCTATGACCGGCCAGGCAAGCGCCTGCCCCAGCGCTTGTGCGAGCGTGCTTTTTCCGCAGCCGGGCAATCCTTTCATGGCGAGCAGAATCTGCATGAAACGTACTCCGTGCGTATGCGCAAGATAGGATGTTGAATATTATAACATCGTTCCTTGTGATGCGGCAATTCGATTTTTGTTCATACCATATACCGAGGCCCATTGGCTGTATCCAGAATGTCGCCCTTCGGCCAATGGAGCGGGCGCGCGATAGCAACGGTGGCGGATCATATGTCAGAGCGTGGCATGGGCAATGCAGGTATCTCCACTCGCGCTGTGATGTGCATCCCTTTCGCTCAGAATGCATCCATTATCCTAGACACATGGCATGTGATTTGGTATCATCTGTATGCGACCATCGCGCCTGGTATACGCGGTCGGGTTGCTAAAGCACCGCACACGCCCCGGTTGGGCGTGGCTTATGCACTGGCAATGGCGCCAGCGCGTTGTGGAAACACTGCCTCAGTGTGGAGGTTCAGCAGTATGCGATTACGTGGTTTGCGGCAGGCTCGTCAGCGTTCCGGGTTGAGCATCAGCCAACTTGCCGAACGCGCGGATCTGCGGCGCGAGAATCTGGCACGACTCGAACAAGGTCAGGAGGATGTCGATCCCTCTCTGATTCGCCGTCTAGCCTTTGCGCTGAACGTGCAATGGACCGAGTTGATTAGCGGGGTGCCTCATCCCGTGCCCCATCTTCCAGTGTGACGGAACCAGCAGCTAACCCCAGACATTCTGGTACACCTGCCAGATCTGGCGTCCACCGATGTGGCGCCCCCAGATCTGGCGGGCATTCCGGACGAACAATCACCGCGCGCATTCCCGCTTGCTTCGCCCCCAACAGGTCCAGTACCAGATCATCCCCCAGATGCGCGGATTCCGCGGGCACCCCACCCAACCGCTCCAATGCCAGCGCGAAGATCGCTGGATTTGGTTTGGCCATCTCCACCTCATCCGAAAAGATCAAGGTCTCGAAGGCGCTCGCCAGACCGTGGTAGGCCAGGAAGCGACGCAAGATCAATCCGCTGGTTCTGCCAGCGTTAGAGATGAGCGCAAGCTTCAAGCCTGCGGCGCGCAACCTGGTCAGGAGGGCGGCGGCCCCGGCCAGCGGGACAGGCGGGGCGAGCAACGCCGGGTAGACATAGGCATCGAAGATGCGTGCGCGGGCGCTCTCCGCCACGGTGAAATCTGGCCAGAGGTGCTGCAGAAACAGATCCACATGGTCGCGCGCGCTCAGGTCGCGCCCGGTATGCTGGATCGCCGCGTGCTCTTCACCGCACTGGTCATAGGCTGCCTGGAGCCGCTCGTCGCTGATCTCCCAACCCAGATGGGTGAAAGCAGCGCTTAACGCCATGAAGCGCGCCTCATGCCGCCGCCGACCCAATTCGTCGGTGTCGCGGAGGAGGGTATTCCAGAGATCAATAGTCACATAGCGCACCGGCGCCAGATCACCCATGCGTCCACGCTCCTCCCAGGCCAACGGGCAGTGACGGTCCACCGCGCACATAGAGGCCATTGCCATTGCCATAATCATACACACGAACGAAATGTTGATTCAACCAGACTTTCAATCCCGGCAGACGTTCGAAGCGCCCAGAGATCCAGAGGACCGCCGTCACGCGTGGATCCATAGCCGCCCGTTCCACGTCCGCGGCCGTCAGCTGACCAGCCGCAATGCGCACGTACGACGTGTCCGCCAGATTTGGCGGAACATCTTGATCCGCCAGCACCGCTACCATGGGATCATCCGTAATGACCAGCGTCCCTGGCTCTGTCACGTTTTCCAGGTCAAGTGCGGCGAGCAACGTGGTCAGTGGCGGATGGGCGCGGAGCTCGTTCTGTTGCGCGACAATCGTCAGCGCGCCGACGACGACCACACCAGCCAGCAGGAGGCCGGCTAATTGCCCGCGCAGCGAGGGGAGTGCTGTTGTCGCCAGGTCACTCGGCAGCAAAGCCGCGCAGAGGACACACGGCGGAGTCAGCAGTGCCAGGTGATGCGTAAAGAGTGGTCGTTGCAGGATGAGGGCCACGAGGGTCAAAGCGCCCCAGAGGCCGAAGATGGCCACCACCCAGCGCTCGCGACGGATATTCGCGATGACCGATATGGTCGCCACGGCAATGAGCGGCGCTTCCCACCAGGCGCCGAGCAACACTCCCAGATGAGCGGTGCTGGTGATACCAGGGAGTCCCTCGGCAATGTGACGGATCGCCACGACCTGATGCCACAGGTTCGCGAGATTGCCCGCAAAGGGGAGCAAGATCAGTGTGGTCATGACGAGCCAGCCTGTCCCCAGCGGGCGCAGGCCGGGGCGCGCCGTGCGCCACAGCTCCGCCCATCGCGCGCGATCTGGCCAGCGCCGCGCCGCCCATGACTGCCTGGCGAGCGTGAACCATGTCGGGGGCAAGATGGCGGCGATGAGCGCGGGGACGGCGAGCAATGCCGCGAGTTTCGTCAGGATCGCCGCCGCCAGCGCCACGCCCGCCAGCGCTGCCCAACGCCGTCGTGGCGCGTGGCGATACCCCAGCGCCAGCGCCAGCGCCACCAGAGTCAGGGCGAGCGCCGGCACTTCGGCATCCACCGTCCAGGATTGGGTGAAATATTGCGGGTCAAACGCCAGCAGGAGGCTCGCAATCAGGGCGGTGCGCGGACCATCCAGCATCCGGCCTATGGCCCAGACCGCGCCAATCCCCAGCATGGAGAAGATCACGATACCGAGCCGGGCCGATGCGAGTGTCTGGCCACCGAGCACGAAGGTCGGCAATAGACTGAGCATAAAGAATGGTGGTTGCCCCAGCGAGATAGCTCCGTACAACGGCGCGCCATGGACCCAGACACGCAGCGTCTCGACATAACTACCTTCGTCGAAGGTATCCGTGAGGATACCCATGGCCGCGACGCGCATCAATGCCGCCAGCGTCAGTGCCAACAAGGCAATCCACGAGTCGCGCCGCACGCCACGCGCCCAGATCAACGCGCGATCCAGCAATATGTCAAGCAGCGCGACTGGACGGACCGGGGGTGTCATGGAGCGGTGCTCCGCGCGATGGCCGCCACCGCCACGCGGCTCAGCGTCGTCGCGGCAGTTCGCATCTCAGGCGACAGAAAATTGGGTCGCCAGACCTCGCCCAGGTGATCAGAGATGGCCAGCAACAGCGCCAGGCGGATGCCGCGTAGCGCGGCCACCGCGAAGAGCGCCGCGGCCTCCATCTCCACCGCCAGCAACCCCATGGCGCGATAGACCTGGACTTTCGACGCGATCTCGCGATAGGGCGCGTCCGTAGTCCAGACGGTACCCTGGCGCACCGCGACGCCCAGCGCGGCACAACTTGCCATAAGCGCGTCCACCAGACCATCATCCGGCTTCACTTCGCTGCCGGCAGGCACATAATGAAACGAGGTCCCTTCCTCACGAACCGTCGCCTTTGGCAACACCAGGCTACCTGTTGGCAGGTCGGACTGGAGTGCTCCCGCGGTGCCCAGCACCACGACGCGCTGCGCCCCCAGCGCAATTAATTCTTCCAGGCGCGTGATAGCGACAGGTGCGCCAACGGAGAGCCGGACGATCGAGACGAGGGTGGTCCCGATCTTCCCATGATAGACAGGCGCGTGTAATGACTCCCACGCGGGTGCCAGCGTCGCGCCGGTTTCGCGCACCAAGGTCTCCAGCGTTGCTCGTTGAAACGTGGCCAGCAGCCAGGGATGTACGGCGAGATCGCGTCGCGCGACCCCATGGCTGGCGCAAAGGTATTCCACGTAGGCGTCGGGAGTGACAATCTCATGCTCATCTGGCCGTGGGAAGCGATCGATACCGCCAGGACCGATATCCAGAGCGTCAGGCAAGTCAGGATCGAAGCCCATCGCCTTCAGGTGCGCGAGGTCGGCGCTTTCGCGAGGATCAGTGGAGCGTGTCATGCCAGCAATTCACTCCTTAAGTTGTGCTTGGCCGTGTCAATCGCGCCACGATGAGGCCGAGGATTGCCAGGACGAAGAAAACCGCGGCGATCTTGAAATGGGCAGTTGGTGTGGACTCCTGAAAGAAGAGATGCCCAATACCGGGAACCAGATAATAGAGACCAGCGGCGACAAAGATCGCGACAAAAAGCGCCGCGAGATAAAAGACGATGCTGCGATCTGCCCGATCTGGTGAAGTGGGTGCGCCCATCAGCGATCCTCCGTCCATCGTCATCTCAATTTTTCGATAGAACGCTTCGAGATACTGTCTGATCGCAAGTCTGCGCGCTGAGGAGAGCGACGTGTGTGCCCATGCCCCCGTTTGCCAGGGTGATGGGCACGCAGGTCATTACCGCGATGCTGGACTTACGAAGACGAATACTTATTTCTGGGAGCCAGAGTTCGCCATGAAACGACCGGCGAAGAGAGCCACGATGGCAACCGCGAAAGCCGCGACCGCATGCGTGACATCCACTTTACCAGGGATGGATGCCAGAATATGAGCATGGCCGGGAGTGGGGATGAGATAGTACACCCCGATCGCCGCAAAGACGACGAAGAGCAGAACGCCGAGCAAAAACGCGGGTTTCATGGATGAAATGATCTCCTTGATGATGATTGATGCAACGGACCCATGTCCGTAGTCCGTCAGCAGTGTACCCGAACAGCGCACCTATGGCAAGACGTGCATGTATTGGAGCAAAAAGTACCCAAACCCGAGCACGCCCACTGTGAGGCAGTAATACGCGAATGGCGTCAGACGGTTCGTCTCGAAGTAACGCATCAGAAAGCGCACGCTGAGATACGCCGCGATGCCCGCCAACAGACCGCCAACCAGCGCGATAGGCAGGAAATGCCGATTCGCCGCCGTCAACAGTTTGGGTACCTCCAGGACCCCCGCCGCCGCAATGATCGGCGTCGCCAGCAAGAAAGTGAAGCGCGCGGAAGCTTCATGGCTCAAGCCACTGGCCATCCCTGCCGCCATCGTGATGCCAGAGCGCGAGATACCCGGAATCAGAGCAAAGGCCTGGGCCGAGCCGATCAAAATCGCCTGCATGAAGCTCATATCGTCGATAGTGCGGCCAATCTCGCCCGATGGTATGTTACCGGGTCGGGCCATCCCCGCTTCGGCGAAAGCGCCCATCGACATCGGCGCCGCATGTCCTCCGGCTTGCGTCATCACCACCTGTTTTCGTCGCTGCGCCGCGTAAAGTCGCTCACCGAGCATCAACACCGCCCCATTCATCGCCAGAAACGCGCAAGCGATGATCGGATAACTGAAATTACTCTCCAATGGTTTCTGCAAGATGACTCCGATCAATCCCGCGGGGACTGTCCCCACGATGACCAGCATCAACTGGCGACCATAGCCATCGGGGTCGACATCACGCGTCAACTTCCCGGCAACCACGACACGCAGCCCGCCGCGCAAGAGCTTTACCCAATCGCGCCAAAAGAATGTGAGCAAAGCCGTCGCTGTGCCAAGATGCAGCATGACCAGCAAGGGGAGAAAGGTGTCACTCTGCAACAGATTCCCCCACCCCAGCAGGCCGGGGATGAGGACCGTATGCCCCAGGCTGCTGACGGGGAACAGCTCCGTGACGCCCTGCAAGAGCGCTAAGAACAAGACTTGTATGATGGTGTGCGGATCCATGTCTGCCTCTCAATACAACGGGCGGCACAACCGCCCGTTGTGGAATAGCGCTGGTACCGGTCTTGACTGATGCGCCGACCCTAGCTTTTGCAATCGTTGGGGCCGGGCAGACCCAGGGTGTTCTGCGCGTTGACAAAGTCGTTGTAGTAGCGATAGTAATGATTGTTACAATCGCTCTTCGCGTAGAAAAACCAGTAGTCGGTGGTATTCGGTGGATCGATGGCCGCCAATAAGGGAACCGCTGACGGATTAGAGATCGCGCTTGGCGGCAATCCATGGTTGGCATAGAGGTTATAGGGATTTTTGGGATCCGATTTCGGGATCGTCGTAATGTCGACTGGTGGATAAGCCGTCGTGGCATTGGACTGGCTACCCAGGTAATACTGGTAGGCGGGATCCGCGTTCAGGAACCCTTGCGTCTCTTGCGTCGGTTTTTTGAGGCGGTTGTAGTAGACGCTATCTACGAGCGCGAAGTTCAACGGAGTCCGTGCCTCGCGTTCAGAGAGCGATGCCAGGATGAGCGCCTGCTGCAGGGTGAGCCCACTGGCTTTCAGGGCATCGAAGACCCCGATCTTCGCGCTCGCGCCTGGAACCGCCGAGACGGAGCCGTTCGCGTTGGCGAACTGAGCGGATTTATAATCAATAATGGTCTGGTTTTGCTGACACTGCGTACTATCGTAAATATACGCATTGGGATTGGTGCTCGGCCCAGGACAGAGCACGCGCCCAAAAGCATCCAGCATGGTCTTGATGATATCCACCGCCGTGGCGTTTTGGTAAATCTGATAGGTATCGGGATAAAGGTAACCTTCCAGCGCGGCATAGGCGCCTTTGGTCGTATCCCACGGCTGGAGGAACCAGTAATTGCTCTCCCCTGTAAAGGTCTGGCCATCGCGGGCATATTTCAAAAAATCCGCGGCGCTGAAATTTGGCAGAGATACCGACTTGCCATTCGGCCCCAATTGATCGACCGCTGTCCCAACAATGGCGTCCGGATACTGGGTCACCCGCATTCCCGGGGCAATCGTGATATAAGCTGTCGGTTGTGAGACACCCTGATTGAGCACATTGAGAATACCCGAGAGCGTCATGCTCGGCGAGAGTTGGTAGGTCCCAGGATCGATGGTTGGGGTAAGCTTTTTGAGTTTCACATAATATTGAAAGACCAGAGCACTACGAATGAAGTGTTGATTTTCCAGATTCACCGTGACCGCTTTAAAGGAATCGCCTTGATTAATGGTAAAGGATCGCATAGGCGCGTTGGGTGCGGCGAGCGGCTTTGAGATATCAGCCTGAATCGTCAAGGCGAAATAGCCGAACAAAAACGCTACCAGCGCGAGAATACATCCCAGGATAATCACGGTCGATTGGGATCGCGGCGCGGATTTCTTCGCCGCCCCTGAAGGGGGGGGACCACCCATCTGCCGACCACTGAACGCGCGGGGATCGCCCGGACGAGGTCTTGCCATAGGTTTTCTCAGCTCCTTGAACTATCGCCAGACTGCCCAGACCTACAGCGTGGTTGGCTGTTCACCCATCAAGATCGGTGGACGGTGGGCATCTAAAAAATCTTGCAAAATGACCGCGGCCGCGATCGCATCGATGCGCGCTCGCCAGCGGTCGCGGCGCACTCTCTGCTCGCGCAGGATGCGTTCCGCTTCTACGGTTGTATAGCGCTCATCCCAGGTCTGAATGGGCACAGAGAGCAGTGGCGTCAGCACTGCTACGAATGCTGCGACAGAGCGGGTCTGATCAGAATACTCACCATTGAGACTGAGTGGTAAGCCAACGATGACTCCAGCGATCTCTTCAGTGGCTACCAGAAGCACAATTCGTGCTAACGCGGACGCCTGAGGTCGCCGCGCAATGACGCTATGGGCTGTCACGGCAATCTGTGAAGCATCACAGACGGCGACCCCAATCCGCACGTCTCCAACATCCAGCGCCATGAGACGGGCTGGCACGCGTTCACGGACAACATCCCCCAGCACGTTCACTATCGTCCCACCGTGGCACACGCTTGTGGCGCGTCTTTCAACATCATCAGCGCTATTGTATTGCCCAAATGCTGTAATGGCAAGTATCCAGGACCGCAAGGAAACCGACGAGAGTACCACCGGTCGGTATACTTATTGCGTAGAGATGTCGATAGATCTGGATGAGCCACACCCGGATCGTGGGAACGGAGGATGTCCCGGTCGCGTCTTTGCGGCGCGGCGCGTGACAAGGAGGTTGGGGAATGACCATTTCATCGCCACAGACCCTTATAGTCTTCTTCAGTATGTTTGGCATCATCGGCAGTCTGCGTGGACCCTCGCGTGAAGTCTGGACCCTGGGGGGAATCTCGCTCACTCTGGCGCTCTTCACGTTTGCCGGACAACAATTTTTCTCACAACTCCCTTTGCGTTTGGGCGCGGGCGCGATGTCGCTGATCGGCAATCAATCGGCATCTGACAACATCAACCATCAAGTATTGAGCGGAATCTGGGCAAACTTGCTACTGTTGGCGGGCTTGACGGCGCTGATCGCGCTCTCGTATTACATGGGCAATCATTTTGGCGGCAAAGCCCCGCCGAAAGATTTCGGTGAACATGTAGCAGGGTTCATTTTGGGCGCCCTCAATGGCACCTTCATCGCCCTCTTCGTCTTCAGCCAGGGCTACCTCTCGGACTTGCATATCCAATTTCCGACTGCGGATCTGACAAAGCAGAGCCTCGTGCCGTTGATTCTGGTGGGCATGGTTATTGCTATCATCGCGATTGTCATGCGTCGCCAGGCCGCGAGCGCTCCCAAGAAGTAGCCGCATGCGACCAACCGATCGTTTCCTTGGGTGAGGGGGGCAAGGATGATGCGCGCCGCACAATCACCGCAATGGTTTTCCTGGCAGGCCACATTCCACGGTGCTCAACCTGATGAGCAGGTTGTGCTGGTGGCTCGCCAGCACCCCTATCGTCTGCTCGTTGGCACCTGGCCGATCGTCCTCGGCCTCATGCTGCTGTTCGCGCTCCTGATCGGCCAAGCCAATACGATGGTGCCAGGCGCTCTCTGGGGTATCGCGGAGGTATTGACTGGGGCGATCACCTTGCTGATGTTGGTGCGATGGGTTGTCGATGATGCCTATCATTGGTGGAATACGCTCTATAGCATTACCGATCAGCGCGTGATTCAGAGTTTTCATGGCGTCACCCAGCAAGACGTAGAGATCCCCCTGCCCAAAATCCAGGCGACCCGCGTCATCACCTCCTCGATTATGCACTGGTTGCTCGGCTTCGGGTCTGTCGAGATCGCGGGCTCCGCGGGACAGCGGATTATCTTCAGGGATATCTACGCACCGCGTCAGGTGGATGTTCAGATCCAGGAGGCGCGCGACCGCGCACGCCAGGTCAGCCACCCCACATTGCCACTGATTGCTGATCCGCGCCTTCAGCACGTCCTGGATACGCTCGGCGCGCCAGAACCGATGCCCGCGCCAACGCCGCTCTCGGCGGAAGTCAGCCTTGCGTGGCCATTGAGCCGCGCGGCACGCGTTCCGCTGGAGCAAGGCGAACAGCAACTCGGTGTCATCAGTCGGCACTGGTGGGCCCTCCTGGTACGCGAGCGCTGGGCGCTCCTGGTCCTGGTCGCCGCCATCCTGAGCATCTGGCTGAGCGCTTCGCTCGCCGTGCCGTTGGGGATGCTCACGTTAGTCCTGAGCGTAGTGGGGGTAATCTGGGGATTGCTGGCATATCTGGATTTCGTGGATGACGTCTTCATCCTGACGACACGCCGTGTCATTGATGTGCAACGTAAATATTTTGTGCTCTTCGAGACAGATATCGCCATTGAGTACTCCAAGATCCAGGTCGTTGATCTGGAGGTTACCTCTGTCTGGGCGCGGCTCGTGGGCTATGGTACTGTCATCGTCAAATCCAGCGCCACACCCGATAAAGACTGGATTCGCATGGCGATGGTGCCTCACCCCCAGCAGATCCGGGATGCCATCAATCGCAGCCAGACGGCGCTCAAAAAGCGCGGGGACATTCAGCAGGCCAATCAGCGAAAAGACGACCTGCGCACCTGGTTTCAGGAGGTGATGGGCGAGATGGTCGCCACTACCCCAGATCTGCGCGGATGCACACTAGCGGAAGCGATGGCCCTGGCGCAGAGCCACGGCTTGCGCGTGCTGGTGATGGGTGAAACCGTGGCGTTTCCGAATTATCCGGCTGGTGTGGTCATCTCGCAGAATCCACAACCAGGCGCGCGCTGCCTGCGGGGCGGCGATATTTCCGTCATGCTGAATCGAATGTGATCGCGGATGAGGCATTGGTAGCTACGTCCCCACCTGGCGATCCAGCATCTCCAGAAAAGGAGCAAAGGCTCGCGATCCCTGCGCCCGCACACTCGTACCCGACGTGGCGCGCCACCCCACGAGTGGATCATCCAGCCAGGTGTTGCTGGGAGCTGACGGTCTGATGAGGTGCTCCAACCAGTAATCCAGGCGGTTGACCGCGACGACATCCAGTTCACTCCAGGCATCGCCAACGATAGTCCGCACCTGGGCGAGATCATCGTCTTCTGTCAGGGCGATGAGAGGGAAGAAAAGGGGCACCAGCGCAGTTGGGCGAAAGTCACGGACCTCGGCGCAGACCGCGCATTGCCAGAGCTCGCGCCACCGCAACGAGGGGAGGCATGGCGTTTCGCTGACCAAACCAGCAGGCAGTCCGGTTGGCCAATAGTGTGGATGGTAGAGGGTATGGTGTTCTCCACTGGCCCGTATTTCAATATCCCAATGGAAATCTTCGGGAAAGGGAATGTGAATGATGCTACCTTCGACCGCGTCGAGCACTTCGGGTACGTTGACAATTTCGGGGAGATCGTCACAGCCAATCATTCGGAGATAATATGGCTCAAGTTGTTGGTAGGTAGTCCCAAAAGCTTCTTCGCGTACCTCATCGTCAACAGTATAATAGCACGCCCAGAAACGCGGGTCTTCCAGCGCGTCGCGCCAGTCTGTGATCGCACCCATCGTTTTGTGTTGCCCTCCTTCCCGCTCATACCTCGTCGCATAGCGTGCATCCCAGAACTAAAAAGCCTGCCCTTGCTCCACTCCGGCACATCGCCTCAAATCACCACGCATCGGGGACCTTACCCGCTTGGCATTATCGCTGAAATACAGCGAAATTGCCAATCATGTCCGTAAGCCAGGGCGAATGCTGAAGCAGCACCGCGATGCACTGGCGCTTGTGGGTACACCGGTTTAACCAGGATCATACCGACCTGTGGATTCACCGGAGCGAGATCGCAACGCGCGTCGCACATACCCAATGGAATATCGCAGCATGGCTCACTTGACCATTTGGCATACACTTAGGGAGGAACATCGCGCAATCTGGTTCGCGGTCAGATAGTGGCGAGCGGACAGCGAAATGGTGGAGCGACGGATGCGCAGTTCTTTTCCGGGAGATGTGACCAAATGCAGGGGTTCTCACGTCTGGATCAAATGAATGGATCAAACGACGACGCGGATGCGCAACGGCAATCAGCCGAAGCGGCGGAAGTGGCGAAGTCGGACGACCTTACAGTGCCAGGAGAGAACGACACCATGTCCAGCATAGTGGCGCGCGAGACAACCGATATGATGGCTGACCTCGAAGAGGATAGCCAGGCTCCAGTCGCGCCTTTGGTGGATATCGGGCAGTTCGAAGCGATTTTCGAACGCTTTCAGACGCCATTGACCAATTACCTCTATCGCCTGGTCGGCAATCGCGAACAAGCGTATGACCTCGCGCAAGATGTGTTCGTCAAAGTCTATCGCGCCCTCTCAACTGGCACCACCATCCAGGCCGGTGCGCTCTCCTCCTGGCTCTATCGCATCGCGTCGAATACCGCAACGGATGCCTTGCGTCGACGCAAGCTGATCGCCTGGTTGCCGCTCTCGCTCTTCAATGAAGACCGCGGTATTGGTGCGGGTGTGCCTGTGACGGATGGCGATGATCTCGCATCTGGTGGATCGAGCTTGCTTGGCCCGGGCATTGGTTATGATGGCGCGCGCTTCGAACAGCATGTGGCGGAGCGCGAAGCCGTGCACCATGTGCTGGAACAATTGCCCCCCAAATACGCGACGTGCTTGCTTTTATATGAATATGAAGGGTTTTCGTGTGCGGAGATCGCTGAGATGCTGGATATCAGCGCCTCGGCAGTGAAGATGCGGCTCATGCGCGCCAGAGAAAAATTCATCACACTGTACAGACAGGAAGCGGAACGGCCATGAAGTGCGAAGAGGTACGAATTCTCCTGGCGGCCTATCGTCGAGGAGAATGGTCGCGAACAGATCAGCAGGCGGTGCAAGACCACCTGGTGGATTGCGCGGCATGCCGTCGCTGGGAAGCGGAGGCACGCCAGGTCGGCGAAGCTCTGCGCCAGTTGCCGACCATCTCACCACCGCCGTCCTTCCGTGATCGCGTCTTTGCCGCGATCCAGGCTGAACAGGTTGCCTTGGAGCGTGGCGTCGCGCCACCGTTGGCCCCAGAAGACCTTCCACCCGCGCCCCGTGTAACCCCGGTTGTTGCGCCGAACATCACTCCGCTGCTTGTGCCCACGATCGTGGCACCAAGCCATCCGGTGGCTGTCGCCGCAAGAGTCGGCGAGGTTGGTCTGCGTCGCATTCGGCCGCCGCGCGTGCTCTTTGGAAAATTTACCGCCATCGCTACGGTCGCGGCACTCTTGGCTATCGTCTTCACTTCGCATATTCTGGCGATTCTCAACGTCAACACACCGAACGTCCCCAATATTCCCGCGGCCTGCGTGGCGTGTTCGGGTGTGCCCGCCCATGCGGACGCGGACTCGCGCTATCCCATCGTCACCAGTGTCCTGGCGGATAGCAATCAGATCATTTACGTCGCTCAGAATACCGCTGGGCAGCAGATGCTTTTCGTGCGGGACCGCCAAAATAGTCAGCAGATGACGCCCATCCTCAATATGCCTTCGAGCGCGCCAATTACCTTACAGGCGCTATCCTCGCAGTTACTCGTTTGGCTGGTCGGTACGCCGAATGGGGAATGGTCGCTGCAGAGCGCTCCTATCGCCACGGATGGCACCGTACACCCAGTAGGAACCGATGGCGCGACGACCTTGATGCAAGTGGGTGACACATTGCTTGGCAGTCACATCCAGCAGGTCAATAGCGTCTGGGCTTATAAACAAACCGTCCTCGTAGCCATGAATTTGGCGGATGGGTCATCTATCATTGAAACCATCGATCTCAGTGGCGCCGCACCTGTGAGTACGGTTATTGCCCAGACCAGTAACGGTGAAACCTTGACGGATGTCGCGCTGTATGGCTCGACGGCGACCTGGGTGCGGGTGATGACTGGCTCTGACGGCATCCCTCACAGCGTGCTGATCCAGCAAAATATCGGAAGCAGCGCTACGAGTGGCCCGGTGACGAATGATATTGATGCCTATCGCCCGGTCGTCGCTGGGGGGCATCTCGCCTGGTTTGAGACACGCACGGAGATCTTTACTTCTGACGGTAGTGGCACACCGGTCTTGCGATTAATTGGCACAATTGTCACGTTGAATTCGGATGGGAGCGTCAAGAAACTGTCTGGCGACGATGTCGCGCTCAACGATGTCTGGCGTGGGCCTGGATATATTCTTTGGCGGGATAGCAGCGGGATGCATCTCTACAGTGTCGCTTCCCAACAAGAGCAAGATATCGGAAGTATCCCAACCAGCACGAATGTTATCGGTATCTCAGCTCAGGTGATTGCCTGGACAGAGCTGACCAATGCCAATCTCCTGACCAGTACGATCTTCTACGTCAACGAAGGCAACTGATCGAGCAGAGACTGCACACAACAAACCAGCGCGCGGACAGGAAATCTTGTCCGCGCGCTGGTTTTTGCGTAGCGGCGATAATCCGACATGGCCGAGGTTTTGCGATACCCTGTTGGGCACAGGTTTGAGCCGCCCTTCCGCGAATACTCCGCACGCAGACCAAACCGAGCACCCGCCATACGATTTGGTTGGGTAGGGTACGCTGGAAGATGAGTGGGAAGCGCTACACAGGCAGAGGAGGCCAAGACAATGCATGGAGAGCAGCGATCCGCAGACACGCGGCAAGTGATCATCATGGGTGCGGGTCCAGCCGGGTTGACGGCGGGGTATGTATTATCTAAAGCCGGCGTCGGGGTCACCGTGCTGGAAGCTGATCCCGAGAAGGTCGGTGGCATCTCACGGACGGAAACCTACCGCGGCTATCGATTCGATATCGGTGGACACCGATTTTTCTCAAAGAGTGCGGAGATCGAACAACTGTGGACCGAATTGCTCGGGGATGAACTGCTTGATTGTCAACGACTCTCGCGCATTTATTATGGCAACAAGTTTTATGATTATCCGCTCAAAGCAATGAACGCCTTCCTGAACCTGGGACCACATGAAACGATGCGCTGTATATTGAGTTACGCGCGAGCCCGGGCTTTCCCGGTCAAGAATCCGACGAATCTGGAAGATTGGGTGACCAATCAATTTGGCGATCGACTGTATCGCACCTTTTTTAAGACATACACCGAGAAAGTGTGGGGCATCAGCACACGTGAACTCTCCGCTGATTGGGCCGCCCAACGCATCAAGGGTCTCAATTTCACCAGCGCCGTCAAGTCTGCTCTCATTCCCCAACGCGTGAGCTCTGACGGCCATCAGGGCGTCATCAAGACGCTGATCGATACGTTCCGCTATCCCCGGTTTGGCCCAGGCCAGATGTGGGAGCGCGCGCGCGACCGCATTCTGGAAACAGGGCAGGCGGTCAAAATGGGCGAACGGATCGTGCGCGTGCGCCATGCCGCCGGTCGCGTCATCGCGATTACGACGCTCAATAAGCGTGGCGGCACGCAGGAATACACGGGGGATGATTTTATCAGTTCTCTCCCCATCCGTGAACTCATTGCCGCGTTTGATCCAGCGCCACCCGCATCCGTCATTGCCGCGGCTCAGGCCCTGCGCTATCGCGATTATCTCACCGTCGCGCTGATCTTGCGGCGGCAGGATGTCTTCCCGGATAACTGGATCTATATTCACGATCCAACAGTCCAGATGGGGCGCATTCAGAATTACAAAAACTGGAGCCCGGCTATGGTGCCTGATCCCGCCACGACCTGCTTGGGGCTCGAGTACTTTTGTTTCGAGGGCGATGGGCTCTGGACCAGCGACGATCGAGATCTCATCGCGCTGGGAACGCGCGAGCTGGCGAGTATTGGACTGGGTAATCCTCAAGAAGTGATCGATGGCACGGTGGTGCGGATGCCCAAAGCCTATCCCGTTTACGATGATACCTACAAGCTCCACCTGGCAACGATCCGCGCTTATCTGGCGGAGGCGGCGCAGAATCTGCACCTGGCGGGCCGCAATGGCATGCATAAATACAATAACCAGGACCATTCGATGATGACCGCGTTGCTGGATGCTCGCAACATCATCGCGGGTCGGCAAGTCTATGATGTGTGGCGGGTCAATACGGACGCGGAATATCACGAACAGGCAGGCATCGACGAGCTCGCGGAGGATCGTGCCGTCCCATTGATTCCCAGCCATGCCTGACCGAAGCCGCCCTAGCCCGCTGAGACGCGCTAGGGCGGCTTTTTTTGGAAGTGGCTGATACGTATGGCGGCAGACCAACAGGACAGGCGTTAAAGCGCGACGTGGCGAGGAAGGCTGAACCAGAAGGTGGACCCCTGGTCGATTTGACTCACGACGCCGATACGCCCGTGATGTTGATCGATAATGCCTTTGCTGATAAACAGCCCCAGACCTAGCCCCGGCGTTGCACTGTTTTGGTGCCCAGCAACGCGCACCTGATAATGCTGTTCCCAGACGCGTTGGCGCTGTTCGGGGGTCAATCCATGGCCATAGTCGCGCACAGCAACGCGGATATGCTGGCGATGCACCGTGATGGAGACCTCAATTGGCGAAGTGGCGGGAGTATATTTGATAGCATTGCTCACAAAGTTGGTGATGACCTGACCGATGCGTTCGGCATCGCAACAGACCTCCGCGCCAGTCGGCGCGTGCAACGTCAGCACGCGGTCGGGTGCAGCGAGTTGTTGCGTTTGAATCACCATAGCCGCGATAGCCACCATATCGACCGGCTTCACGTCAAGCGCCAGTTTATCGTTTTTGATGCGCGCGACATCCAGGAGGTCATTGATCAGGCGCTTGAGCAGATCAGATTGTCGCTCAGCAATTTCCAGCACCTGCTGGACTTGTTGCATGTGTTGACGCGACTCGGTGGAGGCCGCCATGCGCTCAATCTCGCCCAGACGCCGGCGGGCGAGCTGTATCCCCAATGTAATCCCTGTGAGCGGGGTCCGTAGCTCATGGCTCACCAGATTGGTAAACTGGGCCAGCGCTTTGCTCTCGGCGCGCAGTTCCTCATCAGCCGCCTGCAACTCGAGATGGGCATCTAAGAGTTGGTTGCGCGACGAACGGACTTGTCGCAATTGCAGGCGCAGCAAGGTAATCGACCAGGGAATCGCCAGCACTGTCACTCCGCCGATCAGAAACGTCATCATGCCTTCAAGTAATGCTTCCTGATGGGTGGCCACAAAGAAGATGCTATTCGCGGTCGCGACGAGCGCGGTGAGGATTCCCAAACGACTGCTTCCCGCCAGCGTACAGACCAGGACGATCCCAACGAAGTAGAGCATGGGATGCTGGGTCTGCCCTGATTGTGGACGGAAGGCCATCATACCAAAAAACAGCAGAGTCGCGAGACCCAGCACCACTTCGCGGAGTGTCCAATTGCTGAAGAATGTCATCGATTGCCGGTGACGATCCGCCAAAGTCAATGGTGAGGTCCCCGCGACCGCGCGAACGGTATCATCTGGAGGCTCAGACAGCGGGGTGGGAGGGTTCGTGAGATGGAATGTAGACATAAAACCCGCTTCCTTCCAGGCAAAAATCCACTCGAATCTCCGCGCCACGAGCAATGCGTTTGAGAGCAATAACCTACCCTCATTGTAAGCTATTATCCAGGCTTGAACAATGAGTTACGCCTAGAATATGCTAAGAATACTTCGCTCCTGGCTGTGTTGCGGATGGCCAAAGCCAGAGAGTGGCGACGTACAAGGGGAAGGCAGCATAGCGAAACAGCGTCACCTTCCCTGGAATGTGATGAGGACTTCAACCGACCACTCCCTGTGATACACTGGTGTCTATGAAGATTCGATTTTTACATATCGCCGACTTACATCTCGGCAATCATCAATATCAGAGTGATGATCGGTATAACGATTTCGCGCGCGCCTTTCAGGCAGTGGTTGCCGTCGCACTGACCGAACACGTCGATTTTGTCGCGATTGCCGGAGACCTCTTCCACAAACGGGCGATCGACGCGCTGACGCTCTACCACGCGCAAACAGAATTGGCACACTTGCGTGACGCGGGCATCCCCACATTGATCATCGAAGGCAACCATGATCGCGCTTTTTATCGAGACGCCGGGATCTCATGGCTCTCTTTCCTGACGTGGACCGACGCGATGATCTTGCTGGCGCCTGATGTCAGTGATGGCGAAGTACACTTTGCTCCCTGGGACCGGCAGCGGCACGGGGGTGGTTTCTATGATATCGCCGGTTCCGCCTTGCGGGTCTATGGTCTGCCCTGGTACGGCGCCAGCACGGGGGTCATGATCGAACGGACCGCCGCGGCCCTGGCGAAATTGAGGATGGAGGAAGAGGCACAGGGAGTCAAATATCGCCTGATCATGTTGCATACCGGCGTCGATGGTCTCGTGACTGGCGTGCATGGGCTGCCATCGCGTCAGGCTTTCGAGCCGCTACGAGGCCTGGTCGATTATATTGCGCTCGGTCATGTCCACATGCCTTATATGCTCGATGATTGGATTTATAACCCCGGCTCGCTCGAGACGGTGAGTGCTGAGGAGTGGGAATGGCAAGATCGTGGCTACTTCATGGTCGAAGTCGAGACCGATGGGCCAACACACAGTGCCAAGCTCATGGCCGCGCCGCGTCGGCGCTTTGTCCGCGAGCGTTTCCGCGTCGATGGCTATGCCAATCCTGAAGAGCTGGCCAGTCACTTCGATAGCTTCTGCGCGCGCAAGCTCCGCGATGTCAGCGCTGGGGAGTTGCCAGTCGTCGATATCACGCTCAGTGGCACGCTGGCGTTTGATCCTGGCGCGCTGGATAAGCGTGTCCTCGAGGATCTCGTCCAACGCCACTGCGCACCATTGCTCGTCTTCATCCGCAACCACACGCAGTCGCTGGAGTTCGATCCGGCGACGGGCGATCTGGACGGACGCGACCGCGCATCGCGGCAGGAGCTGGAGTTGCGTGTGTTCCGGGATCTGCTGCTACGCGATAGCCGTTACGCGACCAATGCCGACGACTGGGCGCGCGTCATGGCAGAGTTGAAACAACATACACTCAACGGCGATGATCCCGCGGCGATAGTCGACTTTCTCGCCCGCCAACAGTCACGCCTCCGCTCTGCCGATTCCACCAGTTAGATTGCGCGGAACAAGGGCTACGGAGGTGGTGTGTGTGGATTCTGTGCAGAAGAATCGCAGGCTCCCCACGACCTATGGGGCCAATGGGTGACCGAGGTGGTCAGGTGCGCTGTTTACGGGTATATACGTGCTCTTCCTTGCACTGGGGACGGATCTTAGAACTGACCATCTCTGCCCGCGGGCAAGAAACCACAAAGCACCGCGGGCGGTCTAGAGGATATTGAGAACATATCATAGGGCTGTGTAGCGTCCAAACAACAGCGTGGACGCGGGAAAAATTTACCATAAATAAATAAGCAGGGAAAGGTGAAGCAGGGCGTCTTTGCCCTAGCAACACTCTGCTAATACGCGCTCTCCGACCAGGTCCTGGATTTCGCGGAGGCGACGTTCTGCCAACTCGACATTTTCCATAGCTTGAGCCAGGACGCGTTCCGCAATCGTCGACCAGGATTCTTCGATGTCGGGGTCAATCGAACCGATCAGTTCAAGTGCACGCGCGAGCTTCGGATCGAGTTCCAACGTGGTCATTTGGGTATCCACCTCATCAATGATTATGCTCAAGATGAGCGCTCCATTCAGACAGAGAGGAGATTCTCCCCGTCCCATGCCAGTGTTTGACTCTATCGACACGCGGCAGAGCCGCGAAGCGCGCTACAAGCTTCAACCGCACAGTGTGTGCCAGAAGTTGTTGACTCGTTATCACTCTGTCTCTATTATACTACGTCCTCGCAATGGTGAACGTCACAGATGCCATACGAACACGCGGATTCACCCCTCTCGCGCGGCGGCATGCTCGAATTTCCTCCTAGCAGGAGCGGTGAATCAACCTGTACTCTCTGAGATATCTCAGCATAGTTCGCCAAAGAGGCGGAAGTTTCCCCCGAAACTTCCGCCTCTTTGGCTGGTTCAACTGACGACGGTGACAGTCAGATTCATGGTTGGGTGTATCGTGCAGGTAATCATATACGTACCCGCGGTCGCGAAGGTGTAAGTGTGGGAATCGCCTTGCGTGAACGTCACACCATTCGGGTCATTCAAAGCCGCTGGCCCGTTCGGACTGCTGACGTAAGTACCGTTCTGGCCGAGCACGAGAATGTGCGTCGCGCCGTTGGTCTTGTCATCAGTCAGGGTCAGCGTGCCACCCACCTTCAAGGTAACACTACTCGCTGTGAATGTGCTCGCTTCCATCGTGACCGTCGCAGCTTGCACCGGACCAGTGGCCGCAGTGGTATTTTTCCCACCGCAAGCTACCAGACCTAACGCAAGGATACACACGGTCGCCAGAAACAGCTTTCTCATAGACTTTTGTTCTCCTTACCTTTTCAGAGTAGTCCGACATCCTATCGTCCCCCTCGGATGAAAGCATCTCATCTTTACGCTCCGTTATCGCCGCTCATGAACAGCATGACCTGCACGACCTATTTCCCCACCCATGTGTGGCATACTTCGTGTAGGCTAGCGGAAGCGTGTTCAACTGAAGAGATGCGCGGTTATGGGGTCACGTTGACGGTCAGGAGCATGGAAGGATGGATCGTACACGTCACCGTGTAAGTTCCAGCCGTCGCAAAGACTATCTGATCGGTCGTCCCTGGCGTAATGGTCAATCCGGCGCCTGTCAGTTGATCGGGTGCGCCTTGTTGTGGCGCATAGGCTCCGTTCGTTCCAACCACCAGGATATGCTGTGCACCATCGGGATTGTCGATGAACTTGACGGGTTGTCCGGCTTTCACAGTAACCGATGATTGCAAGAACGCGGCGCCACTCATATGCGCCTCATCCAGCGGCACGATCTTCGTTCGACTACATCCGACAAAGGCGACACAGGCCGCCAAGATGATGATGGCAGTCAGTCGTTTCATGTTCTTTCCTACATCTAGCCGGTACGTGTGCACGGTCTTCGCCTCTTTCAGGCGCGTCACATCGTCCTTTCTAAGTATACGTGTCGGCATGATATTCCGCTAGGGAAAGAAGCCAGACCATTTTTATCAGACTATTCCTGACAAATGATCGCTTGATCACGCGCCATGGGAGAGACCATTGACACGAACGAGGTGGCATCGACAATACTTCGAATGTTATAGTGTAATCGTGACTTTTTGTAACTACCCTGGAGGTTATTACCGCATGCCAGGCACATCCCACACCCCCACACCACTCGCCAGCAATGGTGAGGGTCGTTGGCCACGCATCTGCGAATCACCTTCGCGCGACTCACTGCGAGTCGCGCTCCTCAGCTACCATACCTCGCCGCTGGCCGCTATCGGGCGCAGCCGTGACGCTGGAGGTATGAACGTCTACATCCGCGAACTCGCCCGTCACCTCGCCGCCGCCCATGTCCAGGTAGACTGTTTCACGCGTTGGACTGACCCTGACCTGCCGCAGATTCTGCCACTCGCCGACAACGCTCGCATTATTCATATCCCCGCTGGACCCCTCACCCCCGTCCACAAAAACGACCTCTTTGCTTTGGCGCCTCACTTCGTTGCGGGTATTGAATGCTTTGCCATCTCAAACCGCCTGGACTATGACCTGCTCCATAGTCACTACTGGCTCTCTGGTGTGGCGGGCATGTCGTTGAGTCGCCGCTGGGGCGCGCCCCATGTGACGATGTTTCATACGCTCGCGCGCCTGAAACAACAAGCACGGCCCGAGGAAACTGAACCGCCGCTCCGCATCGAGCAAGAACGACAGATCATTGCCAATGTCGATGGCATCATCGTTGCCACCGAGGATGAGCGCCAGCAGATCAGTCGACTCTACGGCCTGCCTGCCCAGGCAATGCATACGATCCCTTGTGGGGTCGATCTCGATCGGTTTGATCCCGCTGGTCGCCAGACTGCCCGACATGCTCTGGCAAATACCCTGGGAATCGCTCATGATGTGCCGCTCTTGCTATTTGTCGGTCGACTCGACCCACTCAAGGGACCAGACCTGCTCATACGGATGATGGCGATCCTGCGGACGTACGCGCACCTGGTCATCCTGGGCGGTGATGAACATGACCCTGAACGGGCACGCCTACGCCAACTGGCTGATGAGCTCGGTGTTGCCAGTCAGGTCCACCTGCTGGACGCGGTCCCCCAGGATCAATTACCAATCTATTACCGTGCCGCAGATCTGTTGACTATCGCGTCGCATTATGAGAGCTTTGGTCTCGTGGCCGTAGAAGCCATGGCGTGTGGCACACCCGTGATCGCTCCAGCGGTCGGCGGTTTGCCAGTGATTGTCCGCGAAGGGATCAATGGCGCCCTCGTGAGTCAGCGTTCGCCCCTGGCGTTCGCTGATCGCGTGGATAGCCTCCTCAGTGATCCAGCGCGCTATGCGCGCCTGGCACATTATGCCCGCGCGAGCGTTACGCGCTTCAGCTGGCCCGTTATCGCCGCGCAGGTAGTCGAGGTCTATCGCGACGCACTCGCACAACCAGTATTGGCTGTGGTCAATCGTTAAGCACACGAGACGGGGGCGTATCGCCCTGCCCGTCCGCGCCTTAAACGTCTAACAAGAAGAGCACGGGGAGACCAGTCTCCTCGTGCTCTTCGCTGGCTTATTGTCTGCCGATCACCGGCAAACCTCGAGAGTTGCGCGGTCGTGGCGAGTATCACTCGCCGAACGTAGTGCCAGTGGCCGCTTCGATGCGCGACGCCTGGGCGTCATCGCCTTGCTGCGCCATAATCACGTGCACCATCGCGTCCAGGAGAGCCACGCCCTCTTTGGCTTGCTGACTCAAGGGGAGTGCGGTAAAGGTTTCACCAGCCTCCTGGACGACCAGCATCGCTCGCCCAGCATCCCCTGCTGGATTCGACCGCGCTGCCGCCAGGCCCAACTGGCCGCAGATGCTGCGCGCGGAGAACGACATTTGCGCATAGCGCCGCAGCGTCATGCGTGCCCCACCTTCATCGCGCTGCGTAATCTGGTTGCTCAAATTACGGAGTACGACAAATTCGATCAACCCGCCTTGCATGGCGGAGCCCGCCGTCGGTGTTGGGGGCATGATCGCCCGATTTCCCAGGGCTTTGACGGCCTGGTTCACGACGTTGGCAGCCTGGAAGACCATTGGCAAGACGCGAATATCCTGCACCTGATACGTCGCGATGCGAGCCGCATTGGCGACGCGGAGCGCCATCGTCGCGCGATCCAGGTCAGTGGGAGCATCCAATGGGGTGGAGGCCAACAGTTCGGCAGCGACGATCGCTGCCTGAGCGCCGACCATGGTCCCGGTTGCGCCCGCTTTCAGCGCCTGATAGACCGCGTCAATCACTTCCGCGGTCGATCCTTGGGCGATGACACGCCGCAGACTCTCTCCCGCCGCCTCAACTTTGGAGAAGGTCAGGCGTGTTCGCACGAAGTCCAGGTCGCGCTCTGGCTTGGCCAGGGCAGCCCGTACGACTTCCGCCCCCGTGGCTTCAGCACCATTTTGGGCAAGCTGGGGGAGCAGCCATTGTACGAGCGCGGGAACCCGATCGCCCCAATCGACATAATCCAGCGCCTGCGTGGCCTTAAGCGTTGCCAGCGTGGCTTTGCCATCGGCGGCGAAGTGCCCCAGAATGGCAAAGTACATCGCGCCGCATAACTCGCGATAATCGGTCCCACTCGCATAGAAGCCCATGATGACGCGACCAAATTGCTGCATGTTGCCAGAGACGAACGCGTCGCGGAGCTCCACCCAGGGTCCATTGGGATTGGTGATGTCATGGGGGAAGAGGGGATCGGGAACTCGCGCGTCTGGCTGGCGCAAGCCAGCTGCAATCGCCGGTGCGGCGCGTAATGCCGCGGCGACGAACGACGTGGCGGGTTGGAGTGCCTGTCGACGCTCAGCACCTGGCTCGGGACCCGACGGGATGACGCGGATCCAGTCGCCAATCCGGCCAGCGGCGACTAAGCCTGTCAGCGCATCGCCCACCGTATCTCCCAGCGCGGCGGGGATGGCGAGGCGCCCAGCCAGCTGGCTGGGGGCGATGTGCTCATTGAGGGCGTAGGCGACCTGGGCGGTGACAGTGGCTTCATCGTTAGCCGCCAGGGCATCGAAAAGCGTCGTCAGGTTGACGCGTACAGCGGTCATATATGGTTGTAGCTCCTCATCAAATTCAAAGGACTTCGATTCTAACTGTACCACTCACGTGGGAAAGACCGCAAAAACCATCTGGTTTGTCGCGTCATTCCGCGCTCACTCCGCCGCGCGGTTTTCTGGTACATTGCCCGATGACCTTTGAGGGGCGTGAACACGTGACCCGCGCGATCCCGAACCTTTGTGGCTGAGCGTCGCACGTGTAAAGTTGCCCAGGATGCGGCGGAAATAGGCCAGACTTGTTAAATTAATGTGTTCATGCGCGCCATGCCAATCCGCGCATTCTGGTTGAAACATCAGGACGGGCACACCCGCGGCGCTGAAATAGCGTGCGTCAGATGCCCCGGCTTCACGCGCCAAAGGTAGCGCTGGGTGACCCTGATCACGGAAGACCTTCTGGAGTTGCGCAATCGGGAGCGCGTCCGGATGCATTTGAAACGGTAGCGCCTGGAAGATCAGATCGGTGTGAATATTCCGGCGTTGGAGGCGGCGAGTGATATCCGCCAGCAGCTTGGCTCCCTGGGGATCCTCCCCACCAGGATAGCGGATGTCCAGAATGCCCTCGGCGTACCACGGGACAGAATTCAGCGTAATGCCGCCATTTAGTTGGCTTAGCGTGATCGAGACGCGCCAATCATCTTCACCGGTGGGTATCGGATAAGTCGTTAAGAGCGCATGATAGCCTTGATAAAGCCGATCAATCGCATTGATCCCGAGCCAGGGGCGTGACCCATGTGCGGCCTCGCCGTTGGCACTGATCTTGAGTCGCAGGATCCCTTTTTGTTCCACTACCAATCGCATATTCGCGCCACCGTCTGGCAGGACGACTACGTCTGGTCGCCAATCTACGGTCCGCAAGAAGGCGCCAACCCCGTCTTCGCCACCGCTCTCTTCGTCCGTCGTGAGCAACAAGCCCAGGCCCGGTTGCGCCTCTGTCTCCATCACATCGATCATCGCAGCGATCGGCCCTTTCATATCGGCGGTGCCGCGTCCAGCCAGGTGAACCTCATCGAGTTCATAGGCTGCGAAGTCGCGCTGTCGCTGGGCTTCGACGACATCCAGATGGCCGCACAGCAACACTCGCGGCGGCTGGTCGCCCGCGCTGAAAAGCAATGATGGCCGACCATGTGAAAGATAAGGCCGAACGTGTAGCCGCGAGGCGCGTGTCAATACATGCGTGCGCACCCAATCGACACAGTGTTCAATCTCTTGGGTATTCTCGGCGACCGTGGGAAATTGGACCAGTTGGCCTGTGATCATCGCCAACCGCTCGATCAATTGCGCATCTACCATATGACCCTACGCTTCCCCGCTAGCAACAGGTTTTCCATCGACCCACGCAAACATCCACGTTCACGCCGCGGTTCCCACAGTGACGTGCGTGAAGATTGATCCTAGCATACACTTCGACCAGTGCTATCCCTCGCTCAATGGCCCGTTGGTCATGTTGGTCATTACCGTGGATCGATCGGACGGTAGGCGGGATCCGCTTCCTGGCGACGTTGATTCTCGGCATGCTTGGCAACATAGGCGGCAAAAAGCTCATCCGCACTGAAACCCTGATCTAAGGCTAACTGAAGCAAGAAATGGAGCAGATCCGCAGTTTCATCCAATCGATGCCCACGATTTTCCACCAAATCGCGCGGATTTTTCCACGGCTTCCAATTGAGTTCGTCATCCAATTCACACGCTTCGTGGATCAAGGCCCGCGTCCACGTTATACAGCGCTCCTGGGGTGGTAAACTATAAAATCCTTCCGGACGAAATGAGCGATACCTTTGGGCGAGCTCATCCTGGAGCGCGAATAAACGCGCCCAACGATCGTTGGTCTCTTCTGACTCTTGCACGCACTCTCCAGCTTTCTCAGCGGTTGTTATCCTTGATCAAGGAACAGCCATGGAACTGCTGCTTTGCTTCTAAAGACGGATGAGGGTGTCGCAACGGCACACCTATGCTGGTCACGTATCTATGATAGGTGTGCCAGTGCTTGCACGCATCACAGGTTGCTCAGTCAGCCAGTTCGTCTTCGTTCTCAAGAATGCGCGAGCTGGTTTGCCGCATTCCCATCATCCTCATCCTGCGAATTGGCATAAGCTTGCTTGAGTTGGGCGCGCGCAAAACCATAGATCAAGGCGATCACCAGTGTAGTGGTGCTGGCGGAGGGACGAATGTGGACATATTGGTCGAGTTGCGGGATGGTGTCCAGGTAATTCAACCCTACGGTAATGAAGCCTAACCAAAATTCCGAGGTCCGGTAAAACGGTTTGCCGCCCACGGGATAGGGCTTGCCTGGTTTTCCTGCGGTTGGCCCATTTTTGCGCACCATGCGCGTTTCGACGTACAACGAAATCGCAATAATGCCAGCAACGATAGCGGCGGCAATCACGCCGGGGACGACACCACTATTGTAAGCCTTATTGATGAGGTCTCCGAGATTACTGGGCAGCACAATGCCATTGTAGCCTAACGCGAAAGTCAACAGGACGGAGACCAGGCCCAGCCAGAATTGAGGGCTGCGAAATCCAGAGCGTGGGGCCGCTGTCGTCATGGTCACTTTGGCGGGGGTACCGGTTGCCATACAGCTTCTCCTTAACATAATCGATCGTGGAATAGCGCGCGGTGTCGCCACAGGTCGCGCATTCTGGTTGTAGTGTACCTAAAGCATCCGCTGCTGTCGAGCTACGCCGTGACGGCTGTGATTATTTACCGCATTACGATTGCTTGTGATAGACATGGCGCACCAGGGATGGCTATAATGCCCCTGGTGAGGCTCGATGTTGAGCCAGTCACATAGTCTGTGAAGGGATTGGGGAGGCCATGGAAATTGCGATTCTCGGGGTTCCGATGGATCTGGGTGCTGGACGTCGTGGCGTTGATATGGGCCCGAGCGCCATTCGTTGCGCGAATGTCGGCGCACGTCTGAGAGACCTGGGCCATGTCGTGCGGGATCTGGGCAATGTCGATGTTCTGGAGCCAGAAACCCAGGATCCTGGTGCGGATAATTTGAAATATCTGGATGATATCCGCGCTTCGGCGATGGATGTCACCAAGCGGATTACCGCTCTACCGCCAGAGATGATCCCGGTGGTGTTGGGCGGCGATCATAGCGTCAGTCTTGGGTCCATCACCGCTTCGGTGCAGCGCAATGGTCCCATGGGCGTCATCTGGATCGATGCCCATGGCGATTATAATACGGAAATGACCACACCTTCCGGCAATATCCATGGCATGGTGCTGGCCGCTCTCTGTGGGCTGGGCGATCCACGCCTCACCAGCATCGGTGGTTTCAGTCCAAAGATTTTGCCAGAGCGCACCGTGATCCTGGGCGCGCGCTCGCTCGACCAGGGAGAACGCGAATTGCTGCATCGCTATGGTGTGCACGTCTTCACGATGCACGATATCGATCGGCGTGGCCTCTCGGTCATTGCCGAAGAAGCACTCGCGCTGACGATGGAGGGTGGTTTGCCACTGCATGCCAGTTTTGATATTGACGTGGTCGACCCACGTGATGCTCCGGGTGTTGGAACACCGGTTTCGGGGGGGTTGACGTTCCGCGATGCGCACCTGGTCATGGAGTTGATTGCGGAGACAGGGGCCATGCGATCGCTGGATCTTGTCGAGGTCAATCCAATCCTCGATCATGCAAACCAGACCGGAGAACTCGCCGCTGATCTCATCTGCTCGGCTTTCGGCAAACGCATCTTTTGAGCGGATACGATTCAACGGATATCCCAATGGTCTGGGAAACGCGTGGCAGGAAAGATGGCCCGCGCTTGCGCGAGCATGGCAATCCACTGCGCAGGTGTGTAGCGCTCGGAGAGGTGGAAGAGTACCAACTCGCCCACCCCTGCCCGACGCGCTAGTTCCGCCGCGCGCGTCGCGGTCATGTGATGATGGCGCAAGGCAAGTGCATCATCTTCCGGAATATACTGGCTCTCACAGATCACCACCTGACACCCCTGGATCAGAGGTACCAATCGATCCATCGCCGTTTCATCCAGCAAAAAATCTGTGAGGTAGGCAATGCACTCGCCCGGCGTCTCTTTCAGGAGCCATTGGCGCAGGTCCCCCAGGCGGTAGGCCTTTTGATCAATCGTGAGGATTCGCTCTTCGTCATTGCTGGCGCGATCCTTGACCTCGCGCAACCATGGCCCTGCCGGTAATTCCATGGCTTGCATACGCTCGGTGTCGATCTGCCGACGCGGCGCCTCACGCAGCACATAGGCGAGCGAAGGCGTCAGGTGATCCATAGTCACCGCTTCGATCTGAAACTCGTGGTCAGCCAGCACCGCTCCATCATGGACCCATGCACCGCGGTCGTGCGCCACCGCGAAAGCCTCTGCCGCGTAAAATTCCCATGCATGGAGTTGACCTGGCGTCACATCGTGGACAATCCATCGTCCAGTTCGGCCTTCGGCAAGATTCCAGAGAAAGCCCTGAAAGCGATGCTGGAGGATGCGCGCGGTCTGGGGCGGACCATAGACGCGGATTGGCGCGGAGGAATCCGCATCAAAATTGGTGCGAAAGAACGTATCGAACCCGCCGATATGGTCCATATGCAGATGCGAAAAACAGAGCAGATCGATTTTCTGCAATTCGGCACGCCGTATCGAAACGAGGCCGACATCGCCACAATCGAAGAGGACGCGATGGATGCTTTTGCCCGTCTGTACGGTCGCGAGCACGGCATTATCGCGCCCTGGCTCGCCCAGTACTTGCGACAGAATACTCATCGCGCCTCACCTTTATGCCTTCTACGCACCTGCCACTCGCGGTTGCTCAATCTTTGAGCGCAGCGCGGATCGCGTCACCCAATTCGCGGGTCGAAGCGCTTCCCCCCAGATCGGGGGTCAGGTGCTCATTGGCCTCCAATACGCGCTCGATAGCCCGCATCAGTTGAGCGGCGGCGGCACGTTCCTCGAAAAATTCGAGCATCATCTGCGCAGACCAGATCGAGGCGATCGGGTTAGAGATCCCCCGACCCGCAATATCCGGAGCGGATCCATGGATGGCCTGAAAGAGACTGGGGAAGCGTCGTTCTGGATTCAAATTGGCGCTTGGAGCCAGCCCCATGCTGCCGGAAATGGCCGCCCCCAGGTCAGTCAGGATATCTCCAAAGAGATTGGACGCCACCACCACGTCCAGCCCCTCGGGTCGCGCGACGAATCGGGCCGCGAGCGAATCAATCAACTGCTGCTCGTGAGCAATCTCGGGATAGGCGGTCGCGACGTGCTGAAAGACCTCGTCCCAAAAAACCATCGAATATTGCAGGCTGTTCGATTTTGTCGCGCTCAAGACTTTTTTGCGGCCCTGGCGACGCGCGTAGTCAAATGCGTACCGGATGACTCGTTCGGTGCCAGTGCGCGTGAAAATGACGGATTGAATGGCGACTTCATGGGCTTCGCCCTGATGCACGCGTCCGCCGACTCCGGCATATTCGCCCTCGGTGTTCTCGCGAACACAGATGATATCGATGTCTGCGGGTTGCTTGCCTGCCAGTGGTGAGCGGACGCCCGGTAAAAGACGGATTGGACGCAGATTGATATATTGCTGGAAACGCTGGCGGATAGGGAGCAGGAGGCCCCAGAGCGTGATATGATCTGGCAGGCGTGGATCGCCGACGGGACCCATCAAGATGCCATCAAAACCACCGCTCTCCAGAGCATTGAGGGCGTCGTCCGGCATCATCTGCCCGGTGCGAAAATAGTGTTCTGTCCCCCAATCAAACATCTGCGCGGTACACTCCAGATCGCCGCGGATCTCCGCCAACGCCTGGAGTGTACGAACACTCTCGGTGATGACTTCGGGACCGATCCCATCGCCAGGGACAACGGCCAGATGATAATGCGTCATGATACCTGCTCCTTTGCACGTAATTCCTGATCGAAATCTGCGATTGCCTGGGCAATTACCATCGGCGCTTCTTCAGGAAGATAATGGCCACAGTCTGGTATCGCCTGGCCACTGACCTCGCTGGCGCACTCGCGCCAGACCTCCAGTACTGGGAGCCCTGCCAGATTTCCACGCTCGCCCCAGAGCACACGTATGGGGAGTGTGATCTGGGTTCCAGATACCAGCAATCCTCGATAGTATGGCACATCAATGGCAAAAGTTGCGCGATAATCCGCCAACATCGCGGCGAGGCCTTCTGGCTGACGCACCACGGAGAGATACGATTCCCAGACTCCCTCAGTTCGCAATTGTTCGACAAACGCTGGCGATCGCTGAAAAAGGCGCGCGAGATATTGATCTTCGCGGCCTGTGATGAGTTGCTCGGGGAGATCTGGGACGAGATGAAAGACCCAGTGCCAGAGCTTTGCCCCGATCTGCGCCGCGGTGAGGTGATCGTAGATCCACTCCGCGGGGAGAATGTCGAGCAGCAAGCTGCCACGCAAAACCTCCGGCGCGTCCAGTGCCAGGCGGCGCGCGACGCGTGCGCCGCGATCATGTCCGACCACCAACGGGCGCCGCAGGCCCAAAGCGGCAATCACTCCAGCGATATCGGCGGCCATGATCCCTTTCGCATAGGACGCCACCCCCGCGGGTTTCGACGACGCGCCATAACCACGCAGATCGACCGCCACGAGGTGAAAGCGATCTCTCAACAATGGCATCACATGGCGCCACATCATCCAATGCTCAGGAAAACCATGTAACAAGACCACCGCGGGGGCTGTCGGATCCCCTGTGGTGGCACAGTGCAGTTCAACGCCGTTGACGGTGATGTAACTATGCGCGACAGCTACATTAGGAAGCGTGCGCAATACCAAATCATGACTCACCGTTTCTTACTCCTTCTTTTGGTATCTCATCCTTATGGTATCTCTTCCACCATAGGCTTCTCACGGGACATGCCCTCAGCCACTGGCTTTGAGTGCAACGTAGCGGCAAAGGTGGCGCGAGACCTGGGTCGATTACATGTGCGAACCCCGCGCGCCAGTTGCCTCTGCTCACTGGTGCGCGGGGTCGGTGAGTAGTCTGCTATGGCGTCGCGGTTGGTGGAACGGTAGTCGCGGTTGGTGGGACGGTGGTCGCGGTTGGTGGGACGGCGGTCGCGGTTGGTGGGACGGCGGTCGCGGTTGGTGGGACGGTGGTCGCCGTCGGCGGGACGGTGGTCGCTGTCGATGGGACGGTGGTCACCGTGGATGGGACGGTGGTCGCGGTCGGCACAGGTGGTGGAGAGGGCGCTGTGCCATAGATATCGATCAATGTGCCATTGTCGACATGATAATACAACCACTGTCCGACGGAAGTTGGTACCTCCACACAGCCATGACTGCCAGTCTCATGCGTTCCATCCGCGTCTATATGCGGATAGTTCGTGCCAGGGCCAAAGGCATGTCGCCAGGGAGCATCGTGTATGTAGTATCCAACGTCTAAGAAATACAAGGCATAATTGACGTGCTCGGGCGCATAATAATTGGGATTTCCCTGAGGCCATGGCGAGATGAAGGTTAAGTTGGATTGTTTGTAGCGCACCCCATACTGACCATCCGGGGTCAGCAGCCCGGGCGCGCCGCTGGTGATAGGCGTATCCAAAATCAGTTGATGATTGATGTAGACCCAGAGCCATTGCTGGGCGAGGCTGACCAGGATGAAGTTGCCGCCTCCCACATTTGGCACCCCGCCGACTGGATTTGGGCCAGGCTGAGGTGTGGGCAATGGTCCACTATTCGCCACATTTGGAGCGGGCGTGACCGTCGGCCCGGATTGGACTGTTGGGGGCAGATACGTAACCGTAGGCGTCACGGTATTTGATGATGCCGAAGGCGCGGACGTGGGTGGTGTGGTGGCCACAGTACTCGCGTCATTACAGGCTACCAGGGTCATGAGGGCCAGCATGAGACAGGCATACCAGAGCGATGGTTGGCGCAAGCGCGTCATTTATCAGATCCTCCTCGAACTGTTTCGCGACTGCGCAATACCCGCCGCTGGATTCAGAGAGGTATTGCGATAGCAAAGAATATGATTGATTGTTGATTCAGATCGCTGCCGCATACCCGCAAGGGTCATCAAGCGATCTTGCCATACGCATAGTTCACAACGAGCAGCTTATCTCAAAATATTCAGCAGCCGCACGAAAGATGAGGAACTATGGAGCCGCATGTACCAAGCAGGTCGATTCTAGCTGATGGTGCCCGGACCGTCAAGCGGTCATTACCGGTTATCTGGGGATCCGTGAAAATGTCTGAAGTAATCGTGCGGGGTGCCCTCCATTGGGTGTTTGGGATGAAGGTCCGCTCTGCCTGTTGAGGGTGCTCCTCTCAACAATCCCACGGAGAAAAGTGCTCCCCGCGATCATAAGATCGTTTTGTCATTGACATTGCTACCCCAGTCTGTTATACTTTCCTCGTGAGTTCGGTCGTCGCGTAGACTTCGGGATACGGATGCGTTTCAGGACTCCAAATTACGCCTTGACTGCCGCTATGAGAACGGTATAGCCAGGGTATCGTATTTCGCCTGGCAGGGGATGCCCCCTGTAGAATCGCTGGTGGCGACTGTAAACGCCAGACAGGCGATAGTGTTCTTGGTAAAGTACAAGGGCCGATCAAAAATCTTGTACCGAGCGATAATTCGCTCGTCGTTATCCCCTCTATTTCAGGGAGACCAGACTTGATGGATAACAACACGATGATGCCATGTGTTGGCATGGAGATCCTCACCGCCGCACCCAATGGCGGGATCTCCCGGGCATTGCTTTGCCCGCGCGCCTCGGTTGTGCTGTCCACCGGTCTCCTGCGACCTCGACATTAAGTCTTCCGCTCTGACCGGCAACAGCCCAGGGATGCGCGCAACGCGCGGCCCACGGCGGGTTGTGGCCTGCTGATCAGATTACCGATCATCATCCTCACCTACCACCCTCCTCAGCTTCATGCTGCACGAGTCCGCGCCCGCGCGCCGCCCTTCACCGAAGGATGTGTCGCCTTTTGAGGTCCTAGCTTTGCCGGAGGTCCCAGACTGAACTGGAAGTGTTACGCGAGGAGGTGGCACTCACATGCGAACGCGAACACCTATACAGCGATCCTGGCGACGACTCAGCGCTCGATTGACGCATCACCAGCGTCAACGCCGCCAAATTCGTTTGCGCGCCCGCCATCGTTCCACTTTGTGGAGCAGAAAGAGCAACGTGATATGTCCGCATCTGTGATCAATCCCCGCGCTGATGGGCCAGCGCTTGACCCAACGAAAGCCTATCGAACTGGGACACGAAACGACCTGCGCGATCTCACTGCCAATGCCGACGACGCCTTGACGATCGACCATCTTGTCAAGCATTTCAAACGTGAAACCAGCTTCATGGACCATTTGCGTCAGCGATTGCGCCGCGAGCGGCCTGGCGCCAATGGGACGCCGGTGGTCACCCCGCGCGGCAAGACGGTTCGCGCGGTGGATGATGTCTCCTTGCGGATTGGTCGCCGCGAGATTGTCGGTGTGCTGGGCTCCAATGGTTCGGGGAAATCGACGTTGATCCGCGTCGTTTCGACCCTGCTCTTGCCCGATGGGGGGAGCGTCCGCGTCTTTGGCCACGATGTCGTCCGCGAGCCTATGGCCGTGCAGCGCCTGATAAACCGCGTCAGTGTCGAGGCGGCGTTCTTCCGCAAGTTGAGTCCGATGGAGAATTTGATCTACTCCGCCCGCCTTTATGACCTCACAATCCCTGAGGCACGTCGTCAGGTCGGCGCGATCCTGGAGCAACTTGGCATTAAGCACGACCGGTTCAACCAACCATTGGAGAATATGTCACGCGGCATGCAACAGAAGGTCGCCATCGCGCGCGCATTCCTGACCGCGCCCGTCCTGCTCTTGCTCGACGAACCGACGACCGGACTGGACCCGCGCTCCAAAAGCGACGTGCAACGCTTCGTCGCAGATCTGCGAGATCGCCATGATGCGACCATCCTGCTGACGACGCATGACATGGACGAAGCCGAAGCGCTCTGTGACCGAATCGCCATCATTGATGGCGGCAAGTTGGTGGCCGAAGACACCCCCGCCGGACTGCGCGCACGTGTGGGGCGTGACGTGGGACTTGGCGTTCCCGCCTCGATGCACGAGGTCTTTATGCACTACACCGGACGCGATTGGGAGGCGGACGAAAACGATGACGCAGCGCCAGAATCTTGAAACGTGTATGTCCCGAAATACGAGGAGGTGGGCATGCCAGAAGTTTATCAAGCACCCAGGCATGGATTCCGGACGTTCTTTATCGTCTGGTTGACTCAATCGGTCTCCAGCTTTGGCAGTGGTATCACCTTCTTCGCGGTGACGTACTATCTGGCGAATACGCTCTATGCAGCACCCAACCAGCGCCCAGAGCTGGCGCTGGCGCTCACGGCGATCTCACTGGCGGTGGGGGTGCCGATCATCTTCGGCGCGCCATTGGCTGGAGCCTGGGCAGACCGGCATGATCGCAAGCGTACGATGATTGCGATGGATTTCACCAACGGGCTGATCGACCTTTCGTTGATCCTCCTGTTGGCGACGCATTCGTTACAATTTTGGATGTTGATGATCTTACTGGGGGTCCAGGCTATTGCTGTCGCATTCCATGGCGCGTCGTTCGACACTTCGTATGCGATGTTGGTACCTGACGAGCAGCTACCGCGTGCCAATGGGATGATGCAGATGGTCTTCTCGCTCTCGGGCATTCTCTCGCCAGCACTGGCAGCATTATTGATCTCCTTGCCAGCACTGGCTCCAGTTGGATCCTGGTTGCATACTTTCCGCGATGGCACGCCGATCGCCGTCGGCATCGACGCATTGACCTTCTTCATCGCGGCGCTGGTCCCGCTCTGGCTCACCATTCCATCGCCGCAGCGCGCGGATCGCGATGCTACGGGAAAAATCCAGGCGAGTATCTGGGACGATGTGCGTTTTGGCGCAACTTATATCTGGCGACGCCGCCCCATGCTCTGGTTGCTCGGGACTTTCACGGTGGCGAACTTCGTTGGTGGGGTCGGCATTCTGAATACCTTGATGCTGAAATTCAATCTGGCGCATGACTGGCTCACCCACGGATTCACGCTGGCTTCCGCATTGGCGGCGCTCGGAATGGTGGGCAGTCTGGGCGGCGTTCTGGGCGGCGCGGCAGTGAGTGCGTGGGGCGGGTTGAAGCGGTCTCGCATTCGCGGTGTCCTGATCCCGATGATCTTCGCCAGTGTCGCGGGAATCGCGTTTGGCCTCTCGCCATTCTTTTACCTGACCCTCGTGATTGAGTTCGTCTCGGTCGCGATGATCCCGTTCATGAATGCCCATTCCCAGGCCATCTGGCAGAGCCAGGTGCCGCGTGCCCAGCAGGGCCGCGTCTTCTCCATACGTCGCTTGATCGCGCAATTTACTGGACCACTCAGCACATTGATTTTTGGTCTGCTTGGTGGTTTTTACAATCCAGCCGCGATTTATGTTGTGGTTGGCGTGTTCTGGTTGCTTTTCGTCATCTCGCAATTCTTCAATCGCACATTGTGGCGCGTTGAGGACCGCGAATGGATCGAACGTGGCGCGGTTGCCCATGGCGAAGTATTGGCAGAAAGTACCTGATAAACACAAGATAACAGGTCCAAACTATCAGCACCGATCCATCCGCTAGCACACCGACAAAGGAGTTCTCTCATGGCACAACCACTGGCGCGCCAGACTCGTGCGGCTTACGCGTTCTTCGAACGAAATTGGAATCTGACGAAACGCTACTGGTCGTGGGAACTGGTCTGGATTACCTATAACATCGTCAATGGGCTGGCGGTGACGTATATCGCCTATGCCGCCGGCCAGATCATCCCCGGTTTTCATCCGACGCAGGCGCAGATCAACGCCAGCATTCTCAGCCTGCTGATCGGCACCTCGATCTGGTCGTACCTCTCGATATGTTTCGATAATGTCGCCGAAACCGTCACGATCGAGAAATGGGAGGGGACGATTGAATATACCTTCATGGCCCCGGTCCAGCGCATTACGCAGATGCTCGGCACCAGCGCCTTTGCCGTGCTGCACGGCTTGCTGCTCACCGCCATCCAGATTGCCGTCATGGCAGCCTTCTTCCATATCGACCTCAGCAACGCGAATTGGCTGACAGCGGTTGTACTGCTGCTGCTTGGCACCTTCTCATTCGTCGGTTTCGGCATTATGGCAGCGGTGCTGCCGATGCTCTTTACCGAACGCGGCGCGCAGATGACGTACATCATCCGCTCGGTGATTCTGCTCGTCTCGGGGGTTTATTATCCGGTCTCCGTCCTGCCCGGTTGGATGCATCCCCTTTCCTACCTTTCGCCCGCGACCTACGTCCTGGATGGATTGCGTCAGGGGATGATTCAAGGTGTCCCGATTTGGGACCTGTGGGGTTACTGCCTCAAGCTGGTGATCGCCGGGATCGTCACTATTCCGGTCGGGCTTTGGATCTTCATGGCAGCCGAACGTCATGCCAAACGGACCGGCAAATTGAAACGAAATGGCTGAGAACGAGCCAGAGATCGAAGAAGCGAACCACCCTACTGACCAGCATGTGCGATGCAAAGTATCGAGAGCATAAGGAGTCTCTACCATGACAACGAGCGAAACGCATCCCGGCACGCGTGATCTCGGTGATGGGCTGAGGATGCGGCCCGTCACCCCGGCAGACCTGCCCGAGTTGGAAGCATTTGGAACGCAAACATTTGCGCCCCGCGCCGGCGTGTGGATGCGCAAGATAGCTGCAGGCGAGACACCTTTCTGTATACCTGCTGATTATCTAGTAGTCGAAGATACCACTACCCAGCGGATTGTCTCTTCCGTTGGTTTGCTATCTCAACATTGGACCTACGATGGCATCCCGCTCCGCGTTGGCCAGCCAGAATTCGTCCTGACGCGGTCTGAATATCGCCACAAAGGCCTGATCCGCGCCCAGATGGCAGCGGTGCACGCCATCAGCGAAGCGCGTGGCGATCATCTCCAGGCAATCACTGGCATTCCATACTACTACCGACAATTTGGCTATGAGATGACCGTCCCGTTGGGCGGTGCGCGTATCGCCATCAGCGACTTTTTACCCCAGCTGAAGCAGGGGGAGAGCGAGCCTTATCTGGTCCGTCCCGCGAGTCGTGAGGACCTGAGTTTCATTACCGAACTGGTCGCGGTGAATGCGCGACGGCGATCACTCGTCGCCAATGTCTACTCGGAAGCGGAATGGGAGCATGTCCTGACAGGCTGGGAGGGTGAGCGATTCCGCGATGAGTTGGCGATCGTCACGACCCTTGCAGGAGAGCGCATTGGGTTCGTCCAGCATAACGGTTGGATTCGCGGTATGGCGCAGCTGGCGATTAATACCTATGAACTGGTGGCCGGAATGAATTGGCTGGCGGTGACGCCCACGATTTTCCGTTACCTGCAGAGCTATGGTGAGGTCATAGCGGCGCGTAATCGCGCGGAGGCCGCTGCATCGCCGGAGCCAGTGACGCCCGAACCAATGACCGATAACCAGCATTGCCGGTATCTCAATGTCTGGTTAGGCGCGACCCATCCGGTCTATGATATCTTTCATCAATCGGTCTTGAGTCCGAGAAATGGGCTAAGTATGTCTCCCTATGCCTGGTATCTGCGGGTGGCCGATCTGCCGGCCTTCCTGCGCCACATCCAGCCTGTGCTCGCGGCGCGTTTGGCGGCGTCCGAGTTGGCCGGGTATACCGGCGATCTGCGGCTGGGTTTCTATCGCACCGGCCTGACGTTGACCTTTGTCGACGGCATTATGACAGCAATCGAAACGTTCCGACCACAATCTGATGGGGATGGCAGTGGTAATGGGGATGTCCTCTTCCCCAATCTGACTTTCTTGCATGTGCTCTTTGGCCACCACACGGTCGAGGAACTCAGAGACGTCTACCCAGATTGTTACGCACGTAAGGAAGCGAGCCGATTGATCCACATTCTCTTCCCCAAGCGACCTTCCGCGCTACAATCGTGGAGTTCAGAAGGATAAATCCAGAGAAAGAAAAGGGGTCCAGTTTCTTATGTTCATCCAGTTACCGACGGGCTACCAATCACGCCCTGCCACCGAGGCAGACATTCCCGCGATTATCGAACTGCTGCGTAGCTGCGACATCGCGGATTATGGTGAAGCCAATGCCTATGACGCAGCGGAACTTGCGCATTGGTGGTCATCGAGCAAAGCAGCGACGATACTCATCATGGCCGATGATGGCGCACTGGCGGGCTATGGTGAGGTTTTGTCGTTCGGCCAGGGCGTCATTCATACTGATGGCTACGTGCACCCAGGGTATCGTGGTAGGGGGCTCGGTCAGGCTCTCATCAGCTGGACCGAGGCGGAGGCGCAAACCATGATTCCAAACCAACCCGAAGGCGCGCAGGTCATCGTTCAGAGTGGAATGAGTGCTAATGACATGGGTGCACAAGGACTGTTCACCACGGCGGGCTACCAGATGGAGCGGACTTTCCATCGCATGCGCATCGACATGACGGAGCAGCCACCCAGTGCAGAGTGGCCGACCGGGTTGATGGTCCGTTCGGCCGTGCGCGGGCAAGACGAACCGGCCATCTTCGCCGCGGTCAGCGATGCATTTCAGGATCACTGGGGCGATACGCCGCGCAATTATGATCGCTGGTATGAGATGCGCATAAATACCCCCGATTACCACCCAGAACAATGGTATCTGGCAATGGATGGTGCGACCATCGCGGGATTCTCGCTCTGTAGCACTGATGCCCTGACTGGCTGGGTCAATACGCTTGGTGTGCGCCGCGCGTACCGTCGCCAGGGATTGGCGCGGGCCTTGTTGCTACATTCATTTGGTGAGTTCTGGCGCGCCGGAGTGCGGCGTGTTAGCCTGGGCGTAGATGGCACCAGCCTGACCGGCGCGAATCGCGTCTATGAACGCGCGGGGATGCGCACCGTGCAACAATGGGTGGTCTGGTCGAAAGTGCTACGGCCTGGGGTCGATCTACGTACCCTCGATCTCCAAGCAGGATGATGAGACCTGAGGGAAAAAATTAGCGAGATCGCTCGCAGTCCGACTCTCTGACAGTGAGCAGGACTGCGAGCCTTTTCACATCTTGAGGACTTTGCACAATAACATCTTGACGAGAGACATGCGATCAGGAATACTACAGGCAGATGAGCAACGGCTGTTCGCCTGTGGGCAGGCCGCTCAGTATTGTGTGGAGGTAGCAACGGATGTCCGAACAACAACAGAATGACGAAGTCCAACGAATACAGCGCAGATTTGGAGTTTCGCGCGATCAGGCATCGGCGATGTATCAGGAATCATTGCGGCTCTCCCAGCGGCAACTTGAGCGTGCGCTGGTCGCGACCGGGAATTTCGTAACAACGGTCGTCGCTCTCATTTCTTCAGCGGTAGGTTTTGTGGCGGCCTTTGCCTGGAATGACGCCTTTCAAACCTATCTGTCGACCAACGGTCTCTTCAATGTGCAAAACACCACAGAGAAGAAATTTATCTATGCGATCATTGCCACGGTCTTCGCGGTGGTCGTGATCGCTATCCTGGGTTTCATTAACAGCCGCATCAAAGGCCGCAATCTTATCCCAACCAATAACTCGTAGCCACTTCAGCGCCACTGCCGCGGCCAGGGAGCATGCTTCCTGGCCGTGGCTTTACACTTCTTCTTGACCAGACTTCAAGCGCTGGATCTCCGATTCGAGCGCCTGAATCTTCAACCGACGGCGCGTTTCGCGCAATTGTTGACGCGAGGCATAGTCAGCGTCGTCTGCATGGTGCCAGCGGCGCCCACCACGACCCCACCAGCCACCGAGCATGGGACCGAGGAAAAAGATCACCCACCAATATTCGGGATGCAAGACCAAGATCGTGATGAAGATCCCCGCACCAGCGATCGTCGTGATAACGCGCGCGAAGATCTCGCCATTGGAACTCCCGGATCTGTCGACGATTGGGGCGCGCGCAGGAGTCTTGTGCTCTTGCTCGTAGCGATCAAGGGCTGAATCCGCCAGGTGGGTATCCATCGCCGGATCCAGTTCGCGCCCCGCAGCGATCGCCGCTTGAATCTCACGCCGCAACGCCTCTCGATCGACCGGTTGCGAATTTGTCATGATCAAATCTCCCAGGTTCTTGAGTTTATTGATTTCTGCTCCAAGTATAAACAAGAATAATCAAGAATGGAAGTGACGAATGACCTACTCTGGCTGAACCTGGCCAAAAGGCCAGGCGGACTGAGGTAATGAAGTTGCCTTCGTTCGCGAATCGTGGCCAGGGGACAGAGGACTGGCTGGATGTGTTCTCTGTTTGCCGGGTCTACTATTTGCTATGTGCTATACTAACGTTAGATGTCATTCAACTCAGCCAGATAACATAGAACCTGTGAAGGGGATGAAGCGCGGCGTCGACGATAGCGAATCGAGAGAGGGTGGAAGCTCGATGTAGACGGCGCGGCGCGGGCCACCCTGGAGGTCTTCCCGGCGGCTCACCGATATCTGAGCCTCTCTCTTATCCGGTTATGGAGACTATATGTGCCAGACACTGGATGATGGAGAAGGAGATGGCGTGGAAAATCTTCCGCGTCAAATGAGGTGGTACCGCGAGTTCTACTCGCCCTCAGCCAGACAGTGGCTGAGGGATTTTTTTATGCTTCACGTTTTCAGTGGACGTGGAGCGACACGGTTACTTGCGACCGGAACCGGACCCTCCGGCGGAACTGGGCTTTCCGGTCGGAGAAGGAGTTTTGTTGATGAATGGTGATCAACTCCGCCAGTCATTCTTATCATTTTTTGCAGAACGCGGCCACGCCATAATTCCCTCGGCACCTCTCGTGCCAGAGAATGACCCGACCGTGCTCTTCACTACCGCGGGGATGCACCCACTCGTCCCCTACCTGCTGGGTGAACCTCATCCGCTCGGCAAACGTTTGACGAACGCACAGAAGTGCCTGCGCACCGATGACATCGAGGAGGTCGGTGACGCCTCGCACGGAACATTCTTTGAAATGCTCGGCTTCTGGTCGCTGGGTGATTACTGGAAACAGGATTCACTGCGCTGGACGCTCGAATGGTTCACCGATGTGCTTGGGTTGGCGCGCGATCGCATCTGGGTGAGCGTCTTCGCGGGCGATGCTGATGCACCGCGCGATGAGGAAGCCATCGCTGTCTGGCGCGCTCTCGGCATTCCCGCTGAACGCATCCGTCCGCTCCCCAAACATGACAACTGGTGGGGACCGGCGGGCCAGACTGGCCCGTGCGGTCCTGACTCTGAGCTGTTCTACGCGACTGGCAAACCGATGTGTGGTCCAGATTGTGGCCCTGGGTGCGACTGCGGTGCATTTGTCGAGATCGGCAATAACGTCTTTATGACATATAACAAGACCGCCGAGGGCACATTCGAACCCTTGCGCCAGCGCAACATCGATGTGGGCCTGGGCTTAGAGCGCATCCTGGCAATGCTGGGGGGCACCGATGTCTATGCGACGGACCTCTATCATCGGACGATGGCGGCGATCCGTGAACTCAGCGCCGGTCAGCGCGCCGACCTCGCCCCGGATCGCGTCATGCGACGCGAGCGCATCATCGCCGACCATCTGCGCGCGGCGGTCTTTATGATCGCTGATCGGGTCATCCCCAGCAATGTCGAGCGAGGTTATATCTGTCGTCGCCTTATCCGACGCGCGATCCTGGCGGGGCATGAACTCGGGATGCCCTCTCCTTTCACCGCCCAGATAGCCCAGACTATCATCGAGCGCTACCACCAGGCTTATCGGGAGATCGCCGACCAGGTCGAGATGATCCTCACGGAGATCGGCCGCGAAGAGGAGCGCTTCGGCCAGACATTGACGCGTGGACTCCGTGAATTCGACAGGATCACGAGTGATCCGGTGTTGACCTCCGGCGGGACCTTGTCTGGCGAGATAGTCTTCCGCCTCTTCGATACCTATGGATTTCCCTCGACTCTTACGGCGGAACTGGCGCGCGAACGTGGCCTGGTAGCGGATATGGCGGGCTATGAAGAGCATTTCCGTCACCACCGCGAACTCTCGCGCGCTGCCAATCAGGAGAAATTCAAAGGTGGTCTGGCGGACCATAGCGAGCGGACAACCCAACTCCATACGGCGACCCACCTGTTGCAGCAGGCATTACGTGATGTGTTGGGTGACCATGTCCACCAGATGGGCAGCAACATCACGCCAGAACGCTTGCGCTTCGATTTCTCGCATCCAAAGAAGCTGACGCCCACGGAGATCCGCGCGGTGGAGGATCGCATCAATGCGTAGATCGCCCGCGATCTGGAGGTGGATATGGCGATGATGCCATTGCAAGAAGCCCTGGCAGGTGGCGCGCTGGCCTTCTTCGGCGAACGCTATCCCGAAACCGTCAAAGTGTACCGAATTGGCGATTACTCGCGCGAGGTCTGCGGCGGCCCGCATGTGAGCCATACGCGCGGCATGGGAACTTTCCGCATCCTCAAGGCCGAGAATATTGGTCAGGGTGTGCAGCGCATCCGTGCTGACCTTGTGGCAGAATAACCAACATCCCTCACCCCGGACGGAGAACTTATTCAACCGCCTGGGGTGAGGGACGATCTGATCGCGAAACTACCGTTGTTTTGCCGCTACTGGTGTATGACGTTGCGGCTGACGCCGCACGATCATGCTGTCGAGATCTTTCGGGGCGTGTGTCAGCACGTCGCAGCCAGTCTGCGTGATGACCGCGGCATCCTCAATGCGAATGCCACCCTCGCCAGGGAAGTAGACCCCTGGCTCAATCGTGACGATTGCACCGACAGGGAGGGTCGCCTCAGTCGCACGTACGGAGAGATTGGGCAGTTCGTGGATCTGCAGACCCGTACCATGGCCTGTGCTATGGGTGAAATATTCCGCCATGCCAGCGGCTTGCAAGACGTTGCGCGTCAGGGCATCGGCGTCGCGGCCCGTGATGCCAGCGTGGAGTCCGCGTTCACAGGCTTCCTGCGCTGCCAGCACCTGATTGTAGCGTTCCGCCCAGATGGGAGGCACTTCGTCGATGAAGACCGTGCGAGTCATATCCGCACAATAGCCCTGATAGCGGGCCCCCATATCAATGACGATCGGCTGGCCGGGCAGGAGTTTGCGATCACCCGGAACTGCATGGGGGCGCGCGCCATTCGGCCCGGCGGCGACGATTGAGCTGAAGGCGGGCATGTCTGCCCCCAGTCGCAGGAATGTGGCGATAATCTCCGCGGCGACCTGTGCCTCGGTGAGATCTGGCTGGCGGAGATATTCGAGCAAATGCATAAACGTCTGCTCGGTAATCTCCGTAGCGCGCTGTGTCAGTGCAATCTCATGGCTATCTTTGACTGCGCGTTGCTGTAAGCCCATCCCGGCCACGCCGCGCAAACGAAAGTAGCGTGTGCCTTTCTTACGCAGTTCCTCATATTGCGCGACTGTCAGATGATCGGACTCAATGCCCAATGTTGGCTTTGCCGTGCCCTTGTGTGATTCCCAACCAAACTGCTTGAGCGAATCGAGGACAAGGGCACCCAGCGTGTCGCGACGATCACTGACCTGTATATCCTCAACCTCTTCGCGAGCCTGTTCGCTGTATCGTTGATCCGTGAGCAACACCACCTGATCAGCGGTGATCAGAACACTACCAGCTTCATGGTCCAGGGTGGCGAAGCCAGTGAAATATTGGCGATTCTCTGGTGCAGTGATGAGCAGGGCATCCAGATGATTGGCATGCATGCTGGCGCGCAGTTGTGCCAGTCGCGTCTGAACTGCGGACGATCGATGTGTGGACATGTGTCGTATCCACTCCTTTGCCGATTCTGCCGGAAGGTCCGGTGCCGCCGGAAGGTCCGGTGCCATGGGCGTATTGCCATTGTATCATTCCAGGCGGCAAAGAGAGGAGAGAAAAGGCGGACCGGTACCTTCCCCTACAGGTAGGTGCGCGGCCGTTCTCAGGCGACCTGATGTCGAGTTTGCGTGTGGACTGCTGCCGATCCGGTGTCAGGGGCATCATTGTTCGTGAACGCGTCTTCCAATTTGCGCATGAGCTCATGCAATTCGGCGGCGGTCGCGGCGACTTCTTCTGCAATCGCCAGTCCTTCCTGAATGTGGCCATCAACACTGCGCGATTGACGAGCAATCGTCTCGATCGCATCGGTGATCTGTTTGGTTGATTCACGCGAGCGTTGGGCCAATTTGCGGATCTCCTCCGCGACCACGGAAAATCCGCGGCCGCTTTCGCCCGCGCGTGCCGCTTCGATGGCGGCGTTCAGCCCCAATAAGTTCGACTGCTCCGAGACTTCCATGATGAAAGACGAGATCTGCTGGATGCCGCTCAAGCTCGTCTGCAATGGTCGCATGGCGCCGACGATCGCCTGCTGGGACGCCGTGAGATGTGTCGAAGCAGCGTCTTGTTGTCCGGCGATCTGGGTGATACGCTCGACATGCTGGCCGATCTCTTTCTCCCAGTTCTCCATGCGCTGTCGATATTCGGCGTTGACGCTCATAAGGCCCTGCACATAGGCCCCCACGATGAAAATGTTGTCAAACATGATACGCTTCAAGATCGCCTGGAACAGACGCATATCACTCTCAACCGGCAAATTTGCGGCGATGGCATTGAAGAGTACGATCGCCGCTGAATGGACCCACTCCTGGGAGAGTTTGACGCGGACATGCGTCTGGCCGATGTGGACACGGCCCGCGATATATGCATCATCAATGTTGGGAAGGGTCAAAGACTCCAGATAGCCATTCGCGGCCTGTACGAGGCGGGCGCGATTCGATTCCCTTGTCGCGATCACCCGCAAGCTCGGTTCCGCGAACATCGCCTCATGATATTGGTGGATGATGGGATCGCGTTTGCTAAGGATGACCTGGCGCGAACGGTAGATGAGATCGATATCCGCGCTCGTCAGTCCGATGTACTTCTGGATAGCGCGCCAATGTTGCCAGTCTTGCATGATCGCCGCAGATGAGGAATGGGTGTGCTGCATCATGGACCTCGTTCCATCTATAGATCTGTCGTGTTGCGGAAGATCATAAGGCGCGGTTGCCCCTGGGAGAAGGTTGAGGCACGATGGACCACGCTACGCATCCTCGCGTCATTCTCACTTATCGACACAAGTGCCCATCCATGAAGTAGGGTTCAGGCAAAATTTTGCCTTCAGTGACGAAATGTACGGTAACCCGTGAAGACCATGGCGATGCCCGCGGCATCGGCGGCAGCAATCACCTCCGCATCGCGGATCGATCCTCCCGGTTGAATGATGGCGCGGACCCCCGCCGCCACCGCTACGTCGATATTATCGCCAAATGGCAGGAAGGCATCCGATGCCAGTACGGATCCCCGGGACCGTTCGCCGGCCCGCATTGCCGCCACACGGATGCTATCCACCCGATTCGGCTGTCCACCACACAGGCCGACCGTCGCGTTGTCCGTTGCCAGGACGATCGCATTGGATTTGACATGTTTGACGACGTGCCAGGCAAAGATCAGATCCGCTACTTCCCCTTCATCTGGCGCGCGTTGCGTGACGACACGGCGACCCAGCTCAGGAGCCGGGGAATCTGCTGTCAGGAGCGAGTCCGCCTCCAGTCCGGCGCCAACCGCCGGGGACATCAGATCGGGCGTTTGGAGCAGGATCCCACCGCTGAGTCGGCGCGCATCCAGCATCGCCATGGAGTTGGCGCGCGCGTCAGGTGCAATGGGCTGGTGGGTGGCGACGAGGATCAGGTTCTTGCGTTTTTCGAGCAATAGCAATGCATCGTCGGCATAGTCTGGAGCAATGATCGCGTCATAGTGGCCCTCGCGAATCGCCTGTGCCGTCGCCAGATCGACGGGCCGATTCAACGCTATGATCCCGCCGAAAGCCGAGATCGGATCGCCCGCCAGAGCGCGACGGAAGGCGGTCTCCAGGTCGGGATGGGTCGCCACTCCACAGGGCGCGGCATGTTTGATGATCGCGACGGTCGGCGTGGTGAAATCACGGACGACCCCAAGTGCGGCATCAAGATCCATCAGATTATTATAGCTGAGTTCTTTGCCGTGCAGCGTCTCGGCCGCGGCGATCGTCGCGCGGTGGTCTTCGCCCGGCGTGCGCAAGCGATAAAAAGCCGCGCGCTGGTGAGGATTCTCTCCATAACGCAGGACTGCCTGGCGGCGTAACGGTAGCGCCAGATCTTCGGGCCACCGTTCTGATTCATCCCCACCAAGGTACTGGGCGATCAGCGCATCATAGGTTGCGGTGTGCGCGAAAGCCGCAGCCGCCAGCCGCCTTCGTCCCGCCAGGTCGATCGTCGCGCCAGACCGCAACTGCTCCAGAATCGCCGGATATGCTTCAGGTTGCGTGATGGTGATGACGAATTGATTATTCTTGGCAGCGGCCCGCAACAGCGCCACACCCCCGATATCGATCTGCTCGATCGCATCCTCGAAGCGCACATCAGCACGGGCGACTGTTCCGGCGAAATCGTAGAGATTGACCGCGACCAGGTCGATCGGCGTCATACCCTGCTCAGCCAGTTGCGCCATATGCGACGGCACATCGCGTCGCGCCAGGATCGCGCCATGAATTGCGGGGTGTAGCGTCTTGACACGACCATCCAACATCTCTGGCGCACCCGTCACAACGGACACTTCCATGACAGGGATCTGCGCCGCACGCAGCACAGCAGCTGTATTGCCGGTGGAAATAATCTCCCATCCGAGGTCGACTAATCCCCGAGCGAAGGGCACAATCCCGGACTTATCGTTGACGCTGATGAGTGCGCGCATCTGCAAGTTACCTCATGTTTATTCGTCCTGCGAGCGATGCCCCACCCCGCCAGGCGTCCGTTGCCAGTGGCATGTAGTGCCACGCCCAGGCATGGCGGCGCATCCCCCTGGATGTTGTATCACATCGTCGGCACTCCCAGTACCGACACATCTGACGTCACAGCACTACCCTTCATTGCCTTGTCCGCTTTTGCAGCGGCGCAACGTTGTACAGAACGGGATGCATTGCAGTATCGGAACTCTTGCGACTCCCCCCTATGCTCAGGCGAACCCGCCAGGATAGCCAGGCGGAAGTCGATGTGAAGGAGAAGCGCGCATGCCCTGGAAGAGGCCGCCTGAAGAAGATGAGTATAGCCGCGAGATGGACGCTATTCACCATGCCATCCATGGGGATCAAGCAGCGTTCAGGATGTTGGTGCAACTCTATGAGCAGCGATTGATCGCCTATCTGACCCAGATGCTGGGCGATCATGAGTTGGCACGGGACCTGACACAGGAGACATTCGTCGCGGCCTATCGCGCCCTACCGCGCTGGCAGCCTCCCGAAACGCCGACAGCATCACCGCTGGCCCCCTGGCTGTACCGCATCGCCACCAATCGCGCCCTATCGCTGATCCGTCAGCATCATACCGAGGCAATGTCATGGGACGCGGTGAGGGTGCCATTCCCCACCCCCGGCATTGGCCTGGAGGATCAGGTAGTCGCACGCATCTTGTTACGCCAGGCGTTGGAGAGTCTCAGTGATGACGACGCGGCTTGCCTCGTCCTCCATTTCGTGGCGGGCGAACGCTATGGTGAGATAGCCACTCGCTTAGGATTGACGGGCGAGGCGGTGCGCAAACGCGTGGCGCGTGGACTTGTCGCGTTGCGTGCTGCCTATCTGGCGCTGGATACGGAGGTGCGGTCATGAGTGATCGCGATGAAACCCACCATATGAGCGAGTTGGATCACCAACAGGTGCGCGATCTGCTCACCGACTATACGTATGGCGATGCGCGTGCACCTATGGAGGCGGCGGCGCGTGTTGCCGTGGAGAGCCATCTGGCATCCTGTGCAGCTTGCCAGCGGGAGTACGCGACGATCTTGCGCATCCGCGCGCTGATGCGGTCGTTGGCTGAGTCACCCGGGGCCGCTGATGAGCCAACGCCTTCGCTAGCGGATGCGGTGTTGGCAAGGCTGCACGAAAGCAACTTTGTTGACGAAGATACCAGTCCGTTTTTGTCCACGCCAGATGTTCCTGTTGCAGCATGGATACCAGGCGAGAGACGGCACGTCATGGATCGTCCCTCTGGCGCCTGGTCTCCGGTGAGAACTGACCCAGGTGGTCATGTGCGGAACAGGAGTACGACCGTGGAAAAAACTGCGCGCCCCAATGCACGGCGCACCTATCCAACAGTAGCGGCGGCATTGCTTGTCGTCCTCATCGGTGTATTGGTGGTAACTGGCCTCTGGCATGTCACTACTGCTGGCCTTGGCAGTGGCCCAGGAATATCTTCGACCTCAACTCCATCCCCTTCACAAACTGGCCCAATCGGAACGCTCCCAGCAATCAACAATGTGCCAGGCACCGTCCAGACCGTCGGACAGCTGGTCGTCACCGTCAATCCCGCGACGGGCCTCCCCACGCAAGGAACACTGAGCGCAGTCGCGATGGTAACGGCGAATGATGGGTACGCAGTTGGTACGGATACGGCGGGGACGCTCATCGCGCATTATGATGGAACACGCTGGATGACGCTGCATATCGGGGTACCGAATGGCAGTCTCAGCAGTGTCGCCGCTGTCGCGGCCAACGACATCTGGGCGGTGGGCTCGGTGCAGCAAGATGCGCTCGTCATGCATTATGATGGCAAAGCCTGGCAGCGGATTGTTGTGCCATTCCAATCCGCATTGCAAAATATCAGCATGATCTCGGCGAATGAAGGGTGGATGCTAGGCCAGACTGAAGCCCATGGGCCGATTGTGGTCCATTATCTCAATGGCAACTGGTCTACACTCAACCTGACCGCTACCAGCGACGCGCACGCCCTCGCCGCGCTCACCCCCAACGATGTATGGATTGGTGGCTATGGCACACTGCTGCGACGCCAGAACGGCCAGTGGAGTGTGATTCGCAATGACATCAATGGGAATGTCCTGGCCCTGACGATGTTATCGCCGACTGATGCCTGGGCTGGTGGCCTCGCAAATGGTGCGCAGAAACGCGCCAGCGGATTTGGCAATGGGCCATTGTTGATGCACTATGACGGGACAAACTGGACCGCCGCGAATCTCAGTTCCGTGAAGACCAATGGTGTGATCTATGGGCTGTCGTTCGGCTCATCCAGTGCTGGCTGGGCGGTCGGGCTAGGCGCACCAACCGGCGCATCGCAAGCAATCTCGAACAGTTTCATCCTCGGTTATGCTAATGGTCAGTGGAGTCCCTATGCCACGCAATTTCCCGCAGTGCTCGCTGGCGTTGCCATGGTTTCGGCGAGTGAGGGCTGGGCCGTTGGGTCGGGTGATTTGCCAGGGAGCACAACGACACTTCCGATAGGTGGTCCAGTCGCGACGGCTACCCCGTCGGCAACCGGGGGCAGCACTCCATATGTGTTGCATTACCAGAACAATCAATGGAATGTCTACGCTCCCTAGATTGCCCATGACCCTACCCCTGCAGTACTGTGGCAGCCAGAGCACCACGCTCTGGCTGTCGTCGTTGTTGCGAGAAACCCCGGTGGCAGACCCTCAGCCTCTTGCTGCGCATGTTATCATAGCGACTACAGGCATTCTGATGGCGATCTCGACGCCCAGGCGATGCGATCGCTTCGACCCCGCAACCTCAAGAAACTCTCTGGCAATCGCCGCGGGCGCCGGGACCAACCTATCCAATCAGCTCTGCGGCGGATGAGAAAGCATGACTCCATGCAAACGATTTCCGCGGGCGCCACACTCTCCCCCTGGCGCATATTTCGGCTCTGGGCACGCATCGGGCTGGAATCCTTTGGCGGAGGGTCCGCAACCACCCTCCTCATCCAGCGCATCTTTATCGACGATCTACGACTCCTCACTCGTGAAGAGTTCGCGCAACTCTGGAGCCTCTGCCAACTTGCCCCCGGCATCAATCTGGTCGCCATCTGCATCCTGCTGGGCAAACGGTTTGGTGGAAGATGGGGTATTGGAATTGCCCTTGCTGGTTTCCTCCTCCCCAGTGGATCCATCACCTGCTTACTCGCGGCCCTATACGCGAGTATCGCGCGGTTCGCGGCAGTGCAAGCGGTCGTGCGCGGTGTGGTCCCAGCGACTGGTGGGCTGATGTTGGTCGTCTGTATTAATTTTCTCAGACCGTTGTTCGCAGGAACCATCAACAAGCGTGGTATCGCGTTCCCACGGATCCTGACGACGGTCCTTCTCATAGCCCTGGCGGTATTCGGCGTCATCGCCTTGAATCTCTCGGCGATTCTCGTCGTGTTTGGCTCAGCGGTCATCGGCGCCCTGTGGTTGGCACCGTCGGCGCCATCAGCCGACCCAGCTCCCCAGGAAACCGTGCTATGATCAATCCGTTTGTCTACTTTTTCCTGTTTTTCAAAGCCTCGCTTTTTTCCACGGGCGGCTTCACCAATCTGCCCAGTTTGCGGCAAGATCTCATCGCCCGCTCCTGGGCTGCCCCAGCCAACTTTGGTGAAGCGATCGCCATCGGGCAGATCAGCCCGGGTCCAAATGGGTTATGGGTGGTCAGCTTAGGGTATTTCACTGATGGTTACCTGGGGGCATTGCTGGCGCTGGTGGCCATTACGCTGCCACCATTGCTGGTCCTCTTCATTGCCGGTCGCTATACGCGCATCGAGCGGCTGCCCTGGGTGCAAGGCGCGATGCGTGGCATCGCCCACGCGGTGGTCGGCTTGCTCATCACGGTCGTCTGGACGATCCTCCATCAGCCAGGGGTCAACCTGATCGGCTGGTGCATCGCGGGGGTTGCCTGTATGCTGGCCCTGAGTCGACGGATCAATGTCTTGCTCATCCTCGTCGTCGCGGGGGTTGCGGGCTACTTCATTTATCGCTGAAAGCGGCAAGACTCGCCAGGGTGTCGGTTGAGAGATCTTGATGGGTTGTCGGTATGACACCTGAGATGGTAGGATGCTGGTGGACAATGGGGCGATGAGTTTGTGGCACAGTGTTCGCGCCACCACAGAATACCTGGTGAGATGTTCGCGAGCACTTGCGCGATAGGGGCATTATCATGAGCGATCAACTCGTGTTACATGGCGTCACGACTGTCTTGATGGATATGGATGGTGTGTTGGTCCGGGGCAGTCAAATCATCTCAGGCGCTGATACCTTCATAGAGCGACTGCGTGCCGCGGGCAAACCGTTTTTGATTCTGACGAATAACTCGCTCTACACCGCGCGCGACCTGCAAGCGCGCTTAGAGCATATTGGATTGCCCGTCCGCCCGGAAGAGATCTTCACCTCGGCGTTGGCGACTGCGCAATTCTTGAAACAGCAGAAACCCAATGGCTCGGCCTATGTCATCGGTGAAGCGGGTTTGACCACGGCGATGCACGATGCCGGGTATATTTTGACGGATGTCAATCCTGATTATGTCGTGCTTGGTGAGACCACAACGTATAGTTTCCAGCGGCTCTCGCTCGCCATCCGCCTGATCCATGGCGGAGCGCGTTTCATCGCCACCAATCCTGACGTCAGCGGGCCAAGCGAAGCGGGCCTCGTCCCTGCGACGGGCGCCGTCGCTGCCCTGATCGCTGAAGCTACCGGGGTGAAGCCATATTTCATTGGCAAGCCAAATCCCCTGATGATGCGCGCGGCCCTCCGTCAACTCGGCGGCCATTCCGAGACCTCCGTCATGATCGGCGATCGCATGGACACTGATATTGTCGCAGGTACCGAAGCAGGCATGCGCACCATCCTGGTGCTCACGGGGGTGACCGCACCAGACAAAGTGGAGCGCTTCCCTTATCGCCCTTCCCTGGTCCTGCCAGGTGTCGTCGCCATCGACCCCGACCAGATGGCCTGAACGGAGTGGCACTGGGCCATCCGGGCAGCGATCACGGGCAGTGTCCAAAACGGCAGGTCGGCTGCCAGGCGGCGTTAGCAACGTCACCTGGCACCGGACCTTCCGGCATGCAGTCGGCGAGGCCGTTGTTCACTCCTGACGATCTTTCCACTCTGGTTCGCTCCAGAGGCTGGAGAGCAGCAAATCGCGCACGGAGAGCAGTTCTTTGGGCAGGCGATCATACAGCTTCATAAAGAGCTCGTCGTGCGACAGAATCTCTTGCTTCCAGAGTTCCGTGTCGATCGACATCACCTGCTCGAATTGTTCTGGCGTAAAATCTTCCATGCCCCGCCAGTCAATATCGGCATAGGTCGGCACGCGACCCAGCCCCATCTCGACGCCGCTACTGCGCGTCCGTGCCCGTCCGACGATCCATTGCAGGATGCGCATGTTCTCGCCATAACCCTTCCAGAGGAAGTGCTCATCCTTATCTTTGCGGAACCAGTTGACAAGGAAGATGCGGGGTGGATTCGAGAGCGCGCGGCCAAATTGTAACCAATGGTTGAAGTAGCTCGCCATGTGATAGCCACAGAACGGCAGCATTGCCATCGGATCGCGGCGTACTTCGCCAACCTTGCCGGTGGCCGCCGCCGTCGTCTCGCTGGCCATCGTCGCCGCGAAATAGACGCCATACGGCCAATTGAACGTATGCAGCACCAGTGGCATCACATTGCGGCGTCGGCCACCGAAGATGAAGGCGCGTATCGGCACACCACGCGGATTCTCCCAGTCAGGATCAATCGAGGGGCACTGGCTGGCGGGAGCCGTGAAGCGCGCGTTGGGGTGCGCCGCTTTTTCTTTGCTCGCGGGTGTCCACGGATTGCCATGCCAGTCGATCAATGCGGGTGGTGGCGTGGGCGTCATATCTTCCCACCAGACATCGCCATCCGGCGTCAGCGCGACATTGGTGAAGAGCGCGTTCCGTGCTATCGTTGCCATGGCATTGGGATTTGACTCTACATTGGTTCCCGGTGCCACGCCAAAGATCCCGGCCTCGGGGTTGATCGCATACACCTGGCCGTCATCACCGACTTTCATCCAGGCGATATCATCGCCAACCGTTGTCACCTTCCAGTCGCCCAGAGCGGGGGGCGGGATGAGCATCGCGAAATTCGTTTTGCCGCAGGCACTGGGAAACGCGGCGGTGACATAGGTCTTCTCGCCGTCAGGCGCCTGGACGCCAATAATAGCCATATGTTCGGCCAGCCAGCCCTCATCGCGCGCGATATTTGACGCGATGCGTAAGGCAAAACATTTCTTGCCCAGCAGGGCGTTGCCGCCATAGCCACTGCCAAAGGACCAGATAGCGCGTTCTTCGGGAAAATGCACAATATATTTATTCGCGTTGTTGCAGGGCCAGGGCACATCAGCCTGGCCTGGCTCCAGGGGCTGCCCGACCGAATGCACCGCCGGAACAAAGGGTGCATCCGCGCCCAACACGTCGCAGACCGCGCGTCCCATACGCGTCATGATACGCATATGGACTGCGACATACGCAGAGTCAGAGAGCTCGACGCCCAGGTATGAGAGGGGTGAACCAACCGGTCCCATGCTGAATGGCATGACGTACATCGTACGGCCGCGCATACATCCGTCAAAAAGACCATTGAGAATCTTGTGCATTTTGCGCGGATCGACCCAATTGTTCGTCGGTCCAGCATCCTGCTTGCTGAGACTGCAGATGAACGTGCGATCTTCGGTGCGCGCGACATCGTCGGGATCGGATCGCGCGAGGTAGCTATTGGGGCGCAACTCTGGATTGAGCCTGGTAAATGTGCCATTCTCGACGAGCAACTGGCAGAGCGCGTCGTATTCGCTCTGCGAACCATCGCACCAATGGACCTGATCTGGTTTGCACAGGGCCACCATCTCTTCGACCCATTGCCGAAGCCGGGTATGGTGGACATAGTCGGGTATCTGCATCGTATTCCTCTCGGTCTGGGCGGGACGGCACCACGCCCCTTCGCGTGGTCGCGGGTCTCACCTCTGTACGATACGATCGATGATGCCTGCGCATCATCGATCATTGCCGCGCCACGCGCGATCATCGCCTTGTCAACTGATCCGGTGCGATTGGTTGCGCCGGATCAGCAACCAATGTTGGCAAGATAGCATGCCCTGCTCACAGACTCATCACAGTGAGATACGCGCCCCTCTCCTTCTGGGTCGCCGCGTCCTCCCTTGTGTCGTACGTTTCGTAGATGGAACGCCAGCGTCACGCCGCCGTGCCCGCAGGCTCGTCCGTTGCCGCTGGTGGGCGAATCAACCACCAGAAAGCCAGTGCGGCGACAAAACTGAATGCCGCGCCAAGCGCGAAGACGGGGGCATAGCCGACGCGGTCCGCCAGGATGCCGCCGAGGAGCGGCGCGCCGGCAGCGAAGGGTGCGAGACCGATGTAAGCCAGACCAATGTAGATTGGACGACGCGCGGCGGGGCCAAACTCCACGACGTAGCTCATCTGCGCCAATTGCATTGCCGCCGTTCCCAGGCCAAAGGCGGCGAAGGCCAGCGTCATCGCCAGCCAGCCGTGCGCCTCTGCCGCCGCGCCCATCGCCACCATGCCCAGGAAAGAACCACAGATGAGGATGAGCTTATGCCCGACGCGATCGGCAATCCAGCCCCAGCCAAGGAAGCCGATCATCAACACGACCTGTAAGATCGTCCCTTCGATGCCGACCTCCGTCTCGCTTAAGTGTGCCTGGTTGAGCGCTGCCACCGCCAGCAGGCCGCTCCCCAGCGCCGCCAATCCGCTCAGCGCGTTGGCGAGCAGGTAGCCGCGGAAGGCGGGATCACCGCGCACGATGCTCCAGAGATCGCCAACCCAGGCGCGCAAACGCCGCGCGGCGGACGCGGAGAGGCGTGGCGCCTGGTGCGTCGGTCGGAGTGGCTCACGCGCCAGTGCCAGCAGGATGAAGGAGATGATCATCGCGAGAAACGTCAGCCCGAAGGTCAGCGCGAAATTCCATGGCCACGCAAAACGCGCCAGAATCACCACCGCCAGCGCTGTGCCCGCGATGCCTGTGGCATTGCCCAGGCCAGTCCAGCCACCGAGGAAGCGGCCTCGCAACCGATCTGGTATCGCGCGCGCGACGAGGTCCAACCAGGGCGGGAAAGACAACCCCGACCCCATCCCTTGCATCGCCAGCATCGTGAAAAAGATCCAGAGCAGGATCAGATCATGTCCGAACGCCAATGGCACCACTGCCAGCGCCAGAAAAAAGAAAGGGATGCGCTCCAGAACCGTCAGCCGCAGCAAGATGGGCTTGGTGCGATCGAGCCGTTCGGCGGTGCTGGCGATAAAGATCGGCGGAATGAGTTGCGCGGCAGTGCGGATTGCCGGGATCAATGCCACTACCCAATTGGCCGGTGTCAGGCGATGGACGAAGAGCGGCAAGATAGCGTAGATTGAGGAAATTCCCATCCCCAGGCTATACCAGACCATATCGATGCCCATGGTGAAGAAGTTCCAACGGGCGTTGGGCGGCGCCTGGGTGAACCAGCCGCGGCGCCGGGAGAGCGTACCAGTCTTCATGCTTTGCAGCGCCTTGTCAAAAATTTCCCCAGCAGTGGAGAGTGTCGGGCTGTTTTCAGCGCGCCTCGTCGCTGTGCGCCTGTGATACGGGCATGGGGCCAATGGTGGGGCGGAGCGCGACACCATAGAGGGTGGGCCGCGCCGGTCCCCAGGCACCCGTCACCTGAGTCAATGCGTGTATGGTGAAACCGGCGTCGAGGATGGCCTGGCGTGTGTCGCGGTTCAGATGACAGCCACCGACACTCAGACGCCAGAGGGGGGTGAGGACGGTCTGGGCAGCCGCCAATAGAGGCTGTTCCGCGTGGACATGCTCCAGGAAACGCAGAGTGCCTCCTGGTCGCAGGACGCGCGCGATCTCTGCCAACGCCGCCGCCTGATCTGCGACGCTGCAGAGCGCGAGATTCGTCACGACGGTATCAAAGGCTGCGTCGGCAAACGGGAGTTCTTCGGCGCGGGCGCGCCACACTTCAGCGCCGGGGCGCAATCGACGGGCGCGGCGCCGTGCCGCAAAGACCAGGCGCTGATTGGCCTCGACTCCAACCACCGTAGCATCGGGAGGATAGCGGCGCAGATTGCGCCAGCTACCCACGCCAATCTCCAGCACATGACCCATCGCCATCCCCGCGACCTCGTCACGATATGGTCCCCACGGGTCAACCCAGATCTGGCGCCACCAGCGCCATGCCCCGTCAACGGGTCGCCGCCAGCGCGGCGAGAGGTGGGTTGCGCCGCGTTGCACGGCAATGCGCAACCGCCGTCGCTGTTCGTTCATGATGAGCCAACCGATAGCGGCCAGGATGAACGAGACGCCGCCCAGCACGGCCGAGAACCGCCGCCGTCGCGGCAATAGGCTCGGCCTGGAACTGTGCAGTTGATCGCGGAGTGGGCGCATATCTGTGGGATCCTTCTTGGCGATATCAATGGGCACGTCAAGCGTTTGTAACGCGCGCGAGATGACGACGAGAACGCCTCTGTTCAGGACGAAACTGCGCGCTATTGGTCACGGGGCCGGATTGCCCCACCGCGGCGTAAGGTGTCGTAAGCGATGCGCGCGCTCGTTGTGCGCTTTTCGATCAGTTCTTGCCTATGCATATGCTACGCCGCCGCGCGGGCCAGATCAAGGGCAGCGACCCCGTCCAGCCGAGGATCAGCGCGAATTGCAGCAGCATGTCGTGGGTGGTCATATCGTCGAATGCCTGGTGTATGACGAGTGCCACTGCGACTCCCAGGCTGCCAATGGCCAGGGCACGGCCGATGCCTGTCGTCAGCGCGGCGGCGCGCCAGCACCACACCAGCGTCAGTGCGACAAAGACGAGATATGCCAGCAGGCCGGGAATCCCCAGCTCGGCGGCGGTATTGAGGTAGATATTGTGGGCATGGCCGAGAGCGTGCGTCCAGCGCGGGACATTATACGCGAGGTAGCGACTGGCGTAGTTGCCAGCACCCACGCCCGTCCAGGGATGCGCCACGAACATGCGCAGTGCCGCCGTCCAGTGCGCCAGTCGATCGATGGCGGAGTAGTTGGCGTCGGTGATGTTACGACTGAGATCGGCGTTATCCAACCCGCGCCAGCCCGCCGCATCCAATTTCCGCGCGATGGCATGGCCTGCCAGTGCCAGCGCCGCGCCACCCAGCAGCGTGATCGCGCCCGCGGCGATGGCGAACCAGCGCCGCGCCCGCGGCCAGGCGCAGTAGGCCATCGCGATCTGCGCGACCAGGAACCCCAGGATCGCGCCGCGCGAATCCGCCAGCCAGAGCGCGCCGAGCAGCGCCAGGAGTAGCGGCAGCACCAGCTGCCAGTGATACCCTCCCCATAGGCGAAAGGTGGATTGCGGCACCTGATCGCCAACGATCCCCTGCCACGCTTGCGCCGCCGGTGTGTCCTGTGCCGTTGATGGATCCAGCGCCCGCCAGCCCAGCCAGGGAATCACGAGTAGCGCCACCAGGATCGGTAATGTCAGGTTCAGATAACCCGCATAGGGATTGGGTTGGCCGAAAGTTCCCAGCACGCGTACCCCCCGGTCGGCTGCGACCGCCATATCGCCCGCGAGGATCGTCCCCTGCGCCGCGCCGATCATTGCCTCCAGCGCGGCCACAACCGCGCAGGCGCTCAACGCGACGCGCACGTGGCGCGCGCTGGTGATCAGGCGCGTGGCGATCCAGAAGACGAGCAGCGCTTCGCTCCATTTCACCACTTCTTTGAGCGCCAGTACGCGGTCCGGCGCCCAAAGAAGTGAACAGAGCATCCAGACGATGAGTGCGAGGAAGGCGCCAATGAGCGGTTTGATTCCGACGGGGAGCGCTCTGGGTGCGGTCGCGGAGCGGATCGGCAAGCGGTTGTCAACGGACCGATCACCATCTCCCCATGGTTGATTGTCTGCCACGAGTGATTGGTGGATTGGGACGGTAGGGCGCCCCCGCGAGCGCCAGGCATCGAAGACGAGGACCAGCGCCCCAAACCAGACGAGCGCATCGGCTGGGGTCGCCGCGACCTGGTGGATATGTATCGCTGTCAGCGAGCCAAAAGCGACCGTGAACGGTAACGCGCTCAACCAAAGGAGCGCGCCGAGATCGACGGGTACTCTGGACATCCATACCGGTCGTTTGCTTCTGATGATCATCCCTGATCCCACGCGATGCCCTCCCTGCGTCCCGATGTCTTCCACCCGTTTGCTTTGAAGCGTAGGCGACGTGGGATGCAATGGAACCCAGTCTCAAGGTCCGTGCCAGGATTGGGCGATCAGCGCGCGCCCTTGACGCGCGAGACCAGGATCGTGCCCAAAGCGAAGAGCACGACGACGATGGCGAAGAGCGCCGAATAACCCAGGGCAATGTTACCGCCGAAGAACGCGTGGACCTGGCTGATGACGATGCCACCCAGGACAATGCCCAGCACCTGGGGGATGATGCCCGCCGCAGACCAGATCCCCATGTCCTTACCATACTGATCGGTCGGGGGGAGCACATCGGTCGCCAGCGCCCAATCGACGCTCGTATATGCTCCAAACCCCAGCCCAAAGAATGCGGCGGCGATCAGTGCGCCCGTGAAGTTCTGGTACAGCATGAAGAGCAGACAGGTGATCGTCATCATCGCGCCCGAGAGGTAGACCAGCGGCTTGCGTCCCACGCGGTCTGAGAGCGATCCGCCGATAAAGGTCGTGACCAGCGAAGTCGCCAGATAGATACCGGAGAAGATGACGATATCACCCGTGGCATTGTGGCGGTGCAGCACATCGACGAAATAGTATTGCAGAAAATTATTGACGCTCCAAATGCCCGTCAGTACGAGGACGCGCGTCAGTAGCACCCAGGTGAAATCGGGAAAGCGGCGCGTCTCCAGACGGAAGCGGTTCAAGAAATCGCCCCAGGTGAAGCGCAGTTGGGTCGCTGGGAGGGTTTCATGGACGGTCAGGACGGTCAGGATGACAAAGACTGCTTGCACCGCTGCCAGCGCCAGGTAGAAGATCAGGATCTCCTGCGCGAAGGCCGCGCGGAAGGTGGTGCTGGCGGTGTCGATATTGTCCCCATAATGGACCACTGTCCCGGCGAAGAGGAAGCCGCCGATCGTCCCAAGCAGCGTCATGACCCCATACCACCCGGAGGCCGCGCCGCGTTGTGGTGATGGCACCTGGTCGGCGATGATGGCGCTCCACGGCGCGTTAGCGAAGTTATTGGTCGCTTCCAGCAGGATGAATAAGAACGCCATCGACGCGATGCTCGGCACACTGAGTGGCGTGGTCAAGAAGGTCTGGCCCAGGAAAGCGAAGGCGATCAAGACCAGCACATTGCAGATTGTCCCGGCAATCATGAAGGGACGCCGTCGCCCCAATCGCAGGCGCACGTAATCGCTGAGCGAGCCGGTCAGCGGGTTTACGAGGACAGCGACGAGCGTGCCGCCGACAAGGACCAACGGCAGGTTCGTCACTTTATGGGTTGGCCCGAAATAGACCGCGACTTGCGCGGGGATGACGACCGAGATCAGCGCGATCCAGTGGAAGTTATTGGCGAACCAGAACAGGTTGATGCGGATCTGGTGCCATTGCGAGATACGTTGCGCCGTACTGTTGGTGGCAATTGGTGAACTCACCATCCTGTTCCATCCTGTTCCATCTCGATGAGCGGCGGCAATACGCGGAGAGTCAACGAACACGCGCAGCCCAGCATGCTACCAGTAGAGTTACGATTCTCTACTGGTAAGCTGAAGGCAGGGAGACCTTCTGCCCATACTATACACCAAACGAGGACTCGAATCCGTGGGCATGCGACAGGTCATTGAGCAGGCGTTCAGCGCGCCAGAATCTGCGCCATCGTCATCATCTCGGGCGTGACTTTGACGCAGGATTGCACCGCGTCGGCGAGCGGAATCTCGACGACCGCGCCAGTTCGCCAGCCCATCACGACGCCATCGCGGCCATCGATCAGCGCGCGGACGGCATGGGAGCCGAGGTTACTGGCGAGGACCCGGTCCGCTACGGTGGGGGAGCCGCCGCGCTGCACGTGCCCGAGAATGCTGAGCCGCGCTTCGAAGACGCCTGGATGGCGGCAGAGATACTCGGTGATCTGCTGCGCTTTGAGGGCCGCGCCTTCGGCGGCGACGATGATGTAATGCGCTTTGTGTCGGGCGTAGGCTTCGCGGACATTTTCAGCGATCGTCTCTGGTTCGATGGCGTACTCTGGCACGACGGCGATCTCGGCGCCGGTGGCGATCGCCGTCATCATCGCGAGGTAACCGGAGTCGCGTCCCATCACTTCGACGATGAAGGCGCGCTGGTGCGAGGTGGCCGTGTCCTTGAGCATATCGATGTAGTGCGTGGCGGTGTTGAGGGCGGTGTCGACGCCGATTGTCGTCTCCGTGCCATTGAGGTCATTGTCGATTGTCGAGGCGATGCCGACCACGCGGAAGCCCATGCGCGCCAGCGCCAGCGCTCCCTGCTGGGATCCATTGCCGCCGATGACGACTAACGCGTCGATGCCAATCGCGGCCAGGTGTTCGAGCGCAACGCGACGTACAGACTCGTCGCGAAAGGCGGGATGGCGCGCGCTGCTGAGCATGGTGCCCCCATGCTGCAAGATACCGGCGACATCGCGGTCCGTGAGGATTTCGAGGGTGCCTTCAACGAGGCCAGCAAAGCCCCGCCTGACGCCATAGGCTGTGATGCCATAGGCGGAGGCGGTTCGTACGACCGCGCGAATCGCGGCATTCATGCCGGGGGCATCACCACCACTGGTGAGGATGGCGATGCGATCGAGCTGTCCCATGACCACACCTGCGCTTTCTCTCGCGTATTCTGTAGAGCGCGGGACGTCTCGGTACCGCGCCGCGGTGCTGGCGAGTTGGTCGCCCATGCGCTCCATCGCTCGCTCCACCTGTGGTTCATCTGCTTGTACTATACTCTAAAAACCGCCCGCTGCCAAAATGCTCCGGGTTGTTGGCGCGTTGGGCGCGGGTTTGTGTGCGGATCGAGCCGGAAGCCGGAAGGTCCGGTGCCAGTCCAATGTCAGTCCGATGCCGATGGTCGCCCCGGTATGCGCGGCGGTCAGGGCCAGGGCACCTGGCTGTTCGCCAGCGCGGCACGGCAACGTTGGGCGTCATGTGGGGCGCCGACTTGCTCGAAAAGTTCCATCGCGCGCTGCAACGCGGCCTGGGAAGATTCGCTATATGTCGGTCCACGCCGCTGCCAGTAGGCGGCGATCACGACCTGCGTCCGTGCGGATTCCCAGCGGGTTCCCAGCGCGTCAAAGATGTTGAGGGCGGCCTGCAGGTCGCGCCAGGCTTCCTGTGTTCGTTCGGCTCGTAACGCGACGCCGGACCGAGCTCGCAAGGCCTGGGCCAGAGGTTTGCGCGCGCCAGACCGCTCGGCGAGGGTGACGGCGCGCGCGCCATAGGTGGCGGTGAGCTCGGCATTGTCGAGCATGGCGCCAAGTTCTGCGAGTTCGGCGAGGAGCATGGGCTGACTGTGGCGGCCAGCGCGTATGCTCAAGGCGTCTTGAAAGGTGCGGATGGCCTCGTTGATGGAGCCGAGCGCGACCTGCACACGACCGCGCAAGACGACGACGTACTGAGATTCGAAGATCGGAGGCAACTCGGCGAGCTGGCGCAAGATCTGATCCGCAGGGTCCGGTTGATCAGTGCGGAGATAGGCCAGGGCGAGCGCGAGCATCGCCCAGCGATAGTGATTCTGGCCGCCGGAGGGTCCGGTGCGGCCTGGTTGTCCGGAGCCGCCGGAAGGTCCGGCGCCACTGACGGCGACGCGCGCGGTCAACCCTTGCAGTTCCACACCGCGCGCGATGGCTTCATTGAAGTGATCCCATTCGAAATAGGCGATGACGAGCCGCTGTATGGCCTGAGTGCGCAAGATTTCGTTGGTATCGCGGGCCGCTTCTGCCAGGGCGACATTGGCATGGTAGACGGCGCGAGGATACGCGCCAAGCATCTGGTGCGCGGCGCTGACCTCACTGTGGATATCGATGATCTCGTTGTGATCTTCGATGCGCCGCGCCCAGAAGAGGCGACGCGCCTGGCTGGCGAGATGTCCGCGGAGGTCGGTGATGGTGGCCTGCATATTGCCCAGCGCGTCGAGGGCGACAGAGGCTTCGCGCGGCGCGTCCAGCAGTTCCGCGATGCGCACGGCTTCTTCGGCGCTGGCGAGGGCGTCGCGCAGCTGCGCCTGGCCGCGGCCTTGTGGCCAGGACCACCAGAAGAAAGTCTTGGCCGTCAGCAATGCCGCGCGGTCCAGGGCATGTGATTCGCCGGCGGCCTCGGCCAGGCGCAGGCCAGCGGTCAGATAGCCGTGCAGTTCCTGAATCATGGGTGGGTTGCGAAACCAACTGGGATAGCGCGTCGGGAGGGTGACGAGGCGACGATAGAGGCGCATACCGGTGGCACGTTCCGCGCGGAGGGTATCTGTCATGGCGGACGCGTCGAGTGGCACCGGACCATCCGGCGGCGTGGGCACATCCGCTTGCAACCACCAGCGCAAGGCTTCTTTATAGTCGCGCCAGGCGCCATCGCCATCTGAGCGCAGGGCGCGGGCGTCGCCGCGGCGCGCGTTAAGCAAGATAAAGAGGTGTCGCCGTTCAGGATCCTTGATGTGGATGGCGGCGTCTTCTTCGAGCAAGTGCAAGGCGCGGCTATAGGCGCGGATTGCGGCCTGCGCGGCATGGCGATCGATGGCGCTGTCACCAGCCATTTCCAGGTAGGTGATGGTTTTCTGGAGGATCATGGAGCGTTGCTCGCTGAACTCTTCGCGGCCACGCGCGAGCCCGGACTGGCGATAGTATTCTTCATAGTGGCGAGCGAGCCATTCGGCATATTCATGGAGGCGGTCGCGGGCTGGCGGCAGGTCTGATGCCGCCGGATGGTCCGGTGCCGCTGCGGCACCGGTGGCGAAAGATTCCAGCCAGGTAGCGAAACGCAGGTGTTCCTGGGCGCGACGGCTGCGCGACATGGTTTCGTAGACGACGTCGCGTGTCAGAACGTGTTTGAAGGTGTAGCGTTCTTCGCCGGGGGCGCTGGGAGTATCGCCTGGGGCCGGCCCTGCCGAGGTCGTGATAAGATCCTTGCGCGCCAGATCTTCCAGCGTGGCAAGCACTGCGTGGCGCGTGAGTTCGGGGGCGATCCCGAGGATTGCGCCGGGCCAGAAGGTGCGGCCGATGATGGCGGCATGGCGCAAGACTTCGCGCTCGGGCGGTGTCAGCAGATCCAGGCGAGCGGCTAGCACGCCCTGGACGGTATCGGGGATGACGATCTCACCTCCGCCCTCGGCGTCGGCCCAGGGTCCCAGCACTTCCCAATTGGGGGTCGGCGAATCCGTTGGCGATCCACTGTCGCCAGCGGACAGGTCGGCGACATCGCCATCGTCGCGCACGAGGATGTGGCGGTCGATGAGCATGCGTACGATCTCTTCGACGAAAAAGGGGTTGCCTTCGGCGCGCTGTAGGATTGCTGCGCGCATTTCCTCTGGCAAGGTTGCGCCGCCCAACAGATCCGCCATGAGTTGCGCGCTCTGCTCCATGTTCAAGGGCTCTAACGCGAGTTGCAGGCGGTCGCTTTTGCCACTGTGCGCCCCGGGCCATCCGGCGCCGGGGCCGCGTTCGAACATCTCTGGGCGCGTCGTGCAGAGGAGCATGATCGGCAAGGGGGTAGTGGGGGCCATCACGGCTTCGAGCAGCGTCAAGAGGGAGGGATCTGCCCATTGGAGGTCGTCAATCATGAGGACTAATGGTCCCACGGTGGCGATCGCGGCGAAAAAGACGCGCCATGGGTGGATCATGTTCTCCGGGGAGGGCGGGGTTGGCTGGGTCAGTTCGGCGCCGCGTGCGGCCGGATGATCCGCTGTCACAGGATCCAGGCCGATGGCGATGCCCAGAGCGTGGGCGATGCTGACGGGGTCCTCCGCGCTACCAGCGGCGGTGAGGGCCTGGCGAACAGCGGCCAGGAGCTGGCCGCGCGCGGCATCCAGTGGGTCGGGGATGCCGATGCCGCCGGAAGCCGGGTGGCCCGTTGTCAGTCCGGTGTCGCCGGATGGTCCGGTGCCCGTGGTAGGGGCGATGTCGCAGAACTCTCGCAGGATCTCGACTAAAGGCCAGTAGGTGATACTTTCGCCGTAGAGGGCGGTGCGTCCAACCAGAATCTCTGGTTCGGGGTAGGTCTCGGCGATGGTGGCGAGGAATTCGCGAGCGAGCCGCGTCTTACCTATGCCTGGCGCGCCGACGATGGTGACGATATGCGGGCGACGGTCATGCCTGACGCGGTCGTACACATTCAGCAAGAGTCGCATTTCGACTTCACGGCCTACGAGCCTGGTCTGGGGCGGTTCGAGGTTGCGGGCGCGGGCGAGTGGCACGGGATTCACGTCGCGCATCGCGCGCACTTCCCAGGCACGGATGGGGCGGGCTTTGCCTTTGAGTTCGGTGGCGGGGAGGGGCACGGCGAGGACAGCGCTGCGCACATCGCGATAGGTGCGCGGGCCAACGACGACCGTGCCAGGCTCGGCGGTCTGCTGGAGCCGCGCGGCGACGTTGACGGGGTCGCCGGTGACGAGGAAGTCTCGGCGGTCTTCCGCGGCGGTGGCGACGACATTCCCGGTATTCACGCCGATGCGCATGGTGAGCGCCGGGGCGCCAGGTTGGTTGGTCTGGCGTTGCTCGTTCCAGCGATGCAGCGCGGCCTGCATGTCAAGCGCGGCGCGGACAGCGCGGATGGGATCATCCTCATGGGACCGCGGCAGGCCAAAGATGCCCATGACAGCATCGCCAATAAATTTTTCGACGATGCCGCCATGGCGATGTATCTGTTCGGCCATCAGGCTGAAATAGTCGGAGAGGAGGCGGCGTAGTTCTTCGACTTCCAGGGTCTCGGCCAGCCCGGTGGAGTTGGTGAGGTCGGCGAAGAGGACAGTGACAATGCGACGCTCATCGCTCGTGGTGGGGCGGGGCGAGGTCACCGGCTCAGGGAGCGTATCCGTAGCCCCCGCCGCAGGCGATAGGGCGAGGCCGCACTGATTGCAGTAGCGGGCATCCAGAGGGTTCGAGGCGTGGCACCGCGGACAGGACGAGGTGGCCACCGCAGGAGGAGCGGTGTGTTCAGTGCGCGCGGGTCGGCGAAAGAACCAGGGCATGGTTACTCGTCACTCCATCCACAAGGTCACGGGTAGTTACCGGCTGCGTACCGGGGGTGCGGGTGGCCCGGGGTCAGATGACCCACCGACATTGTAGCATGCCGGAACCCGTAGCTGAAGACTTGACGAGATCCATCGCTCCCTGGTAGCATCAGGCGCGAGATCGTGGCGCGGCAGCCGGATCCCCACTCTACGCGCGCGTCAGTCGCGAGCACTGCCGGGAGTACGGGCACATGAACATCCTGAACACGAGTATACGAATCATCGGCATGGTCTCGCTCTTGATGACGGGGATTGGATACGGTGTAGCGATCTTCAGTTATGTGTTCGATCGTTCGGGGAATCCTCAGCGGTCTGAGGCTCGTGCGGTTGTTGGGCCAGCGGCTACCGGACGCGGCCCGTGGTTCCGGCGCTGGGTCATCATCATAGCGACACTCTCGCTGATGACGTTGGCGATCGATAGTTCCGTCTTTGTCTGGCAAACGACGCGCGTTCCCCACAGTGCCAGCGCGGTGGCGACGCCCTATGTGTCGCATGCCGCCTATGACTTTGAGGATGGGACAGACGGATGGACGGTCACCGAGGCGGGCCAGAAACCGACAGCGCTCACGACCACAACCCGGTATGCGGCCAGCGGCACGCACGCGCTGGAAGTCGACGCGCAGCTGGCGGGCGAGGCCAGCCCAGGGTTCGCGGCGCTGCCGGGAATTCCGAATGCCTATACGCATACTGAAGCCGTTGTGTTTTTCGACACGTCCCCCCCGGCGGGTCGGCCGCCCGCGGCAACCTATGATCTGGCGAGTGGCGCACAGGTGACGTGCTCTGTCTACATTCCACACACGCTGACGGTCATCGGGCCATTCGAGACCTTCGTGCGCATCTTCGTCAAGGACAGCGCGTACGCCAACAGCTACAGTACTTATATCAATATCGATGCCGCGCATGTGGACCGCTGGTTTGCGATCTCGTTGACGGTGGGAGATAACGCTGACCCCCATTTCAACGCGTCCCTGGTGCATGGCATGGGTGTGCGACTGGAGACACCCGCTGGATCGACCCTGGCCGCGCAATCACCCTGGTATATCGATGATTGCACAATCCAAGGCTGACGTAGCGCAGAGGTAGCCAGGCGGTGCCTACGGTTTGACACCGTCGACTGTGGGGCGTATAATTATGTGGAATAAGGCACCACAGAGGGTGGTGCAGACCTGGGACACAGCACGAAAGGGGATGCGGCGGCCACGATCCGCTGCTGACACACCATGAAGCGGACCTATCAGCCACATCGAATTCCTCGCCTGCGCGAGCATGGTTTCATGAAACGAATGGCGACGCGCAATGGGCGCCGTGTACTCAAGATGCGCCGACTCAAGGGACGTTGGCGTTTGACGGTCGAGTAAGATCGTTTCGCCGCTGGTGCGCATGATGACGAAACGAACCGAACGGGTGCGCGCGAGCGGCGATTTCGCTATTGTGCGGCAGCGCGGGCGTAGTCGGCATAGCAGCCTCCTCTCGATCGCCTGGGTAGCAAATGCGCGGACGGTGACCCGCATCGGCTACGTGGTCAGTAAGCGTGTGGGTAAGGCAACGGTACGTAATCTGGTCAAAAGACGCTTGCGCGCCTTGATGCAAGGGCGGCACACCACCCTCCTGGCGGGCTATGATCTCATCATCACCGCGAAACCGGGCGCCGCGGCGGCGGCCTATGATGAACTCGGAACCGATCTCGATCGACTCATTCAACAGTCGCATCTGCGGCTAATACCCGCGGATCAGCAAGCAGTGCGGGCCAGTCGCCCAATGCAGGGCGAGGATAACACATGAAATACGTCGGTTTAGGCGTCATTCGCCTGTATCAGCTCACCCTGTCGAACATCTTCCCATCGTCGTGTCGTTTTACGCCATCGTGTTCGCATTATGGCTACGAAGCGGTCGATAAATATGGCCTCCTGCGAGGCGGCTGGATGGCCATCAAGCGCATCGGGCGTTGCCATCCTTTCTATAAGGGCAATCTGTACGATCCCGTGCCCTGACGGCGGCGCGGCACCCCACCCGCGACCTTGTGGCGAGGTCGCCGGCAGCCATCATGGGGGGACTTTTCCGTGAATCCGATCACCCTCATCACTGGCCTGTATCATTACGTCTTCTACGAACCCATCTTTAATCTCTTGATGGGTATCTACGCGCCCTTGCAGAATATTCCAATGGCGTTGGCCTTCTCGATCATCTTGATGACCCTGATGGTGCGCGCTTTACTCGTCCCGATCTTTGTACGCCAGCTGCGTTCCAGCAAAGCTATGCAAGAAATTGGGCCGGAAATTCAAGAGTTGCAGCGTAAATATCGACAAGAGCCAATGGTCCTGCAACAGGAAATGAATAAGCTCTACAAAGAGCGCGGGGTCAATCCTTATATGGGTTGTCTGCCCCTCCTGGTCCAGTTACCTTTCCTCTGGAGTGTTTATGGCTCCTTGAATGCCATTCTTGGATTCATCAATAGCAAAAACCATATCACTGGCGCTGCTCTCTTGCGAACTGATCTGTATCCATTCGTGAAAAGCATCCTTGGCTCAACTGGCATTCAGAGTCTGCTCGTTCCAATTCATACCTCGTTTCTGGGTATCAACCTGGCCAAACCGGATAGCCATTTCATCCTGCCAGTGATCGCCGCGGTGCTCACCTTCGCGCAGATGCGCATGACTCTGACGAAGAAACCAGCCGCCAAGCCGGGCGCACCGCCTGATCCCAATGCCGCGTCGATGCAGATGATGCAGTACCTGATGCCTGTAATGACGCTTTTCTTCGGCTTACGATTTCCCGCTGGATTAGCGCTCTACTGGTGTGTGACGACTGCGTTTACCATCGGCCAGCAATACTTCGTCAATGGACGTAGCTGGGGTGGCCTCTTCCGTGGCATTCCAGGCCTGGATCCCGATTTGCGGGTCGCTGGAGTTCCCGCCGCTCTGGTGCCTGCCACTACCCGTTCCGCCCGTGGTTCCCGCACCGTCGACGCCTCCACCAGCCCGAAGGCCCTTCCCGATGCCCAGTCGACGAAATCCACCAAAGCCAATGCCTATGACCAAATCCGGCTGGAGCAGCAGGGCGTCCAGAATGCTCCGGGCGGTGATTCGGAGAGCGGGGCATTCGCGACCGAGAAAGCGACCAAGGTCGCCGCTCCTGCTCGACCCATTACCCGACCGCTCCCGAAATCTGGTGCGGTGAAATTAGTGAGTGCGAATGGTGGGAACGCGAATGGTTCAGGCACGGTGATCGCTCCTCGCGTGGCCAAACCAGCGGTGGCGGGTGCTGTGCGCGCTACTACGGGCGCTAAGCCGCGACCTACGGCGAACACTCCGAAAACCTCATCGGGGGCGCGCCTGACCCCGAGTTCCAAGACTCCGGCTCGATCCAAAAAAGGAGGTCGCTGAGCAGCAATGGATGCGGTAGAAGCTTCGGGGAAATCGATCGATGATGCTATCCTCCAGGCGTTGGCGCGCTTAGGTCGGCGCCGCGACGAGGTTGAGGTGCAGGTGCTTCAGGAGCCAATGCGCGGAGTCCGTGGCGTTGGGGCAAAAGAAGCGCGGGTGCGGGTATGGCTGAAACAACGGGCGAGTACCTCCCCTTCATCTGGCGCGGTCTTGACCCCCGATCTCGCTGATCAATGGATCGGGCAGATGGAAGAAGAATACGTCCCGCCGCCCGCCGTGCCACCGCGGCCACCAACACCTGCCGTTCGTCCTACCCAGCCCCACGTGGCGCCGACCGCGCCACCGCCACCAGCCAGCCGGGCTGTACCTGCCGCGCCACCGCGACCCCCTACCGCACGACCGCCCGCTGTTGCTCCGCCACAACCAACGAGCAACCGCCCACCCACCCCACGGACTCAGCCACCTATAACGCACTCGACGCCGATATCGCGCGCCGTGCGAGCAGGGACATTTCATCCCACCCCACCTCCGCCAATGCATCTGGATGAGGATACTGACGAACTCTACGACGATGATGCACCATATCAGTCGGCGATGGGTGATGTTGCCAATGCGGTACCCGACGAGGTCATCCAGCAGGCTACAGAGATCTTGCAGACGATTTTGCATGAGATGCAATTTCCGGCCACAATTGCGGTCACCAACCACGATCCGCTGACCCTCAACATCCGGGTCGAAGGCGATCCTGACCTTTTGGGCTTGTTGATCGGGAAACGTGGCGAGACCCTCATGTCGCTGCAATTGCTGGTAAATCTCATCCTGAACCATCACGCGAAACAACGCTTCCATGTGCTGGTGGATGTCGAGCACTATCGCCAGCGGCGCGATGAAAGTCTCAAGACGCTGGCAGCGCGGATCGCGCGTCAGGTGCAGCAATCGCGCCACGCGATGGCCCTGGAACCAATGACACCCTACGAGCGGCGCATCATTCATATGACGCTCCAGGATTCGCCATATGTGCAGACGCAGAGCACCGGTGAAGGCGATCAACGGCGCGTCGTGATCTCCTTGAAGCTCCGCCAGGCGACGCCATGAGTGTCCCAGATCTGGTCGTCGTTGGCCATCTGGCGCGAGACCTCGCACCAGATGGCTCATACCAGTTGGGTGGTACCGTCACCTACGCCGCGTTGCTGGCCGCGCGCATGGGATTGCGGGTCGGCGTCCTGACGAGCGCGCCCCAGCCAGATGTGGATGCGCTCGCCGCGCTGGATTCCCATATCGACATCGTGGCCGTTCCCACTCTCACCGCCACAATTTTTGAGAACCACTATTCGGCGGGTCAACGCGTCCAATATTTGCGAGCCAGCGCCACGCCCTTGACCTCCGCTGCCCTGCCTCCAGCATGGAGTGCCACTCCGTTGGCGCTACTCGGGCCAATTGCGGATGAGATTGCGCCGAACCTCGCGACCGGTTGGACCAGCGTAACGCAGGTGGGGGCGACGCCGCAAGGCTGGCTGCGTCGCTGGGATGCGACGGGGCGAGTCTGGCCGCGCGCCTGGGATGATGCTGCCGCCGTGCTTCCCAATCTGACGGCGCTCATCCTCAGTGTCGAAGATCTCGCTATTGCCGCAGGTGCGGCAGATGGTGAAGCGATTGTACGAGAATGGGCGATGACCGTCCCATATGTCGTGCTCACGGCTGGCCCACAACCGGCGCGGCTTTGGGTGCACGGAATCGAAGCCCCACCAGTTCCCACCATACCGGTCGCGGAGGTTGATCCGACCGGCGCTGGTGACTGTTTCGCCACCACTTTCTGTCTGGCATTACGCCGGACGGGTGATCCGCTGCTTGCTACCCGATTAGCGCATCGCGTCGCGGCGTGGGTGGTGCGGGCCCCTGGCATCGCTGGCATCCCCAGCACCGCCCAATTGCAATCCTGGGACCTCGGCTACTGACCACCGAGCACTGACCATCCTCGGTCTCTCCTGTCTGACCATGTTGGCAAGCTCGATCATACTCATGTTACAGGTGTACTGTACTCCTCGCACATGGATACCGAGCCGTTCGTCGCTGGCCCGCTTAAACCTGGAGGCTGCCCGCTGAAGTAAAAAATATCAGCTATTGGCATATTTGTTCTTTTTGAATAACAATATTTGTGACTGTATTATGTATACTTCATCAGATTTTCAGCAGTATTTAACAATCTGCGTTACTCGCCTGCCTTTATATCGTTGTACCTAGCAAGAGATGAGGTCGAAGTTGAACTCTCTCGTCATCACACATCCCCCCAGCCCTAACGGGGGAAGGAGAAGCGATCCGCATGCGAAGATCTTGGCGCGCATTGACCATCGGGATCACGACTGTTGCTATCGCCGCCCTCGCTGTCTCAGGATTCTTCCTGGCCAGTCGGTCGAGCGCGAAAGCCAGTGGGTCCCCCACATCCTCCGTCGCGGCCCTCCAATTTGTCGGTGATACG